>CAZYGK010000032.1:0-32364 GCA_964647355.1 uncultured Flavobacteriaceae bacterium | reverse complement strand
CGTCGATGTTCGACCCCGAAATCAAACGCAAGGGCATCAAGCTCGACATCGCCCGTTGGCGCCGCCCCGCACCCGATACGACGCCGTGGAAGGCGAAGGCCGCCGGCCTCTACATGATCTGCACGCTGTCGAAGCACGAAGCTGAAGCGAAAGGTTACGCCGACGCCATGATGTACGACTGGCGCGGTCTCGTCGCCGAAGCGACCGGCGCGAACATCTTCTTCGTCAAGGAAGGCAAGCTATTCACGCCCTACGCCGATTGCTTCCTGAACGGCATCACGCGCCAAACCGTGATGGATCTCGCCCGCGCCCGCCAGATCGAAGTGGTCGAGAAATACATCCAACCGTCCGAAGTGGGCGGCTTCGAACAGTGCTTCCTCACCGGCTCCGCCGCCGAGGTGACACCGGTCGGCTCGATCGGCGATTGGACGTTCGAGGTCAGCAAGATCACGCAGACGCTGATGGAGGATTATTCGAACTTCGTCCGCGGCAAGTACAAGATCTAGTCGCGCTCAGCCGGTGCGCCGCCCGGCTTGCGCCTTTTTGATGTTCCGAGCCCACGCCAGCTTCTGCGCCGGCGTGGGCTTTTCCTTTTCCGGAATATCTCGCCGCGGCATCGCCTGGAAGCGGTCGCCACAGACATGCACCGGCCTGGACCCCAGACTCGCCAGAACCTTGCGGGCCTCGGGCGCATCCGCGATCAGCGTCCCGTTCTCGATATGCGCCAACGTCTTGGCGATCAGCCATTTCTGTGTATCCCACGAACCGTTGGCGCGCCGCCCGGCCACACGCTCGATCCCGCCACGCGCGCCGATGTCCTGGTTGCGGAAGGTCGAGAAGTTCGTCCGCGGCCGAACTTGAATGTGAAAGAACGCGCCCTTGCCCGTCGCGCCGGGCTTTTGCCGCTTGATCATCGCTGCCTCACTTTCTCAGCCGCTTGAAGTACTGTACCGCCCGCTCGTGCTTCAGCGCTGCAGCGCGCGTGGAAAATGTGCCGAGATTGCGGCGCCGCCCGGTTTTCGGATCGACCTTGCGCGCGTAGAGACGGTATTGCCCTGACTTCAGCTTCCGGATCATGTCCGAAAGGCTGCACCGCTCGCGTGCGCCAAACCTTGACGAAGCTCAATCGCTTGCGCGCCACCGCGCTGCAGCTTCATCGTCGCTCGCCCGCGCCTCGACCCAATGCTCGCCGGACGCGCGCAACTCGCGTTTCCAGAACGGCGCGCGGGTCTTCAGATAGTCCATCAAAAATTCGGCCGCCTCGAACGCCGCCTTCCGATGCGCCGCCGCGGTCACCACAAGTACGATCCGCTCGCCCGGCTTGAGCTCGCCGACGCGATGCACGACCGACACGCCCGAGAGCGACCAGCGCGAACGCGCCTCGCGCGCAATACGATCGAGTTCCCGCTCGGTCATCCCAGGGAAATGCTCCAGGGTCATGCTGACGAGCTTTTCGCCGTGGCTCTCGCCGCGCACCACGCCGATGAAGCTCACGACTGCGCCGGCGTCTTCGCGTTGCAGCCGCGCGATCTCCGCGCCGGGCTCGAAATCCTCGCGCTGAACCCGAACCGTCATCCGCCTGTAACCGGCGGAAAGAACGCCACCTCGTCGCCGGGTCGCACAGGCGCAGCAAAATCGACGTGTTCCTGATTGAGCGCCGCGCGCACGCGCTTCAAATCGGCGAACGCCTCGGCATAGCCGCCGCCGCGCGCGGACAACCACGCCGCCAACTCGCCGACAGTCCGCACTGTTCCCGGCAGATCGACCGCTTCTTCACCGCGCCCGACCTTCTGCCGCAGCCACGCGAAATAAAGCACCTTCACGACGTTCGCTCCGCCGCGCGCGGTCTCGGCCGCGCATGCTCGCCTGACACGTGGCTCAAGTTCGCCTGCACGTAGGAGAAGCCCGTGTAAATCGTCAGCACCGCCGCCGCCCACAGCGTCAGGATGCCGGCGCGATGCATCCAACCCCACACATGCTCGATCGCCGGTGCCACGATCAGCATCGAGATTGCAACGACCTGCAGCACCGTCTTGAACTTCGAAATCGACGACACCGGCACCTGCACCGAAATCGTCGCCAAGAACTCGCGCATCCCCGACACGAGAATCTCGCGCGCCAGGATGACGAGCGCCGGAATGATCACCCAGCCGCGAATGTCGTCCATGTACACGAGCATTACGAGCGCGCACGCGATCAGCAACTTGTCCGCGATCGGATCGAGCATCTGCCCGAGTCGCGACTCGACGTTCCGCCGGCGCGCCACCCAACCGTCGGCATAGTCGGTGATCGCCGCAATCAAGAACACCGCAAGCACGACCCAGCGCCCGCCCGGCATATCGAGCCAGAACGCCGCCACGAACACAGGCGTAAGCGCAATACGCGCCAGCGTCAGCAGATTGGGAAGATGATCGCCCATAACGCCACTTTAGCAGGCATCAGCCCTTGTCGTGGAAGTGGTCATAAATCTTCCGCGCCATGGCCTTGGAAATACCCTTAACCGATTCCAGATCGACGAGCCCAGCTGTCGTGACCGCTCGCCCCGACCCAAAATGGTTCAAAAGCGCGCGTTTCCGCGACGGACCGATGCCTTCGATCTCGTCGAGTCGCGACGACGCCAGCGTTGCAGCCCGCTTCGCCCGGTGCGTCCCGATGGCGAAGCGGTGCGCCTCGTCCCGCAGACGTTGCAGGTAGAACAGCACCGGCGACTTGAACTCGAGGTGGAACGGTTCCCGCCCAGGCATGAAGAAGCGCTCGCGCCCGGCATCGCGATCGGGCCCTTTGGCGATCGACACCAGCTTCACGCCCGTCACGCCCGAAGCTTCCATGACTTCGCGCGCAACCGAAAGCTGTCCGGCACCTCCGTCGATCAAGACCAAATCGGGGACGGTCGCGTCATCGATTTCGTCGTAAGTCTTTTCGTCGAACGCAACGCCAGCCTCCGCCTGTTCTTCCTGCTCTTTTTGAATTCGCTTGAAGCGCCGCGTCAGCACCTCGCGCATCATCCCGTAGTCGTCGCCCGGGGTGAGATCCGCATTCTTGATGTTGAACTTGCGGTACTCGCGTTTGATGAAACCCTCGGGCCCCGCCACGATCATCGCGCCGACCGCATTCGTCCCCGAAATGTGACTGTTGTCGTAGACCTCGATCCGCTGTGGCGGTTCATCGAACCCGAACGCAGCAGCGACACCTTCGAGCAACTGAAGCTGCGTCGCGCTCTCCGCCATCCGGCGTGCGAGCGACTCGCGCGCGTTCATCACCGCTTGCGCCATAACCTCGCGCTTCTCGCCGCGCTGGGGCGTCAGAACTTCGACCCGCCGCTCCGCTTTGATCGAAAGCGCTTCCTCAAGCAGCGCCCGCTCCGCCACGTCGTGACTGACCAGCACCAACTTCGGCGGCTCGCGGTCCTCGTAGAACTGCGCCAAGAAACTGTCGAGCACCTCGGCGACGTCGACCGCCTTGTCATGGCGCGGGAAGTAGGCGCGATTGCCCCAGTTCTGTCCCGAGCGGAAGAAGAACACTTGAACGCACGTGTGCCCGCCCTCCTGATGCGCGGCGAACAAATCGGCCTCGTCGATCGTCTGCGGGTTGATGCCCTGCTGCAGCTGCACGTGCGCAAGCGCCCGGATACGGTCGCGCAGCTTCGCCGCTTTCTCGAAGTCGAGCGCTTCGGAGGCCGCCTCCATCTCGTGGCTAAGCTCGCCTTTTACTTCGTCGCTCTTGCCGCGCAAGAATCCAACGGCCTGATCGACCAGGTGCTGATAGTCCTCAAGCGATATCTTGCCGACGCATGGCGCCGCGCAGCGCTTGATCTGATGCAGCAGGCACGGCCGCGTCCGGCTCTCATAGACGGAATCGGTGCAGCTTCGCAGCAAGAACGCGCGCTGCAGCGTGTTGAGCGTCCGGTTCACCGAATAGGCCGACGCGAACGGACCGAAATACTCGCCCTTCCGCGCCTTCGCGCCGCGATGCTTGATGATCTGTGCGGCTTGATGATCGCCCGTCACCAGAATGAACGGGAACGACTTATCGTCCCTGAGATGCACATTGTAGCGCGGCTTCAGCCGCTTGATCAGATTGGCTTCAAGCAGCAGCGCCTCGACCTCAGACGCCGTCTGCACGAACTCCATCGTCGCTGTGTTGGCGATCATCCGCGCAATACGTGCCGGCTGATCGAACGGCTTCGTATAGGCCACGACCCGCTTCTTCAGGTTCGCAGCCTTGCCCACATAGAGCAGGTCGCCATTGGCCGCCATCATCCGGTAAACGCCGGGCGCATTCGGCAACCGCGTCAAATAGTCGGCAATTACCGCCGCCCCCTGGGCCATAAGCCCGGGCGTGTCCGTCGCGGCAATGTCCTGATCGTTGCTCACACCGGCCAAGATAGTGTTCGCGGCAACGGCTGCAAGCGCAGACTCTACGCCTACCGTTCCGCCTCGCGCTCGATCTCGACACCGACGGACTGCGCTTCGGCGATAATCTTGAGCTTCTCGATTCTCACCCGCGCGACCCTGACACGGCTGTCGAGCAGGCAGTGCGCCGCAATCTTCTCGGCCAGCGTCTCGACCAAGTTCAAATGGCCGCCCGAAAGGATGCCCTTGATGGCGTCGACCACCGCGCCGTAGTCGACGACGTTCTCCAGCTTGTCGCCGATTTCGCCGTGAGTCTCCTCAACCGTCAAATCGACATTGATGCGGACCGGCTGCAACTGCCCCTTCTCGCGATGGTAGACGCCGATATTCGCGTTCAGCTCGAGGTCGCGCACGAAGACATGCCGGATACGGCGCTTGGCGTCGGCAATGCGCAGCGGCTGAACCTTCGGACGTTCGCTCATCGGCGCCTCACTCGAAAAATTTCTCGGGCGACCAGGCGAGATGCTGGCCGCTATCGACGACGATCATCTGCCCCGTCACGGCCGGCGCCGCCAACAAGTATGCGACCGCTCCCGCAATATCTTGCGGCTCTGACGGCCGCTGCAGCAGAGTCGCCTTCACATGTGCGTCGAAATTCTCCTGGCTCTGCCGCTCGGCCTTCAGCGACGGACCTGGCGCCACAGCATTCACGCGGATCGCAGGCGCCAACGCCTGCGCCAACGTGCGCGTCAGCGTCCAAAGCCCGGCTTTCGACACCGTGTAGGACAGGAACTGCGGCGTGAGGTTCAAAACCTGCTGGTCGATGATGTTGACGATCCCGCCCTTCGCGCCCGGCGGCAGCTGCTTGGCGAACGCTTGGGCGAGCACCAAAGGCGCGCGCAGGTTCGTGTCGATATGCTTGTCCCAACTCGCCCGCGTTGCCGTCTCGACCCGGTCGTCTTCGAACACCGAGGCGCTATTCACGAGCGCCGTCAGCCCCCCTAGCGCTGCCGATGCGCGCGGCACGATCGTCGCGACCTCCGCTTCCTTCGAAAGCTCGCCGTCGACGAGAGCCGTCCGCCGCCCCAGCGCCTTGATCTCGGCCGCCATCGCTTCCGCCTCCGGCTTGCTCGACCGATAGTGGATGGCGACGTCGTAGCCGTCGCGCGCTAAACGAAGCGCAATCGCCCGGCCGAGCCGTTTCGCCGCGCCCGTGACCAACACCGCGCTCAACGCTCGACCTCAGTTTGCTTGCCGTAGGTTTTGAACTTCTCGATCACGCGCGCCATTTCCCGTGCCGTCAGAATGCGCGGCCGCCCGAGCGCACGTGCCCGCGCATACTGCGCCGCCAGCGCCTCGACCGCCGCCGCCCGATCATAGGCCTGCCGCGCGGTTTCGCCCACGGCGATTGCACCGTGATTGGCGAGCAGACACGCATGCCGCGCGCCAAGCGCCTTAACCGTGAAACGCGCCAAATCCTCGCTGCCATAGGTCGCGTACGGCGCGCACACCACGCGATCGCCGCCGAATTCCGCGACCATGTAGTGAAACGCCGGTATCCCGCGATGCAGACACGCGAGCGCCGTCGCGTTCAGCGAATGCGTGTGGACGATCGCGCCGACATCGGGACGCGCCTTGTAGATGGCAAGATGCACGCGCCATTCGCTCGACGCCACACGTTGGCCGGGCTGCACACGACCGTCGTTGCGAACCTCGACGATGTCGGCCGCCCGCATATCTGTGTAGGGAATGCCGGTCGGCGTGATCAGCATGCCGCCATCGACGCGCACGGAAATATTGCCGCTCTTGCCCGGCGAGAGCCCGCTCGCCGACATGCGTTGCCCAAGCGCCACGATCTCCGACCGCAAGCCCGTGGTCGGATTGACTGACGGCGCGCGCTTCGTGAGCACGCGCTCGACCCGCCGCCGGACTGCGGTACGCTTCACCGCGCGCGCTCCGGAAAGAGTTTCAAAAGACCGCCGCGCGTCGCCGAAGCAACACCGCGCTCCGTGACGAGGCCGGTGACGAGCCGCGCCGGCGTCACGTCGAACGCGGGGTTTCGCGCCGGCGAGCCCGGTGCCGTCAACTCCACGGTCAAAACCTCGCCGCCCGAAGTGCGCCCCTGCACATGCGTAATCTCGCGCCCCGACCGCTCCTCGATTTCGATCTCCTTCACGCCGTCCGAAATCGTCCAGTCGATCGTGGACGACGGCAGCGCCACATAGAACGGCACGCCATTGTCGTGCGCCGCAAGCGCCTTGAGGTAGGTGCCGATCTTGTTCGCAACGTCGCCCGACGCGGTCGTGCGGTCGGTACCGACAATGCACATATCGACCTCGCCGTGCTGCATATAGTGACCGCCCGCATTGTCGGCGATGATCGAGTGCTTCACCCCGTGCGCGCCAAGTTCATAGGCCGTCAGCGATCCGCCCTGATTGCGCGGCCGCGTCTCGTCCACCCAAACGTGGATCGCAATCCCCTTGTCGTGCGCCATGTAAATCGGCGCCAGCGCCGTACCCCAATCCACGCACGCAAGCCACCCGGCATTGCAGTGCGTAAGCACGTTGACGGTCGCGCCTTTCTTCTTGGCGGCAATCGCCTCGATAAGCGAAAGACCGTGACGTCCGATCGCCTCGTTCGTCGCAACGTCGTCGTCGCAAAGCTTCGCCGCCCGCGCATAGGCCGCGGCCACGCGCCGGTCCGCAGGCTGATTGCGTATCGCGGCCATCATCTCGTCCAGCGCCCACTTCAGATTGATCGCCGTCGGCCGGGTCTTGACCAGCATGTCGTAAGCGCGCTCGAGCGCGGCGTCCGACGCATCGACCCGAAGCGCCATGCACAGACCGTAAGCGCCGGTGGCCCCGATCAGCGGCGCCCCGCGCACGACCATCGACTTGATTGCCTCCGCCGCCTCGTCGGCGCTCTTGAGCGCCTTCGTGACAAAAGCGAACGGCAACTTCGTCTGATCGATCACCTCGACCGACCAACCGTCAGCCGCGACCCAAATCGTCCGGTAATGGCGTCCGTGGATCTTCAATGCCCTTCAAACTCCACAAGGCTCAACACCTTCTTGCCCATTTTCTCGAGCCGACGCCGGCCCTTGAGCTCCGGCAGGTCGATAATGAAGCTGCAGCCGACGACATGCCCGCCCGCCTTCTCGATCAGCTTGATCGCGGCTTCCGCCGTCCCGCCCGTCGCGATCAGATCGTCGACAAGCAGGACGTTCTCGCCCTTCGCGACCGCGTCCTCGTGGATCTCGACCGTATCCGTGCCGTACTCGAGATCGTAGGTCTGTGCGATCGTCTTCCAGGGCAGCTTGCCCTTCTTGCGGACCGGCACGAAACCGACGGACAATTGATGGGCCACCGCGCCCGCCAGAATGAAGCCGCGCGCCTCGATCCCGGCCACCTTGTCGATCTGCATCCCCGCATAAGGTTGGACCAGCTGATCGACGGTCGTGCGGAACGCACGCGCGTTGCCGAGCAACGTCGTCACGTCGCGGAACATGATCCCGGGCTTCGGATAGTCGGGGATCGTGCGGATAACGGATTTGAAGTCCATGTGTCTCAAGCCTTCTTAAGAACGCGGCCGGCGACCGCATCGAGTTTGGCGATAAGGGCTGCGTCGCGCTTCTCCGGCGCTGTGATCAGCGCCGTATCGAGCGTGTGTTCGATACCGAGCGGCGAAGGTGTGCGTTTGGGCCCGAGCTTCGGCGCCACCTTCTTCAGGAGTGCCCGCGCGTTGTCGGCGTTGCCGTTCAGCACCTTGATGACCTGCTCGACCGTCACGTGATCGTGGTCGGGATGCCAGCAGTCGTAATCGGTGACCATGGCGACGATCGCGTAGGGCAGCTCCGCCTCACGCGCGAGTTTAGCCTCAGGCATCGCGGTCATCCCGATCACGCTGCAGCCCCAGGAGCGGTAAAGATTGCTCTCCGCCAGCGTCGAGAACTGCGGCCCTTCCATCGCGAGATAGGTGCCACCCACGACGTGATCGATCTTGGCCTCGCGCGCAGCCTCTGCGAGCGCACCCTGCAGACGGGGACAAATCGGATGCGCAAGCGAAACGTGCGCGACGAACCCCGGCCCGAAAAACGACTTTTCGCGTGCGAACGTCCGGTCGATGAATTGGTCGGCGAGTACGAACATCCCCGGCGGAAGTTCTTGTTTGAAAGATCCGCACGCCGACACCGAGATCACGTCGGTCACCCCGACGCGCTTCAGAACGTCGATATTGGCCCGGTAGTTGATGCTGGTCGGCGTGTGCACGTGTCCGCGGCCATGCCGCGGCAAGAACACCATGTCGACACCCGCAAGGCGCCCGAACAACAGCTCGTCCGACGCCTCGCCCCACGGCGAGCGCACGCGCTCCCACCGCTGGTTCTCAAGCCCCTCGATCCCATAAACGCCGCTGCCGCCGATCACGCCCAGAACGGTGTTGGTCATCGCGCTCAAGTCCTCCTGCCGAAGGCCGCCTTGTAGCCGCCTCAAGCCCAAAAACAAAGGGCCGGCACATATGGTGCCGGCCCTTGTGGATTCAAGTCTGCGTTGCCGTCAGTGGTCGACGTCCTTCCAGAGACGGCGATAGGCGACGTAGAGCAACACCGACAACAGCGCGAGGAAGATCATCACCTTCACGCCCATCTGCTTGCGCTCTTCCATCTTGGGCTCGGCCGCCCATGTCAGGAACGCAGCGATGTCCTTCGCCATCTGTTCTTTGGTGGCGGCCGGATTGCCGGCATCCGGCGCATAGGTCACCTGCCCGTCCGACACTAGCGGCGCGGGCATAGCGATCTGATGACCGGCGAAGTACTCGTTGTAGTTCAGCCCGGGCAGCAGCTGGAAACTCGCCGGCGGGTCGGAATAACCGGTCAGCAGCGAGACCAGATAGTTTGTGCCGTCCGGCCGCGCCTTCGTAATCACCGAAAGATCCGGCGGATAGGCGTTGTTGTTCGACGCGCGCGCCGCAAGTTCGTTCTCAAACGGCGACGGGAAGCGGTCGGCCGGAATGCCCGGACGCTCGATCTCCTCGCCCTTGTCGTTGAGCGCCTTGATCTTGTAGCTCGCCGCGATCGCCTTCATCTGCGCTTCGCTGAACTCCGGCCCGCCGGGTTGCGACAGATTCCGGAACGACAGCAGCTTCATCGAGTGGCAGGACGCGCAGACTTCTTTGTAGACTTGAAAGCCGCGTTGCAGCTGTTGCCGGTCGAAGTGACCGAACGCGCCGTCCCACGTCCAAGTTTGCGCCTTCGGCGCCTTCGCCGCATGCGCATCGCCTTCGCCGCCCGAAGCCAGCGCAACGCCGGTCAGGGCAAACGACAGAGCCAGTGCGGTCAGTGCTTTGAGTTTCATCATGGCCGCCCCCATCACTCCGCCGCCGCGGCGGCAGCGCCGCCGCCCTTCTTCGCCAACACAGCCTTCGAGATGCTCTCGGGCACCGGGTGCGGTGTCTCCATGAGCCCCACGACGGGCGTAATCAGGAGGAAGTGCAGGAAGTAATAAAACGTCAGAATCTGCGACAGCAGCAGCTTGCCGATCGGCAGCTCGACGCCGAAGAAGACGAGGTTGCTGTCGTCAGCAGTCTGCGCGCCCAGATAACCGAGCAGGAAGATCACGACCATCAGGATCCAGAACAGCTGCTTCATGATCGGGCGGAACTTGTTCGAGCGCACGCGCGACGTGTCGAGCCACGGCAGCAGCGCCCAGACGAAGATCGCGCCGAACATCAGGATGACGCCGATCAGCTTATCCGGAACCGAGCGTAGGATCGCGTAGAGCGGCAGATAGTACCACTCCGGCACGATGTGCGCGGGTGTCACGAGCCGGTTCGCCGGGATGTAATTGTCGGCGTGGCCTAAGAAGTTCGGATTGAAGAAGATGAAATAGCTGAACGCGATCAGGAAGAGCGCGATCCAGAACGCATCTTTCGTCGTGTAATAGGGGTGGAACGGCACAGTATCGGCCGGCCCCTTCACGTCGATGCCGAGCGGGTTGTTGTTGCCCGGCACGTGCAGAGCCCAGATGTGCAATACCACCACGCCGAAAATCACGAACGGCAGAAGATAGTGCAGCGAGAAGAAGCGCTGCAGCGTCGAGTTGTCGACCGCAAACGACCCCCACAGCCACTGCGTGATGTCGGGTCCGATGACCGGGATCGCCGAGAAGAAGTTCGTGATCACGGTCGCGCCCCAGAACGACATCTGCCCCCAGGGCAGCGTGTAGCCGAGGAAGCCCGTCGCCATCATGAGCAGATAGATCACGATGCCGAGCAGCCAAAGCACCTCGCGCGGCGCCTTGAACGAGCCGTAATAGAGCCCGCGGAAAATGTGCAGATAAACCGCGATGAAGAAGAACGACGCTCCGTTCGAGTGCATATAGCGGAAGAGCCAGCCGTAATTCACGTCGCGCATGATGCGCTCGACGCTGTCGAAGGCCTGCGTCTCGTGCGGCACGTAGTGCATCGCGAGCACGATGCCGGAGACGATCTGCACCGCCAGCATGAACGTTAGAACGGCGCCGAACGTGAACCACATGTTGAGGTTCTTCGGCGTCGGGAATTGCAGCATCGTGTCGTCGAGGAACCGGATGATCGGCAGCCGCGAGTCGAGCCACTTCGTGAAGGCGTTCGTCGGTTTGTAGTTGGAAGGTCCGTGCGCCATGATCGCCCTCAGCCGTGGTGTTCAGCTGCGGCCGCGGGCTTGGGCGCCGCGCCGATCAGCACTTTGGTGTCGGTTAGGAACTGGTACGGCGGCACTTCCAAGTTCTTCGGTGCAGGCCCCTTACGAATGCGACCCGACGTGTCGTAGTGCGAACCGTGGCACGGGCAAAGCCAGCCGCCGAACTCGCCCTTCATGTCCTTGGAGGGGACGCATCCCAAATGCGTGCAGGTCGCAACCAGGATCAGCCATTCCGGCTTCTGCACCCGGTCCTTGTCCGCCTGCGGATCGCGCATCGTATCGAGAGCGGCGTCCTCGGCGGCTTTAACCTCTTCCGGTGTCCGCCGGCGGATAAAGACAGGTTTCTTCTGCCACTCGATCGTCACGATCTGTCCGGGGATCAGCGGCGCCAGATCAAATTCGACCTCTTTGAGCGCCAGCGTATCCGCCGCCGGATTCATTTGATCGATGAAGGGCCAAAGCGAGGCGCCGAGCCCCACGGCCGCCGCACCCGCGGAAGCCACATAAATGAAATCACGCCGGGTAACGTTGGCGTTGTTCGCTGAATGCGCCAAGGTTGAAGCCCCCTCTGGGCACAAAGATGATGTGGTTGTGAGAAGAAGATCCGTCGCGGTGACAAACCGCGCCGAACCTTGAGACAAGGCTTTGAATTCGGCCGCAAAATAGAGAGTCGCCCCCCTATGGTCTTGCGTCACGATGCCGCATAAATGGCTCAAACCTGCGGTGCGCAGTGGATGATTTGTTGCGCGCACCAGTGCGCTACGGAAGCAGCCACCGAAACGAGCCCGGTTGATCGTGATCAATGCGCATTGCCCTGTTTGAACCCGACATTGCCGCCAATACCGGTACGATCATTCGGCTCGGCGCGTGCATGAATGTAGCGATCGACATCATTGAACCCTGCGGCTTCCCGTTTGGCGACGCCAGCCTAAAGCGTGCGGGCCTCGACTACCTGCCGCGCGCAATCGTCACGCGCCACGCCTCATGGGCGGCCTTTCGCGAGCAACACCGCGGTCGCCTGATTCTTGCGACGACAAAAGCGTCGAAGCCCTATACCGGCATCGCTTATCGTACCGGCGACACGCTCGTCTTCGGCCGCGAGAGCGCGGGCGTCACCGATGATGTTGCGAACGCCGCGGACGAGCGCATACGCATTCCGATGGCAAACGGGATGCGCTCGCTGAACGTTGCCGTCGCCGCCGCCATGATTCTGGGCGAAGCCCTCCGCCAAACCGGCGCCCTCAAGGAGTCCCTGCAATGAACGTCGACATCTTGGTCGAGCGCAAAACCCGCGCCGCCGGCTGGTTCGAAGAGCTCCGCAACCGCATCTGCGCGGAGTTTGAACGCATCGAAGACGACCTGACCGGCCAGTTCTCCGATCGCAAGCCCGGCCGCTTCGAACGTAAGGCCTGGAAGCGCAATTCGGGCGCCGGACCCGACGCTGGCGGCGGCACGATGTCCGTCATGCACGGCCGCGTGTTCGAGAAGGTCGGCGTCAACATCTCGACCGTCTACGGCCAATTCTCGAAAGAGTTCGCGCAGTCGATTCCAGGCGCGAGCGAAGACCCCTCGTTTTGGGCCGGCGGCATTTCGCTCGTCGCTCACATGCAAAACCCGCGCGTGCCCGCCGTGCACATGAACACGCGCCACATCGTGACGAAGAAGGCCTGGTTCGGCGGCGGCGCCGACTTGACGCCCATCGTGCCGAACGACCAGGACACCGCCGACTTCCACGCCGCGTTGCGGACGGCGTGCGAGCGTCACGATCCATCCTACTACAAGGACTTCAAGGCCTGGTGCGACGAGTACTTCTTCCTCCCCCACCGCGGCGAGCCGCGCGGGGTCGGCGGGATCTTCTACGACTACCTAGATACCGACGATTGGGAGGCCGACTTCGCCTTCACCCGCGACGTGGGCGAAGCATTCTTGAGTGCCTATCCGCAGATCGTCCGCCGCCACATGAACGGCCCCTGGACGAAAGAAGAGCGCGAGCATCAGCTGATCCGCCGCGGGCGCTACGTGGAATTCAACCTGCTCTACGACCGCGGCACCCAATTCGGGCTCAAAACCGGCGGCAACGTCGAAGCGATCCTGATGTCGCTGCCCCCCGAAGTCCGCTGGCCATAGGGCCGCTGACCGGCCGAAACCAACAGTGTCATGGTCCGCGCAGGCGGACCACCCACGACTTGCGGCGCTCGGCCGGGCTAAAGTCGTGGATGGTCCGCCTGCGCGGACCATGACAATCTATGCGCAAGAGTCGGTACCGATCGGAGTCCCACATGTCGCTCATTCGCTTCCTCGCCGCAGCCCTGCTGCTTGCCGCGCCCGCAACCGTCGCCGCCCCGGCGAAAGTTCCCGTCCCGCCGCTAACGCTCGACGCTTACTACGGCGACTGGCAAGGCACCGCGACCGCGCTCAGCGAAACCGACGAAGATTTCCCAACCTCGAAGCGCGACATCGCCGTCTCGATCAACAAGTCCGCAATCGGCGGCTTCCTGCTGAGCTGGTCGACGCTGCAACGCCAGAAAGGCAACCCCAAGGCCCCGCTCGAAGTTCTCAAATCGACGACGGTCGAATTCGTGCCCGCACCGACGCCCAACACCTGGCGCGCGAAAGCCGAAAGCGATCCGTACAGCGGCGGCATCCTCTATTGGGCACGCCTCGACGGCACGGGCCTCGTGATCTCGAGCTTCACGATCAACGAAGACGGCAAGCCCGAATTCCAAACCTACCGCCGCCGTGTCGCCGGCAAGGAAATGCGCCTCGAGTTCTCGAACGTGAAGGACGGCAAGTTCGTCCGCACCGTCAAAGGCCAATTGCGTAAACTCAAGTAATCAGGGTTCGACCCGCACCAAGAGCGCCGTCGCGTCGTCGCTCTTCTTCATCCGCGGATAGCGTTCGCCGTTCGGATCGTTATCCTCGATGTGGCGCAGTTCGCGCGCGAGCGTCTGCAGCCCGATCGTCTGCGCCGTCGCGATCAACTCGCGATCGCCATAGCGCTTGTAGTCCTCGACCAGCGCATAGAACCCGTCCGTGACAAGCAGCACCGTCGCAGGCCCCGACAAAGCGAGCGACGTAACGGTCGCATGCACGCCGACGGCGGGATCGGCGCCGAGCAGCCAGTACCCTTTGGGCGTGTTCACCACCTCGCGCGCCCGCCGCAACTCCGGCAGCACCGTTGCAGGACCGAGCGGCTTGCCTGCACGCGCGGCGATCATCTTCTGCGCAAGCTGCGTTTCGAACGCGCTCCGCGACGGGTTGGTCCCGAAATTGTGCACCTCGTCGTCATCGGTCTCCACCAGTATCCGGCTATCGCCGACATAGGCGAGATTGAGCGCGCCCGGCCCCGCGCCGATCAAACTCATCGTCGTCCACGGCAACTCGTACCGCTCGCGCGGCGCGCGCGAGCGCTCCGCTTCAAACCGCGCCGTGATCCCCTGAGCCACCGTCGTGATCAGCGAGCGCAGATCGGGCACCGCTTCGCGCCCGTTCGCCAGGAACAGATCGCGCGCGGTATGCGACGCCCAAGCCGCGTCCGAGGTCCCGGGCAACAGCGGCTCGCCGAGCGACGTCACCCCGTCGAGCACGAACGCAATGTGCGATGTCGCCCCGCTCGCGTCATCGTTCACACGCTCCGTGGAACCGGGAATGCACAAGCTCTCAATCACGCTGATCTGCGGCATCGGCCTCTACCTAATCTCCGACGTGCAGAGAATACGCATCAAATCGTCGCCTGCACGACTGCTTTCAGCCGCTCGGCGAGCGAAAATTTGTCGTCGGTGAATCCATTCTCGATCCACCAAGCCTCGACTTCGCCCAATACTTTGCCGACCAGCGGTCCTTGCGGAACGCCCGCAGCCATCGCGTCGGGCCCTTTAAGCGGGAACATGGGCCTGACCCAGCTGTCGGCAAGCGCAAGCAACGCAAGCCATTGCGGGACATTCGACGTTTTCGGATCCTCCGCCCAGCGCAGCCGCACCCAGTCTTTGAACAGCGGAACCCCGCACCGGTAAAGAGTCCGCTGAACTTCGGGAACAGAGAGATACGAGACGATCTTCGTCGGCTCACCCAGCATATCGGACAACCGGTCGCGGTCGGCATTCGCCAGACGCCAACGCTCGGCCACTTCGCTCGCCTGCGCCTGATCGCCGAGCAGCGCGCCGAGGCGAAGCAACCCGTCGGCCGCAAAGAAGTTGTCGGCGTCGATCTCGCACAAACGCTGGAACCGGGCGAACTTCAGCTCGCCGCGCAGAACTTCGCCCAAGATGCCGGACGCCGCCATCGCACGCAGCACCGGGATCGGATGCTCCGCCCCCATGAGCTTCAGCATTTCCTTCTGAATGCGCTCGCCCGACAGCGTCTTGATCTGCGACCCAGCGGCGGCGCACGCCGACAAACCGGACGCGTCTATCTCGCCCATCCCGTACCAAGCGTGAAAGCGAAACAGCCGCAAAATCCGCAGATAGTCTTCCGCTATTCGCTGCGCCGGATCGCCGATGAACTTGACGCGCCGCGCCTGCAAATCGGCGATGCCGCCGACAAGGTCGTAGACGTCGCCCTTCGCGTCCGCGTAAAGCGCATTCATCGTGAAGTCGCGCCGGCGCGCGTCCTCCGCCCAGTCGGTACTGAACGCCACCGTCGCACGCCGCCCGTCGGTCGACACGTCGCGCCTGAGTGTTGTGATCTCGAACGGCGTCTTGTTCGTCACCGCCGTGATCGTGCCATGCTCGATGCCGGTCGGAACGGCTTGCATGCCGGCCGCCTTGAGCCGCCTCGACACCTCGTCCGGCGTGAGCGGTGTTGCAATGTCGATATCCTCGACCGGCACGCCCAGCAGGGCATTACGCACGCAACCGCCGACGAACCGCGCCGCACCGCCGTCGCGCGTGAGCGCGTCCATCACCGCGCGCGTCTCCGGCGCGTTGAGCCACGGCTGTGTCTGAATCGAAGGCATCGTCATGACTCAGCCGTACAACCGCTCGTACAGATTGACCAGTATCCCCGCCGTCGCGCCCCAAATGTAATGCCGCTCGTACTGCATCGCGTAGTAGCGCCGCTCGCGCCCCTGCCAGTTGGCGGTCTCTTGTTTGTGATTGGTGCGGTCCATCAGAAACGCGAACGGCACTTCGAAAGCCTCGGCAACTTCCGACGCATCGATCCGAAGCTCGAACCCTTCGCGCACCAGCCCCACGAACGGCTGAATCGCAAATCCCGTCCCGGTCTCATAGCGGTCGAGTTCGCCCCGCACCTCCACGAACGAACGCGGCAGGCCGACCTCTTCTTCGGTTTCTCTAAGTGCCGCCGCAATGGCATCGTCGTCCTCATCGCCGATACGCCCGCCCGGAAAGCTCACCTGCCCCGCATGCCGTGCCAAATGATCGGCGCGCCGCGTGAAAAGTACGCTCAAGCCTTGCGCGCGTTCTACAATGGGGATCAACACAGCCGCCGGTCTCAGCACGCGCGACGACACTTGCTCGTCGCGCATCCGCGGATTGAGGTCGAAATCCCCCCGCTTCGGCACCGGATGCGACCCGAACGAGAGCCGCTCGCCCAACCGCTGCCGCAGTTCGTCGTCACTCAAGCTCACGACGACGCTCCAAAGGATAGCTCACGCATCCGGCGACCCAAGCGGAAACCATGCACCTTCACTCCACACGCCCAACTCGCGCCCACTATCCGTCGCCCGCTCTTCCGCCATCGCCACAAGTTCGTAGAACACCGCGCGCGAGACACGCGCCTCAAGCTGCCCACGCACGTGAACATACGGCCTGGGCTCCTGGCCGCGAAACGCGACGCGCAACGAATGCTCAACGCTGGCCACCAGCTCATCTCCAACATTGGTCAAGAACCGAAGCCGCTGCGCCCGCCCCTCGCCCTCAACATCAACGCGCACAGCAATGAACGGCGCATCCTCGACTTTGATCCCCACCTTCTCGACCGGCGTAACCAGCACATAACGCCCGTCCGGTTCGCGCCTCAGGATCGTCGAGAACAGGCGCACCAACGCCGGCCGTCCGATCGGCGTACCGAGGTAAAACCACGTCCCATCGACCGCGATGCGCATATCGATGTCGCCGCAGTCCGGCGGATTCCATTTGTCGACCGGTGGCAACTTGCGCGTGTGAGCGGCGTCCGCCTGGACCTCCGCCAGCCCGCGCAACAGGTCCGGCGCAGGCGCGCCCCAATGCATCGGATCTTGTGCCGAATTGGACATGTTAACGCGCGACCCGCGAACCTTTCCGCCAGTTAATCCGGCAGTTCAACTCATGTTGAGCATAGGAGCCTGAACCATTCTGTCTATGGCCCAGGTTTAGCTATAACTCTAACCGTCTGTGCCTTAGAAAAGCCGCGACCCCGCGCGTTATCCTAAACCGACCAACCGAGTGGCCGTACGTTGAGCAACCAAGCCCCAGAAACCTCCGACTCCATCGTCCGCGAAGTCGAGCACGCCGTCGCCCGCATCGCCGCCGTCCGCGAAGCCGTCGGCCGCGTAATCTTCGGTCAGCGCACGGTCGTCGATCAGGTGCTGATCACGATTTTGGCCGGCGGCCACGGCCTGCTCGTCGGCGTCCCTGGCCTTGCCAAAACCCGCCTGGTCGAGGCCCTCGGCGTTGTTCTCGGCCTCGCCACGAAGCGCATCCAGTTCACCCCCGACCTCATGCCCGGCGACATCGTGGGGTCCGAGGTCTTGGAAGAGGCCGAATCCGGCCGCCGCTCGTTCCGCTTCATCAAGGGCCCCGTCTTCGCGCAGCTCCTGATGGCCGACGAAATCAACCGTGCCAGCCCGCGCACGCAATCGGCGCTGCTGCAGGCGATGCAGGAGCATCACGTCACCGTCGCCGGCATGCGTTACGACCTGCCGCACCCCTTTCATGTTCTCGCGACCCAAAACCCGCTGGAGCAAGAAGGCACCTACCCGCTACCCGAAGCTCAGCTCGACCGCTTCCTGATGCAGATCGACGTCGGCTACCCCGACCTCGACTCCGAAAAGCGCGTGTTGCTCGCAACGACCGGCGTCAGCGAAGAGCAACCGAAAGAAGTCATCCGCGCCCAAGACATCATGTTCTTCCAGCGCCTCGTGCGCGCCATTCCGGTGGGCGAGAAAGTGCTCGACGCGATCCTCGCCCTCGTGCGTTCAGCGCGCCCGGAAGAAGGCGGCGCGCAGAGCATCAAGGATCATGTCGCCTGGGGCCCGTCGCCCCGCGCCAGCCAAGCGTTCTCGCTGGCCGTCCGTGCCCGCGCGTTGATCGAAGGCCGCTACGCACCATCGGTCGACGACGTTGTAGCGCTCGCGCCACCCATTTTGCGCCACAGAATGGCGCTCAACTTCGCCGCCCGCGCCGACGGCGTCACGATGAGCGATGTCATCAACCGGCTGACGGCGCCGTACCAGTAAGCGCGTCACCGACGAGGTCTTTGAGGTAGATGGCGAGTGTAGCGTCAACACTCTTCAGCGGTTGGACCCAAACCTCCAAGCGCGAACAAAGCGCCCGCGAACAAGCGGAGCATTTGGGCGCGCGCCTGCCGCCGCTCATGATCCAAGCCGAACGTGTAGCCGCGACGGTCGCCAGCGGCGAACACGGGCGCAAGCGCGTCGGCCAAGGCGAAGCGTTCTGGCAGTTCCGCCGCTATCGCCAAGAAGACCCGTCGACCGCCGTCGATTGGCGACAGTCCGCCAAGTCGCAACATCTCTTCGTCCGCGAGCGCGAATGGGCGGCGGCCGCCAGCGTCTGGGTCTGGCGCGATGCCTCGCCGTCGATGCACTACAAATCGCACGTCGCGAAATGCACGAAGGTCGAGCGCGCGACCGTACTGTCGCTGGCGTTCGCCTCGCTCCTCATGCGCGGCGGCGAACGCATTGGCGCCCTCGACAGTTTGAAACCACCCGCAAGCGGCAGACCCGGCTTCAATCGCTTCGCCCTGCAGATGACGTCGCAAATGACGTCGAAGCAAAGCTTGCCGCCGCTGATCCCCTTGCCGCGCTTCGCACAAATCATCTTGATCAGCGACTGGCTCTCCCCGGTCGACGGCGTTCAGAACGTCCTTCGCCACTATGGCGCGCTCGGCGTCCGCGGCCATTTGATCCAAGTCCTCGACCCCGCCGAAGAAGATCTGCCGTTCGACGGCCGCACGGAATTCGAAGACGTCGAATCGAAAACGCGAATGCTCGCCCGGCGCGCCGAAAACCTGCGCGACGAATACCGCACCAGGCTTGCCGCCCTCCGCAACGAAGTCGCGCAAGCCTGCCGCCGGCAAGATTGGACGTTCGCGACGCACCGCACCGACCGCCCCGCACAAGGCGCATTGCTTGCCGCCTACGCCGCACTCTCCGCCCATCGCCCGTTCGAGATGAGGTGAAGCGGTGACGTCGATCGGTCCGCTTGCGTTTGGAGCACCCTGGATCCTGTTCGGGCTGATTGCGCTGCCCGTGATCTGGTGGCTGTTGCGCGTGACGCCGCCGGCACCCAAGCGCGTGCTGTTCCCGGCCGTACGCCTGCTGCTCGGCCTGCAGCAGAAGGAAGAAACGCCCGCGCGCACGCCGCTCTGGCTTCTGCTGCTCAGAACCGCGATCGCTGGTCTCATCATTCTGGCACTCGCCGATCCCTACCTGAACCCGCAATCGGCGGGGCTGAAGAAGAGCCCCGTCGTGATCGTCGTCGACAACAGCTGGGCCTCGGCCGCCCGCTGGGACGACCGCGTCGGCGCCATGCAGACGCTCGCCGCTGAAGCCGAACGCGACAGCCGCCCGCTGGTCGTGCTGCCCACCGCACTCAGCGACGCGCCTGCAGTGCTCAAGCTTCTGTCCGGCGCCGACGCGCAAGGCGCCGTCAAAGCCGTCGCGCCGCAGCCGTTCGGCGTCGACCGCGCCAAAGCGCTCGCGAGCCTCCAGAAATTGAACGTCGCCGACAACCCCGACATCGTCTGGCTGACCGACGGTCTCGAAGACGGCAGCGCACGCGAGTTCGCACGCGGCCTCGCCGCCATCGGCTCTCTCCGCGTGATGACGGACGACGCGCTCAATGCCGCCCTCGCGCTGACGCCGCCGAAAGCCGAAGGCAGCGCGCTCGTCTTTCGCGTCGTGCGCGCCGGGGGCGAAAGCGAAGTCAAAGGCACGATCCGCGCAACCGGCGCCCAAGGCCGCTTCCTCGCCGCACAGGAGTTCACGCTCAAGGCTGGGGCAAGCAGCGTGGAGGTAAGGCTCGACCTCGCGACCGAACTCAGGAACGACATCGCCCGCGTCGAAATTGCCGACCGCGGCTCCGCAGGCAGCGTTGCGCTCATCGACGAGCGCTGGCGCCGTCGGCCGGTGGGCCTCGTCTCCGGTCAGACCGTCGACGCCGCACAGCCGTTGCTCTCCGATCTCTTCTATCTCGACCGCGCGCTGGGGCCCTACGCCGAACTCCATCACGGTAAGATCACCGACCTCGTGAAGGCGGGTCTCTCGGTCCTCGTCCTCGCCGACGTCGGCCAGATCGTCGGCGAAGACAAAACCGCGGCCGCCGAATGGGTCTCGAAGGGCGGCGTCTTGATCCGCTTCTCCGGCCCCAAACTCGCAGCCCAAAGCGACGACATGATCCCCGGCAAGCTACGCACTGGTGGCCGCCTGCTCGACGGCGCCCTGTCGTGGAGCGAACCGCAAAGCTTGAGCCCGTGGACGGAAGAGAGCCCGTTCTTCGGCCTTCCCATTCCGCCCGACGTTTCGATCAAGCGCCAGGTCCTGACTGAACCCGCAATCGGCACCGAAATCAAAACCTGGGCCCAGCTGAGCGACGGCACGCCGCTCGTCACGGCCAAGCGCCAGGACAAGGGCTGGGTGATCCTGTTCCACGTCACTGCGAACACCGCCTGGTCGTCGCTGCCGATCTCCGGCCTCTTCGTCGAGATGCTCCGCCGCACAGTCGCGCTGTCGTCCGGTGTCGCGGCCGACGATCCCAGCCTGACCGCCGCCGGCGGCCCGCTCGCCCCCGCCGAGACGCTCGACGGCTTTGGCCGCCTCGGCCAACCCGCAGCCGCGGCATTGCCGATGCGCGGCGCCGACTTCGAGAAAGTGACGGCAGGCCCCCGCCACCCGCCCGGCTTCTACGGCGAAGGCGGCGTACGCCGCGCGTTCAATTTGTTCAAGCCCGATGCGGCTTTGAAGCCCCTGCCCACCCTGCCCGCAGGCGTCGAAATCACCACATTTGGCCTTCGCCAGGCGGTTGAGCTTAAATACGTCCTGATGGCGGTCGCGATTGCCTTGGCGCTCTTTGACCTCGTAGCCGGTTTGGTCCTGCGCGGGTTGGTGGCGCCTCCGCGCCTGCCGGCGCGCCAAGCCGCGTCCGTACTCCTCGCCACTGCGTTCGCCGTCGCCATGATCGGCGATGCGCACGCAGCCGACGATTACAACCTCAAAGCCTCGAACACATACCGCCTTGCGTTCGTCCTTACCGGCGACCCCGAAGTCGATGCCATGAGCCGTGCAGGCTTGAAGGGCCTGACGCGCATTCTGAAAGAGCGCACCGCCGCCGAGCCGGGCGAGCCGATGGCGATCGACATCGAGCAGGACGAACTCGCCTTCTTTCCGCTCATCTATTGGCCCGTCTCGTCCGCGCAAGGACAGCTCTCCGCAAACGCGCTTGCCAAGGTCGATGCCTTCATGCGTAACGGCGGCACGATCCTGTTCGATACGCGCGATCAAGATTCGAGCCTTCCGATCGCGACCGGCCGCACCGCGAACGGATCGCTTACCCTGCGTCGCCTGCTTGCGGGCCTCGACATCCCGCCGCTGCAGCCGCTCGCGCAGGATCACGTCCTCACCCGCGCGTTCTATCTGTTGCGCGAGTTTCCCGGTCGCTGGGCCTCGGGCCGCGTCTGGGTCGAAGCGCAGCAGAACGCCGCCGAAGGCGCACCCTCGACGACCGCCTCCGACGGCGTCTCGCCGATCATCGTCGGCGGCGCGGACTGGGCCGCAGCCTGGGCCGAAGACGACAGCGGCCGCCGCATCGCGGCCGTCGTCCCCGGCGGCGAACGCCAGCGCGAGATGGCGCTGCGCTTCGGCGTCAACCTCGTGATGTACACGCTGACCGGCAACTACAAGGCCGACCAGGTCCACGTGCCCGCGATCCTCGAACGCCTGGGTCAATAGATGGGCGCCTTCGACATCGTCTTCGTCCCGCATCTGCCCCTCGTCATGATTCTGATCCTGACGGTCGCCTGTGTTGCGCTCGTTGGCGCCGGTCTGCTCCTGCGCGCACCCGGCGCCTGGTGGCGCGCCGCAGCGATGGCAGCGGCCCTGCTCGTTCTCGCAAATCCCGCGATCGTCGAGGAGGAGCGCAAAGGCCTCCCCGACGTCGCCGTCATCGTCGCCGACCAGACGCAAAGTCAGGCGATCGGCGACCGCTCGAAAACCGTGGACGACACGGTGACGAAACTCCGCGCGAAGCTTAGCCAGCACCAAGACCTCGACGTCCGCGTCATCACGGTGACCGAGGATCGCTCGGTTCAGGACGGCGGCACCTCGCTGTTCGGGCCCGTCGCCGACGCCTTCGCCGATGTGCCGCCCGACCGCGTCGCAGGCGCAATCCTAGTCACCGACGGCCAAGTGCACGATGTGCCCGCGGGGGCCGCCGCCAAACTCTCCTACCCCGTCCACGCATTGCTCACCGGCCAGCCGGACGAGCGCGACCGCAAACTCACGATCGAACAAGCGCCGCGCTACGGCATCGTCGGCGAGCCCCTCACGTTCACCGTCCGCGTCGACGATTTCGGCCTCGACGGTCAAACCGTTGCCGACCTCGAAGTCCGCATCGACGGCAAGGTTGTTCTGAACGAGACCGCCAAAACCGGCGAACCGAAGTCGCTCGAGCTCACGCTCCCGCACGGCGGCGAAAACGTCATCGAAATTCAGGCGGGCGCCGGTCCGAAGGAACTGACGCTCCTGAACAACCGCGCCGCCGTGGTGACCACCGGCATCCGCGACCAGCTTCGCGTCCTCCTTGTCTCCGGCGAGCCGCACGCGGGCGAGCGCACGCTGCGCAACCTCTTGAAGGCCGATCCGTCGGTCTCGCTGGTGCACTTCACGATTCTTCGTCCGCCCGAGAAGCAGGACGGCACGCCGGTCGACGAGCTTTCGCTGATCGCCTTCCCGACGCGCGAGCTGTTCGACGAAAAGCTGAACGACTTCAACCTCATCATCTTCGACCGCTATCAGCGCCGCGGCGTGCTGCCTTTGGCGTATTACGAGAACGTCGCCCGCTACGTCGAGAACGGCGGCGCGTTGCTGATCACGTCGGGCCCCGAGTTCTCCTCACCCTTGAGCCTCTACCGTTCGCCGCTGAACTCCGTCATTCCGGCCGAGCCCGTCGAGCGCATCTACGAGCAAGGCTACAAACCGCGCCTCACCGAAGCGGGCGAGCGCCATCCGGTGACCGCAGGCCTGCCCGGCGCAAACGTTGGCAGCAAAGATCCAACCTGGGGCCGCTGGTTCCGCCTTGTGCAGAGCCAAGTCCTGAGCGGCCAGACGCTGATGCAAGGCGCCGAGCAGCAGCCGCTCCTGGTGCTGAACCGCGTGCAGGAGGGACGCGTCGCTTTGCTACTCTCCGATCACGCGTGGCTGTGGACCCGCGGCTTCGAAGGCGGCGGCCCGCAAGCCGAACTCCTGCGCCGCCTCGCTCATTGGCTCATGAGGGAGCCGGAGCTTGAGGAAGAGCGCCTGAATGGCAACATCAAAGGCGACCGCCTGATCGTGACCCGCCGCACGATGGCCGAACGCGCCGCGGCGATCGAAGTCACACATCCATCAGGCCGCACCGAGAAGGTGACGCTGACGCCGTCGGAAGACGGCGCGTTCTCCGGCACAATCAAGGCGCCTGAGATGGGCCTCTACCGCCTGCGCGACGGCAACTTGAACGCCGTCGCCGCGGCAGGCCCTTTGAACCCGCGCGAACTCGCCGATGTACGCGCGACCGACAAGCTCCTAAAGCCCGTCACAGACGCGACGAAAGGGGGCATAGCCTGGATCAAGCGCGACGGCATCCCCGAGATCCGCCGCACCAGGCCCGGCCGCGCCGCAGCCGACGACGGCTGGTTCGGTCTCCGCTCGAACGAAGCCTACGCCGTCCGCTCGACGCGCCAAACGCCGCTGTTCCACCCAGCGGTCGCCTTCGCGCTGATTATCGGCAGCCTGATGCTCGGTTGGCGCCGCGAGGGGCGTTGACGGAAATCAGCGATTACACTGCCGCCTGCAGCTTCCGCCGCGCAAGCCGTGCCGTCAGCAGGTTGATCTTCTTGTAACGCGGGTCGCTCGTCACTTCGGCGCCGACCCATGACGGCCGCTCGAACAGCGCCGTCTCGCTGGCAAGTTCGATTTCCGCGATCACGATGCCTTCAAGCACACCGTGATAGACGTCGACTTCCCACGTGTGGCCGAGCCACGGCACGATGTGGCGCGTCTTCTCGACGATCATCTCGCCGCAAAGACCCAGCATCGCCTCCGCATCGGCAACCGGAATCTCGTATTCGAACTCGTCGCGGCGCATGCCCGCGGCACGGCTTTTCACCGCGAGCGTCGCCCGGTCGCCGAAGCTACGCACCCGCACCTTCTTATCGCCGTCGCGCGACAGGAAACCGTCCTTCAGCTCCTGTTTCACCGCCACATGGTCGCGCCAACGGTCGTTGACGACGAGGAATTTCCGTTCGATTTCGAGTGCCACAAGAATGTCCCAGCCGATGCCCGCCATCCTACCCGGGCCGAGCATCGCCTCTCAACGAAGAGCCTGTGCAAACGACTCGCAGTAAGAACGGCCGCCGCAGGATTTTGCGCGACCGAATCCCAAGCCAATCAACGGCTAGGGGTGCGCATGCCGCGCACCCATATGCATGACTTGTGGATAAGCTACGCCCGGCAAAACGCCGCGATATCCCGCGCCGTGTCGTAGCTGATGTCGGGGCAGGCGATCGCGAAGAGCTCGACGCCGTGGGTCGTGCCCATCGCCTGCCGGGCGCGCGCCTTAACGCCGTTCTTGAGCAACAGGCGATAGAAATTGAGCCCCTCGTCACGCAACGGATCGCACTCGTTGACGTGGATCACGGTCGGCGGCAACCCCTTCACGTCGTCGTCGCCGGCGAACGAAGGCCAAGCGAGCGGGTTCTTCGCGTTGAACGCCTCGATGCCATAGGCCATCGCGCCGCGATTGTTGTGCAGCTCAAGCAGAATGCCGTTGTTCTCCGACGACGACGGGTTCTGCGGCAGCGGCCACTGCCCCGCGATATAGGGGCAAAGCGCATAGAGCCCTTTGATCAATCCGATGTCGCCGTCCTTCTTCAGCTTGAGGCCGGTGGCAAGCGTCAAGTTCCCGCCACCGCTTTCGCCCGCGACGATGATCCGCTGGCGATCGATCTTGAGCATGTCGGCATGGGCGGCGACCCACTTCACCCCCGACACGCAATCGTTCAGCCCCGCCGGGAACGGCGCGACCTCCGGCGTCGATGACGCGGTCACGCAGTTGCGGAAATCGACCATCGCGACGGCCACGCCCTGGTTCGCGATGATCCGCCCCCAGGCCTTGTACATGCCGTCGAAGCACGAGAAGTGCATCATACCGCCGCCGTGCAAATAGACGACGCACGGCAAGCGCTCGCTCGTGTCCGGCCGGATGAATTGAATCTTGATCTCGTTCCCGTCCGGCTCGGAGCGAAACGTCTCTGTCGTTATCTTGAGTCCCTTCGATGGCGCGACCTCTTCGCTGTCGCACATGTTGGTGAACATCTTGACCATCGCCATGCGCGCCTGCGCGGCCGGCGAGTTGTCTTCGGCCAAAAGCGCCTCGCGGTTCGCCACATTGCCCGGCGGCACCACATCGGGCGCAGCCCCCAGCAGCGCTTTGATGCGCGGATCGATACGAGGATCGTTGACGATCTTCGTGGCCATCGTGTGGGTCCTTTCGTGAATAGCGGCCCAGTCTTCTACCACGCCGGGCACAGCGCGCTACCAAAAGGAAGCTTCGAACAACACGATTCTCACACAAAGACACACAGCAACAAAGCTGACCGACCTTGGCGCGAAGCGCCAGTCCGACACCGACAGCGCGCCTGCGGCGCGCGGAAGATCACCCTTTGTTTCTTTGTGTCTTTGTGTGAGATATCTTCCTTCCCTTCTTCGCGGCTTCGCGTGAGCCCTCTTGATGCTCGAAATCTTCCTCGCTTCGCTCGTGACCTTCTTCGTCGTCATCGACCCGCCGGGCGTCATCCCGATGTTCGCGACGTTGACGCAAGACATGCCCGTCTCCTGGCGCCACCGCATGGCCTGGAAAAGCGTGCTGGTCGCGAGCTTCATCCTGCTCGGCTTCGCGCTCGGCGGCGAGTGGCTGCTCGACAAACTGCACGTCAGCCTCGACGCCTTCCGCATCGCGGGCGGCCTCCTCCTCTTCCTGATCGCAATCGACATGCTGTTCGAAACGCGCACGCAACGCCGCGAAGCGCGCAACGCCAAGGTGATCGAAGAACGTCACGCCCACCCCGGCGAACACGAAGACATCTCCGTCTTCCCGCTCGCGATCCCGCTGATCGCAGGCCCAGGCTCCATCGCCTCGATCATGCTGCTATTCGCCCAGCACAGCGCCTGGCCCGGCCGCGCCGCCGTCCTCGCCGGCGTCGCCGTCAACTTGGCTCTCACGTTCGGCGCCTTCTGGCTCGCCGCAAAGTTCAGCCACATGATCTCGGCCACGATCGCGGCCATGGTGACCCGCCTCTTCGGCATCATCCTGGCTGCGCTTGCCGCCCAATTCGTGATCGACGGCATCAAGAACGTGTTCGCGATGTAACAGCGGAACGTAGAGACGGAGGCGGCGACCCGGCTAACCATTCCCCTGCACCCCGATCGCTGTATTCTACCCCCTCGCAGGAGGGGGCTCCGCATGTCAGGCAAAGTCATACTCGTCACCGGCACGTCCACCGGGTTGGGCGCGTCGATCGCGATCCAAGCCGCGCGCCGCGCGAACACCGTCTACGCGACGATGCGCGATTTGAAGAAGATGGACCCGGTTGCGCAAGCCGCCGCGCAAGTCGGCGCGAAGCTCAACTTTCTGAGCCTAGACGTCCAGAACGCGAACAGCGTCAACGCCGCCGTCGCCGAAGTCATCAAGCGCGAAAGCCGCATCGACGTGCTCGTGAACAACGCGGGTTCCGGTTACGCGCGCCCCACCGAGCAGGCGCCGTGGGAAGACATCGAGTGGGTGATGGACGTGAACTTCATGGGCCTCGTCCGCGTGACGAAAGCCGTGATCCCGCACATGCGCAAGGCGCGCTCAGGGCACGTCGTCAACATCTCCTCCGTCGGCGGCCTCGTCGGTCAGCCGTTCAACGAGATCTATTGCGCCTCGAAATTCGCGATCGAAGGCTACACCGAAGCGCTCGCCTCCTACATGCCGTTGCTCGGGTTGAAGTTCACCGCCGTCGAACCAGGCGGCATCAAGTCGGAATTCTTCGCCTCCGCCATGAAGCGCACGATGGAAACCGGCGGCATGCCGCAGGACCCCGACTACTACCCGATCCTGCAGCGCTACCTCGCAACCTCGCGCGAACGCGGCACGACCGCCTACCAAACCGCAGACGAAGTTGCGGCCGTCGTCATCAAGTGCATCGAGAACCGCGACCCGCCGATCCGCATCCGAACCTCTCCGTGGTCGAACGACCTCTGCCACCTGAAGACAGCAAGCGACCCCGACGGCAAAAAGCTGCAGAAGAAGGTCGTGGACATGTTCTTGGGGAAATGAGGAGTCGGTCATGTCCCACGACATCACCTTCGTGTCGCAAACTCCGGTGGACTCCATGGCGCTTCGCGAGCGGATCAGCGTATGGGCAGCCTCGCAGCCACACGTCCTCGACCATAGCAGCCAGCTTGAGTACAACAACGCATCAACGCTGGTACACGGCCTGTTCGATATCTCCAAGCCGGAAGACGATGATCCCGAGGAACCCATCGAAGCGATTGCCGGGTTGCACTACACGGGATGCACGGGAAACCTGAATTACCTGCGCCCCGAGTTTTTCGCTGCCGAACTCACACCTGCGGCCGCTGATTTGGCGAGGTCTATTGGTGCGCTGATCTACGACCCGCAGGATGACGTTTTATATTCGCCGGAAGATTTTGAGCAGGTCGATCCGTACCTTCAACATCTGAAAAAAATCAATGCCAGCTACTTGCGTCGCGAGGAAATCGGAGCCCGGCCCAAGGCGGTCAAGCGCAACTTGTTGAACGGATTTTGGCGGCAGAACTTCACGAAAGACGCACTACAGAGAGAACTTGGTGAGACGGTCTTTGTGCCAACGATGGCGTTGGTGCGGCTGAAGGATGAAGCAAACCCAACCACGACAATCACTTGGGCAAGGGCCATACCAATGGCGTTTGAGCAGGCTGGCAGTGTGTTGCTCGTTCGGGAAGGCAGGGGCTGGTTAAAGAAATCGAACGAAGTTCGAATAGCTCCTTTTGAGACGTTTCGAAGCGCAGTCTCGGCGAGTCTGCGCCCGCTGATCGGACATGAGACCAAGATGCTGCTTGAAGAGAAAGCGCCCGGTGCGCTGGAAGCGCCCTTCGATCTGCTCTTCGATTCACTGCCCAAAGTCCGCGACCTGAAGACCGCGATGCCGGAACGCTTTGGCGACCTCATGGCAATTGTCGACGTTGACTAACGGCCCGGACGAGGCCTCACCCGAGCGCACACCCCGCAGCAGCAACCGGCGCATCCATCGCCGCCTTGCGCACCTCGCCCTTCATCGCCTCGGCCG
Source organism: uncultured Flavobacteriaceae bacterium (assembly GCA_964647355.1). Lineage (GTDB taxonomy): Bacteria > Pseudomonadota > Alphaproteobacteria > Micropepsales > Micropepsaceae > SZUA-430. The sequence continues at coordinate 3,573 of CAZYGK010000032.1, read as the reverse complement.
CGCCGTCCGCGAGCGACAGCCCGAGCACGCGCGCGTAGTCCACCGGCCCCGGCATCGTGATCCGGCCGGTGGGCTGCACGCGCTTGAACCCCGCGCGCCCGTAATAGGGCTCATCGCCCACCAATATGACCGCGCGATGGCCGAGCCGCTTGGCCTCATCCAAACTCGCCTGCATCAAGGCAAGCGCGATCCCTTGGCCCTGCCGGTCCGCGACGATCGCGATCGGTCCCAGCATCAGCGCCGCCTCACCGCCGATCACCACCGGCCAATAGCGCACCGTACCGACGATGCGCGCGCCTTCTTCCGCCACGAACGATAGCGCCGCAACCGGGCCCACGCCCTCGCGCAAGCGATAGGCGCTCTTCGCAAACCGCCCTGGCCCGAATGCCGCCGCCACGATCGCATCGGCGGCCGCGGCATCGCTGGGCTCCTCGCGGCGGATGACAGCCAACGTCCTACCCTTTCGCCTTCACGAGATCGGTGAGCAACTTGATCTGCTCGTCATGCTTGGCCAGCATCTGCACGAGCTGTTCGTTGCGCAGCTGATCGACCTTTTCGTGCAGCGCCATGATCTCAAGCTCGGCCTTCAGGTTCACCTCATAATCGTGCTGTGCCGTCAGCCGGTCCTTCTGCGACTGCCGGTTCTGCGACATCATGATGATCGGCGCCTGCAAGGCCGCCAGCATCGACAGCAGCAGGTTCAAGAAGATGAACGGATAGGGATCGAGCGCGTTGGTGATCAAAATGATCGTGTTCAAGATTGCCCAAAAGAACAAGAAGCCCATGAAGATCATGATGAACGTCCACGATCCCCCGAACTCCGCCACCTTGTCGGCGAGCCATTCGCCGGTCGTCTCCTTGTCGTCCGCTTCCTCGTGCACGTCGCGCGTGACGACGGTGCGCTCGGCGACGTGCTTCAGAATGCGGCGCCGCCGCGCGGACGCTTCGTCGCTGCCCAGGCCCAACTTGTGCTCAATTGCTGCTAGCCAACGATGCGTGCTCATGAGGCTCCCTTAAGGCGATTCGCGAAAGCGTTACGTCATCTTATAGCAGGGGCCAAAGTTCGCCCTGGAATCAGACCGCGCCCTGCGGTTAACGTTGCCCGCAAAGCCATCGAAGACGAGGAGAAAGTCATGGGCATTTTGTCGGGCAAAGTCGTTCTGGTGACCGGCGGCGGCAACGGCATCGGCAAGGAATGCGCGCTGCTGGCCGCCAAAGAAGGCGCGAAGGTCGTGGTGAACGATCTGGGCGGCGGCACCACCGGCGGCGACGAAGGTTCGGCCGGCCCCGCCGAAGCGGTCGCACGCGAGATCAAGGCGGCCGGCGGCCAAGCCGTCGCAAACTCCGAAAGCGTGACGAGCCGCCCCGCGGTGAAGCGCATGTTCGAGCAAGCGAAGGACACGTTCGGCGGCCTGCACGCCGTCATCAACCCGGCCGGCATCTTGCGCGACACGATGTTCCACAAGATGACCGATCAGGATTGGGACATGGTCATCGATGTCCACCTGAACGGCGCGTACAACGTCTGCCGCGCCACGATCGAACACTTCCGCGAGCAGCAGGACGGCGCCTACGTCCTGTTCACCTCGACCTCCGGTATCATCGGCAACATCGGTCAGGCGAACTACGCCGCCGCGAAGATGGGCGTGGCCGGCCTTTCGCGCATCATCGCGATGGAAGGCGCGCAGAAGAACGTCCGCTCGAACATCATCGCCCCCTTCGCCTGGTCGCGCATGATTGCGACGATTTCGATCAAGGACGAAGCTTCCGCCAAGCGCGTCGAACGTATGAAAAACTTTATGCGCGCCGATCAGGTCGCCCAACTCGCGATCGCGCTCTGCGCGAGCAAAGACGTGACCGGCCAAATCTTCGTCGCCCGCGGCAACGAAATCTTCCTGATGTCGCAGTCGCGCCCGTTGCGCGGCATGGCCAAGATCGAAGGCTGGACGCCCGACACGATCGTCAACCACGCCTTCCCGGCGATGAAGCCGATGATGTACGACACCGGTGCCACCACCTCCGTCTTTGGCTGGGACCCGATTTGACCCGCACATTCACCTACGATGCGCTCCCGCAGGAGCGCGTCCACTTCGGCAAGTCGGTGCGCGAAGTTCTGGGCGACGAGGTCGAACGTCTCGGCGCCAAGCGCGTGTTCGTGGCGACCTCCAAGACGCTGCACGAGCAGACGGGTGCGATCTCGCTGATCGCAACTTCGTTGAAGACGAAGATCGCCGCGATCTATCACGGCATCGCCGAGCACTCGAAGCTCGACGGCGTGCTCGACGCGGTGCGCGCGGCGCGCGAAGCGAAGGCCGACCTGCTCGTCGGCGTCGGCGGCGGCTCGATCATCGACGGCCTGAAAGTCGTCCAGCTCGCGCTCAGTGAAAACGTCGAAACGAAGGACCAGCTGCTCGCGCTCGCGAACAAGCGGCACATGAAGCCGACGCCGATCCGCCAAATCGCGATCCCGACGACGCTCTCCGGCGCCGAAGTCACGCCCGCCGGCGGCGCCACCGACGAAGCCCAAGGCCGCAAACTCGGCTTCATGAACCCGTTCCTCGTGCCGCGCGTGGTGATCTACGACCCAGCGCTGGGCGCGCTCACGCCCGAATGGCTCTGGCTCTCAAGCGCGATCCGCGGCGTCGACCATTGCTGCGAAGGCTTCCTCGCGAAGAACGCAACGCACGTCTACGACGCTGGCCTCACCCATGCGCTAAGGCTGTTCGCAACCTCGCTCCGCCGGACAAAAGAAGTCCCCGGCGATCCGTTCGCCCGCATCGACAGCCAAATGGCCGCCCACCTCGCCTGCACAAACTCCTCGCGCGCAGGAAGCGGCGCCAGCCACGGCATCGGCTACATCCTGGGCGGCCGCTACGGCGTCCACCACGGCCACTCAAGCTGCGTGATGCTCCCGCACGTCCTACGCTGGAACGAGAAAACGACGGCCGATCGTCAGAAAGCGCTGGCCGGTGCGATGGACCGCCCCAACCTCGCCGACGCCGTCGCCGAATTGATCACGGATCTGCGCCTGCCCGCACGCCTACGCGACGTCAGCATCAAGGAAACCCAACTCACAAGCATCGCCGACGAGGCCGCGAAAAACCCGGTTGTCCTCTCCAACCCGCGCCCGATCACAGGCGCAGCCGATGTGATGGAGATCCTGCGCGCGGCGTGGTGAGCTAACCCTGCACCAACCGCTGCCAGTAAAACCCCGGCCGGTACTCGTCGTACCGCGCATGGAACGGCAGGTACTTGTGATACGCCTGGAGTACCGGATCTTTGGAGTTCGCGACCGCGCTCTCCGTCTCGCCGATGATACACGCACGCGTCGCCGCCCCGCGCGAAAATCCCATCGGCCCGTGCCAGCACAACGCCCGCGCCCGCCGCACGATCCGCAGATGCGCGTTGTCGAGCGCGCGCAACGTCACCGCATCGTGCGGCAACACATCCGCAGGCTGATACGCGACAGGGTCCGCCGCCGCGGCACCGGCGAACGCCAACGACACTGCAACAATCAAAGCGCGCATGAGGGAAGTCTCCGGCTATGCCACGGGATGAGGATAATCTAGGCTC
>CAZYGK010000031.1:19814-32517 GCA_964647355.1 uncultured Flavobacteriaceae bacterium | reverse complement strand
CCCGCCCGCATGGCCGCGCGCCAGGGCATCGTGTACCAGTTCCTCTACAACAAATGGTACTTCGACGAACTCTACGACTTCATCTTCGTGCGTCCCGCAAAGTGGCTGGGCTACCGGCTCTGGAAGATCGGCGACGGCAAGATCATTGACGGCATCGGCCCCGACGGTGTTGCCGCCGCGGTCAGCGACTGGACCAAGTCCATCGTCCGTCTGCAGACCGGCTACGTCTATCACTACGCATTCGCGATGCTGATCGGCGTCGTCCTGCTCGCGACCTGGTTCATGGCGGGAGGGGCGAAATGAACATGATCCTAACCCTCACCACGTTCCTGCCGCTCGTCGGCGTCGCGCTCATCCTGCTCATGGCGCGCGGCAGCCACAGCGACCTGCTGACCCGTCAGATCGCGCTCTTCACGACGATCGTGACGTTCCTCTGCTCACTCGCAGCCTGGAGTGCTTTCGACTCGTCGGTAAAAGCCTTCCAACTCGTCGAAGACTACGCCTGGCTCGGCGGCTCGATCCGCTACCACTTAGGGGTCGACGGCATTTCGCTGCCGTTCGTGATCCTGACGGCTTTCCTGATGCCGCTCTGCATCCTGGCGAGCTGGACCTCGATCGAAACGCGCATCAAGGAATACATGATCGCGTTCCTGGTTCTCGAAACGTTGATGATAGGCGTCTTCGTCGCGCTCGACCTGGTGCTGTTCTACCTTTTCTTCGAGGGCGGCCTGATCCCGATGTTCCTGATCATCGGCATCTGGGGCGGGCCGCGGCGCGTCTACGCCTCGTTCAAGTTCTTCCTCTACACCCTTCTCGGCTCCGTCCTCATGCTCATTGCCATCATGGCGATGTACGTGACGGCGGGCACCACGGACATCGTCGCGCTCATGGAATACGGGTTCCCGCGCGAGATGCAGACCTGGCTGTTCCTAGCCTTCCTCGCATCCTTCGCGGTGAAGCTGCCGATGTGGCCGGTCCACACCTGGTTACCCGACGCACACGTTGAAGCCCCGACCGCAGGGTCCGTCATACTGGCGGGCATCCTCTTGAAGATGGGCGGCTACGGCTTCCTGCGCTTCTCGTTGCCGATGTTCCCGGACGCAAGCCTTTACTTCGCCCCGATGATGTTCGCGCTCTCGACGATCGCGATCGTCTACACCTCGCTCGTCGCCTTGATGCAGGAAGACATCAAGAAGCTGATCGCCTATTCGTCGGTCGCACATATGGGCTTTGTCACCCTGGGCCTCTTCGCGCTGAACCGCCAAGGGGTCGACGGCGCAGTGGTTCAGATGATCAGCCACGGCTTCGTCTCGGCCGCGCTCTTCTTGTGCGTCGGCGTGATCTACGACCGCATGCACACGCGCGAGATCAAGGCTTACGGCGGCCTCGTCAACCGCATGCCGATCTATGCCGCCGTCTTCATGGTATTCACGATGGCGAACGTGGGACTCCCCGGCACCAGCGGCTTTGTCGGCGAATTCCTGTCGCTTGTGGGCGCCTACAAGGCGAGCACCACCGCGGCCATCATTGCGACCTTGGGCGTGATCCTGAGCGCCGGCTATGCGCTTTGGCTCTACCGTCGCGTCGTGTTTGGCGAACTCGAGAAGAAGTCTCTCGCCGACATTGAGGACATGAACGGGCGCGAGATCATCGTGCTGGCCCCGCTCGTCGCCGCCACGCTGTTCTTCGGTTTCTATCCGAAGCCGATCTTCGACATGACGGGCGCCGCCGTTGACGGCACGCTCGACATTGTCCACGGCAAACTCAAGACCGCCGAAACCACCACGGAGCCGACCCCATGAACGGCGGGTTCGATATCGCCCAGTTCTACCGCGACTTCTCGGCTGTCACGCCGGAGGTAACGCTTGCGTGCGGTGCCATGCTGCTTCTCCTGGTCGGCGTCTTCGCGGGCGACCGTCGCGCGACGTGGATCACGGTCGGATGCGTCGGCCTTCTGCTCCTGACGGCGGTCCTTGTCGTCGGCCAACCGGACACTCGCACGCTTGCTTTCGGCGGCACCACGGTCATCGACGGTTTTTCGCGCTTCACCAAGCTTCTTGTCCTCGCGGGTTCCTCGATCGCCATGCTGATGTCGCTGGACTATCTCCGCGACGAAAAGCTAATGCGCTTCGAGTACCCGCTTCTGGTCGCCCTCGCGACGCTCGGCATGATGACGATGATTTCGGCCAACGATCTCATCGTGCTCTACGTCGGTCTCGAACTGCAGAGCTTGGCGCTATACGTCCTCGCCTCGTTCGCCCGTGACAACACCCGATCGACGGAAGCCGGCCTCAAGTACTTCGTCTTAGGGGCGCTTTCCTCGGGCATGTTGCTTTATGGTGCAAGCTTGCTCTACGGCTTCACCGGGTCGACCACATTTGAAGGCATCACCGCCGCCATCGGGCGCGACGGTATCGGCCTCGGCGTGAAGGTCGGTGCGGCTTTCGTACTTGCCGGTCTCGCCTTCAAGATCTCCGCAGTGCCGTTCCACATGTGGACACCGGACGTCTACGAAGGCGCGCCGACCCCCGTAACCGCCTTCTTCGCCGCTGCCCCCAAGATCGCGGCAATGGCGCTTATCGCCCGTTTCATCTTCGGCGCGCTCGGCAACGCAGAAGCCGTCTGGCTGCAGATCTTGGCACCGGTCGCCGTCGCTTCGATGATCTGGGGCGCACTCGCCGCTATCGGTCAAACCAACATCAAGCGCCTCATGGCTTATTCGTCGATCAGCCACATGGGATACGGTCTGATCGGCTTCGTGGCCGGCACCCAGGAAGGCGTCTACGGCGTGCTCGTCTACCTCGTCATCTACCTTGCGATGACGGTCGGCACGTTCGTCTGCATCATGCTGATGCGCCGGAACGGAGAGGCGGTCGAAGACGTGTCCGACCTTGCGGGCCTCTCCGACCGTGACCCCACGACGGCTTACTTGCTCGCGATCCTCATGTTCTCGCTGATCGGCATCCCGCCGCTCGCCGGCTTTTTCGGCAAGTGGTACGTGTTCCTGGCGCTCATCCACTCGGCTGCAGAACATCCGTGGATGTACACGGTCGCAATCGTTGGCCTCGTGACAAGCGTTATCGGCGCCTACTACTACCTGAACATCGTCCGCGTCATGTTCTTCGACAAACCGGCAGCGCAGTTCGAAAAGCCTCTAGGTACCGTCAACTCGGCCTTGCTTGGCGCATCGACTGCGTTCGTGATCGCTTCGGTGATCGTACTTGCGCCGCTTGTCGACGCAGCCTCGGCCGCGGCGAAGAGCTTGTTCCCGTAAGATGTCGGCCCCGCGCGTCCCGGCGGGCTACTCGGTCGCGACACTCGATGCGATCGACTCGACGAACGAGGAAGCGCGCCGTCGCGCCGCCACAGGCGAGCGTGGTCCGCTCTGGATTTGGGCGAAACGTCAAACCGCAGGCCGCGGACGGCGGGGCAGGGAGTGGGAGTCTCCTGAGGGCAACCTGATGGCGACGCTCTTGCTCGCCCCTGGCGTCAGCGCGCCGGAAGCGGCTCGGCTCTCGTTCGTCGCGGCGCTTGCGGTGCGCGACCTCGCGGCCGCCTACGCGACACGGTCGGCCGTCCGCGTAAAGTGGCCGAACGATGTCCTGATCGACAGCAGGAAGGTTGCCGGCATCCTCTTGGAATCGTCGGGGGAGGCGGGCGTCGACATCCTGCCGTGGGTGGCGATCGGGATCGGCGTTAACCTGATCCACGCACCCGCAGCCGCCCAATATCCGGCAACCTTCATCGGGGCACATGGTCGTGCGCCCACGCCCGCAGAGGCCTTGGCGGAGCTTGCGGAAGCGTGGGAAACACGATTTCGTACCTGGCGTGTGAGCGGGTTTGCGGCGATCCGTGAGGCCTGGCTGGAGGTTGCCGCCGGGGTGGGCCAGACGATCGAGGTCCGCCTGCCCGGCGAAACGCTAACCGGCCGTTTCGAAACGTTGATGCCTGACGGCGCTTTGAGCCTTTTGCTGCCCTCCGGCGCTCGGCGGGCGATCACCGCGGGAGAGGTGTTCTTTGCCTAAGCAAGACGGAATGCTTCTGGCGATCGATGCCGGCAACACGAACATCGTGTTCGCCGTCCACGACGGCAAGTCGATCCGAGCCCAATACCGCGCCGCGTCCAAGGACGGCCGCACCGCCGACGAATACTACGTCTGGCTGATGCAGCTTCTGCAGCTCGAAGGCATCAAGACGGCCGAGATCGGCGCGACGATCATCGCAACCGTCGTGCCTCAAGCCCTGTTCCCGCTCCGCCGTCTCAGCTCGAAATACTTCAAGTGCGAAGCGCTTGTCGTCGGCGATCCCAGCGTGGACCTTGGAATCGCAATCAACGTCGATCGGCCGCGCGCCGTAGGCGCCGACCGTGTCGTCAACGCGATCGCCGGCTACAAGGAATACGGCGGCGACTTGATCCTGATCGACTTCGGCACGGCGACTACGTTCGACATCGTGGGTCCGAAGGGCAGCTACGAAGGCGGGGTCATCGCACCCGGCGTAAATCTCTCGCTCGAAGCGCTGCATATGGCGGCAGCCCAGCTCCCCCGCATCGCCGTCGAGCGTCCCCAAGCCGTGATCGGCAAGGACACGGTGCCCGCGATGCAATCCGGTGTGTTCTGGGGCTATATCGCGATGATCGAGGGCATGGTCGCCCGGATCAAGGCTGAGTACGGCAAGCCAATGAAGGTCATCGGTACTGGCGGCCTTGCCCATCTGTTCCGCCATTCGACCACGGCGATCGAGCACGTCGACCACGACCTAACCATCCGCGGCTTGCACATGATCTACGAGCGCAACAAGGCGCTCGCCCACAAGCCCGCTGCCGAATGACCAAGAAAGCGCCCGGCGCGAACGACGAACTGATCTTCGTGCCGCTCGGCGGTGCGGGCGAGATCGGCATGAACCTGAACCTCTACGGCTATGGCCCGGAGGCCAAGCGCCAGTGGATCATGATCGATCTTGGCGTGATGTTCGGCGGGGACGACACGCCCGGCGTCGACGTGATCATGCCCGACATCGGCTTCATCGAAGAACACCGGCGCAACCTGCTCGGCATCGTGCTGACGCATGCGCACGAGGACCACATAGGGGCCGTCGGCCACCTCTGGCCGCGGTTGAAGGTGCCCGTCTACGCCACCCCCTTCACCGCAGCGTTGGTCCGCAGCAAGCTGGAGGAAGAGGGCATCCTCGACGACGTGCCGTTGCACGTTATCCCGCTGGGTGGCGAGTTGAAGCTGGGGCCTTTCCAACTCGAATTCATCGACATTACGCACTCGATCCCGGAACCGAACTGCATCGCGATCCGCACGCCGCTCGGCACCGTGCTCCACACCGGCGATTGGAAGATCGACCCTAAGCCCGTCGTCGGCCGCAAGACCGACATCGAAGCGCTGCGCAAGCTCGGCGAAGAAGGCGTACTTGCCACGATCTGCGACTCGACGAACGTCTTCGTCCCCGGCCGCTCGGGCTCCGAAGCCGATGTGGGAACGCGGCTCGAAGCCGTCATCGCGAGTTGCAAGGGCAGGGTAGCCGTCACCGCATTCGCCTCGAACGTCGCGCGCATGCAATCGGTCGTTCGCGCAGCGCAAAAGGCGGGCCGCCACGTCGCTTTGGTCGGCCGCTCGATGCACAAGATCGCCGCAGCCGCCATTGAGACCGGCTATCTCAAGGACATGCCGTCTGTCATCGACGAAGAAACGGCATCCGATCTGCCGGCGAACAAGGTCCTCTACCTTTGCACGGGCAGTCAGGGGGAGCCGCGCGCAGCGCTCTCGCGCATCGCGGTCGGCGATCACCCGCACGTGACGCTTGGGCCGGGCGACAGCGTGATCTTCTCCTCGCGCGTCATTCCCGGCAACGAGCGCCTGATCCATCAGCTGCAAAACGACCTCGCCATGCGCGGCGTCGAAGTGATCTCGGCCGAGGATCACGACGTGCACGTCTCGGGCCACCCCGCGCGCGACGAACTCGCCGACATGTACGGCTGGCTCCGCCCGCGCATCGCGGTACCGGTCCACGGCGAAGAGCGCCATTTGATGGAGCACGTTCGCTTCGCCAAAAGCTTGCAGGTGCCCACCGCGCTCCATGCGCCGAACGGATCCATGGTCCGCCTTGCTCCGGGCGAACCTACGATTTTTGACGAAGCCCCCCACGGCCGCCTCTACCTCGACGGCACGATCATCGCGCCGCGCGACGAAAGCGCCGTGAAGGAGCGCCGCTCTCTCGCTTATGCGGGCTATGTTGCCGTCACAATCGTCCTCGATCAGCGCGACCGCCCTGCAACTGATCCGGTGGTCATCTGTGCCGGCATCCCCGCCGACATCGCCGACGCCGCGCGCAAAGCGGCAAGTGACGCGCAAGACCGCCTCGGCCGCCGCTTGGACGACGGCAAACGCGTCATCGAAGAAATCCGTCGCGCCGTCCGCCGCGAGGTCCAGGACGCCTGGGGCAAGAAACCCATCGTGAAAGTCGAAATCACCCGCGTGGGCTGACCGCAGCCCTGCGCCAAGCCGCCGGAATGGGAACCCCCGGTACGCCGAGTACCTCGGCCACGACCGCTTCGCCCACCGCCGCAGCGTGTTTGAAGCCGTGGCCTGAACAAGCGGAAACGACCGTGACGTTCTCCACTTGCGGATGCGGGCCGATCCAGAAGTTGAAGTCGGGTGTCGACGTGTAGAGACAGGTCGCGCCGCGCAGATGCTGCCCGAGCATCGGAAACGCAGCCCTGACCCGCGGTGTCACGAGCCCGATCTCGGCCGGCGTCACCTCGCGCGACGCGGCATCGGGATCAACCACCGCGTCGAGCGCTTCGGTCGCGACCTTCACGCCGCCCCCGGGTGCGGCAATAGGGAACCCGTAGAGATCGTTCCAAATGAACACCGGCATCCGCTCGGGCTGGAATGCTGACGCGTCCGCTGGCGGCGCGAACCAATGCAGCGTCTGGCGCGTAACCGTCAGCCGCCGCGCCTCGGCCGTCGGGAGAAACCCAGGCAGCCAAGCCCCTGCCGCCAACACGACATGAGCCGCGCGCAGCGTATCGCTCGGCGTGCGCACGACGACGCCAGCCCCATCCCGCGCTATCGACAACACCGGCGCGTTCAAGTTCACCGTCGCGCCCAACGCCAGCGCCCGCTGCAACTGTGCCTCGACCACCCGCTCGGGGATGCCGTAGCCCGCACCCGGCTCGAAGTACGCGCGCTCGCCGTCGAACTGGGCAAACGCCGGAAACCGCCGCCGCACGTCACCGGCGCCCAGGACCTCATGCGCGATCCCGAATGAGCGCGCGGCATCGATCGTCGTCTCAAGAAATCCAGCCGGAACATGCATCGCGTGCGGTAGAACCCCTCCCAAGACGAGCAAGCCGCATCGCGTGACCAAATGTGCGCCCGTTTCCGCGCTCAACCGGTCCCAGAGTTCGAACGAGCGTTGCGCGAAGGGCGTGTAGGCCGCGCCCTCGCCGATGGCCGCCCGCACGATCCGCGTTTCGCCATGAGTCGAACCGAACACATGCGGCGGTGAAAACCTGTCGATTCCCGCTACCCGCGCACCGGCGCGCGCGCCGGCTAACAACGCGGCCCCACCGGCCGCGCCAAGGCCCACCACAACGATATCGAACGCGGCCATCCCCGACTCCTGCGGAAGCCACATTAAGGTGTCTCCGGGATCGTACCAACTGCCCCTCCGCACGCAGAAATTGGCCGTTGCGCTCTGCGTCGCAGTCAACCAACATCCGGTCAAACAACAATATCAACACTGGGAGGAATGGATGCCGAAGAAGCCCTTGGTGGCTGACCGGTCGCTCGGCATCTCGGTCGCGAACACCCATAACATGTTCGTGTTGTGCGGCTCGAACACGAAGCTCGGTCACAATTCGATCACCTTTGCGCTCGAGCCTCATCACGAATTCACGGTGAACGCCCTGACGCAACGACATGCGCGCTGGCGCCGCCGCGATGGACTTCGTACAAGTCGCGCAAACCCGACTCGACAAAACGCTGCAAGCCGACCCCGACGAGGCCATGTGGGCCAATCCGCAGCGCCGCGCCTGGCATAGAACGAACATGGTGACATCAGGTGGATTGGGCCCTCCCGCACTCGCGCCGACGCAAAGCCGGTCGAAAGGGCCCGATATTCGCTCGGCCCGCGCCAACCACTGGCTGCGGAACACCGCTGGTACATCGGCCAGGTGTGGGGCGATAGACACCACTACCAGGTGGTCGAACTGCACCGGACCGGCTTGTATTGTGTGCTCGCGAAGCAGCGGCACCTAGATGGTGAGCAAACGAATGGCAGTGCGGCGTAAAGTTATGAGGCTATCGGCGGTCGTGATTGCAGCCGCGCAACTGGCATTGCCTGCGCACGCGGCAACGCCGGCCAAACCTGCGCCGCTCGCGCCGCAAATCGTCGCCGTGAACCTCTGCAGCGCGGGCGTTGTGCGCGGTTTCGTGCCGGCGAAAGCGAAGAGCAAACCGCCGCCGGTGTTTCCGGAATTCGACGCCTCGCACGACAGCGAAGGTTGGGTGAAGATCGGCTTCACGATCGACTCCGAAGGTTCGACGCGCAACGTCGTCGTCCTCGACCGCATGGGCTCCGAGCGCATGATCTCCGGTGCGCTGAGCGCCGTGAAGAACTGGGAGTACCGGCCGGCGACGCTGAACGGCCAACCCGCCGATCAGTTCAACAACACCGCCGAGATCCTCTACGAACTCCAGACGGGTCAAAGCCGTGCCGTGCATGCGAACGTGATCGAACTCTACGATCGCGGGCGCGATCTTGTGAACAAGGGACAGTACGCCGAAGGGATCGCCGTTCTCGAAAGCGCGAAGCGGGAACGCCTGAACCTCTTCGAGCAAGCCATGATCTCGTTCGCGCTCTCCTACGCTTACGCGCTCTCGAACAAGCCCGAACTCGCGCTCCCGCAAATCCGACACGCGATGATCGACGACGGCCGCTTCCTGGAAAAGCGCATCTCAAACCCGGCCAAGCGCCTGCGCATCCGCTTGGAAGCGAAGGCCGGGAATCAACGCTATGTCGCGTGCGCGCCGTCTCTGGCCGACACGGACGATTTCGACCCAACCGGCGCGGACCGCAAGGATCTAACGCGCATCGTGTCCAGCACGACGACGCTCCTGAAGAGCGCTGCGCCCTACGTGCAAACAGCTCAGATACCCAAGCCCGAATCCGACGACGACCCCGGCATGTGGGAGCACGAGTTGTTGCGGCGCAAATTCTCGTTCGCCTCGATCACCGGATCGCTGACGAAGTTCCGCGCGACCTGCGTCGTTCACCTGGTCGAAGACGAAGTGAAGCCCGCCAATCAGTGGTCGACGCCGGAGTTCGCCGGGCCATGCACGCTGCGCGTCTGGGGAGAGCCCGGCACAACGTTCAAGCTCGTCGAGGAGTGGTGACGCTCTAACGGCCCAGCAGGCTGCGCAACATCCACGCCGTCTTTTCGTGCACCTGCAGACGCTGTGTCAGAAGGTCGATCGAGGGCTGATCGTTGCCCCGCTCGGCCGCCGGAAACACCTCGCGGCAGGTCCGCGCCACGGTCTCGTGCCCGCTGAGCAGGTTCTCGATCATCTTCGTCGCTGCCGGCACACTGTCGTCTTCTTTGATCGCCGAGAGCGATGCGAACGCCTTGTAGCCGCCCGGCGCAAAGTGGCCGAGCGAGCGAATCCGCTCCGCGATCAGGTCGACCGAATTCCAAAGCTCGGTGTACTGCGTCATGAACATCGCGTGCAGGTCGTTGAACTGCGGCCCTGTCACGTTCCAATGATAGTTGTGGGTCTTGAGATAGAGCGTGTAGGTGTCTGCCAGCACCCGCGCGAGCCCATCGGCGATCTGTTTGCGATCCCCGGCCGAAATCCCGATATCGATATCCGTTGCCATGTGTGGTCCTTCCTCTCGATGAATAGATAGAGGGAAGGCCTTCGGGTTTCCAGACACTGAGGCATCTTGGCCTTGCCCGCGTTTCGAACTACGGTCGCGGCAAGCAAGTCATTGGAGAACAAAATGAACGACCGCGTCACCATTACCATCGATCAGGGCGTGGCCGACGTGCGCCTCGTGCGCGCCGACAAGATGAATGCGCTCGACGACGCGATGTTCGACGCGCTGATCGAAGCCGGGAACCGCCTGAAGTCGGAGCGCGGCGTCCGCGCCGCGGTACTCTCGGGCGAAGGCAGGGCCTTCTGCGCCGGCCTCGACATGGGCAACTTTCAGCGCACCGCCTCCGCCGGCCGTGAGACCCGGCCTGAGGGCCGCTTGATCGCCCGCACCAACGGCATCGCGAACCGTCCGCAATACGCTGCCTGGATCTGGCGGGAAGTGCCCGTCCCGGTGATCGCAGCCGTTCACGGCGTCGCCTTCGGCGGTGGCTTCCAAGTGATGCTCGGTGCCGATATCCGCATCGCCGCCCCCGACACGCGCTTCTCGGTTATGGAGATCAAGTGGGGCCTAGTCCCGGACATGGCGGGCACGGTCCTGCTTCGCAGCTTGGTGCGCGACGACGTGCTACGCGAACTCACTTACACCGGCCGCATCTTCGAGGCCCCCGAAGCAGAGCGTCTCGGCATCGTCACGCGCGTCACCGCCGATCCGCGCGCGGCAGCGCTCGAAGCTGCGCGCGAAATCGCCGGCAAGAATCCGGACGCCATCCGCGCCGCAAAGCGCATGTTCAACGCGCTTCCCTTGGCCTCCGATGCCGACGCTCTGATGGCGGAATCGCGAGAGCAGACCGCCCTCGGCGGCTCGCCCAATCAAGTCGAAGCCGTGATGGCGCAGCTGCAGAAGCGCGCCCCCAACTTCAAGGACCAATAGTGTCCGCCAATCACGACGTCGGTTCGGAGCTGAACCGGCTCAGCTCCCTCGACTCGATGGAAGGTATCACGCGGGCGGAAACGTCGGCGCCGCCTGCGATCTTCCGCTACCTTCCGCGCGGGGCCTTGCTGCACGCGATTTATCCCGGGGTCCTTGTCGCGCTCACGATCGGCCTTGCCGCTGCCTTCCTGTCCGATCACTACGGCGCTCCGGTCATGCTGTTCGCGCTGCTGATCGGCATGGCGTTTCACTTCCTCCACGAAGGCGGCCGTTGCGTTGCGGGCATCGAGTTCGCCTCGCGAACGGTTCTGCGCGTCGGTGTTGCGCTCTTGGGCGTGCGCATCACGTTTGATCAGATCGCGAGCCTCGGCCCGGCACCGGTAGCGATGGTCGTCGTCGGCGTCGCCACCACGGTGCTCGTCGGCGTTGCACTTGCAAAGGCACTCCGACTCAGCCGCACGTTTGGGGTGCTTTCGGGCGGTGCCGTGGCAATTTGCGGCGTGGCAGCGGCGCTCGCCATCGCCTCGGTACTGCCCCGCACGCGTGAAACCGAACGGGACACGATCTTGACCGCCGTCAGCGTCACCGCACTCTCGACGCTCGCGATGATCGTCTATCCCATCGTGGTTACGGCGCTCGGCTTCGACAACAAGCACGCCGGCATCTTCCTCGGGGGCACGATCCATGACGTCGCGCAGGTGGTCGGCGCCGGTTACATGGTTTCGCAAGAAAGCGGTGACATCGCGACCTATGTGAAGATGCTGCGTGTCGCGATGCTGTTGCCCGTTGTGCTCGCGATCTCGATTGTGCTCGCCAGAGCCGGCCTTGGCGAGCGCGGTAAGGCAACGTTGCTGCCGACATTCCTGATCGGCTTCGCCGCGCTGGTCGCCGTCAACTCGACGGGCTTGATCCCAAAGGAAGGCGTCGATGCGATCAGCAACCTGTCCCGCTGGTGCCTGGTCACCGCCATCGCCGCGCTCGGTATGAAGACCTCGTTCAAGGACCTGATCGCCGTCGGCTGGCGCCCCGTCGGGCTCATGGTTACGGAGACATTCTGGATCGCACTTCTCGTTCTGGTAGCGGTCGTCTGGCTGCTCTGACGAACCCTAAAGTGCACCACAGGATTGTCGACATCTGCCGGGTGTATCGAATTGACAACCGGCGGTGCAGGGCGCGAGCTAGCGGCGCAATCCCTTGACGCCGCCCTTGTAGGAGCCCCCGCAAACATGCGCCGTACGTTGCTCGCCACCCTCTCCGCCCTGTCGTTCAGCCTTGCGCCTGCCATCGCCCAAGACACACAGTTCCGTGACGGCGAAGGCCGCTTCACGGTCACCGTTCCGGCCGGTTGGCAAGCCGCGGTGCCTGAGCAGAAAAGCTCGCTCGCGCTCTTCATGGCCTCCCCGCGCGAGGAGGCAAAGCCCGAGAGCGGCGGCATCTGCATGGTGATGGCCGATCCCACGCCCCAGACGAAGGAAATGAACCAAGCCGATCTGGATGAGGCCTTCGGCCAGGTCCTGACCGGCGACTTCTGGAAGAAGTCCCTGGCGGCCGGCGGCCTGAAGGACATCGTCGTCCAAGACAGCGGCCAAAAGATGCAGAAGGGCCGCAAGATCTACTTCTTTGTGGCTACCGCGACCGTCAAGGACGAGGCGAAGGTCTTTGAGGCCACTAGCAAGCAAGTCGTCCACGTGGTCCCGGGCAGCCTCTACTTCGTGCAGTGCACGGCGGCGAAAGCCGCTTGGCCTGCGATGACCCCGACCTTCGAGAAGGTGTTCGCCTCGTTCGACCCGCGCGTGAACGAATTGCTGGTTATGGGCCCGCGCAGCGCGCCGTCGGTTTTGACGGTGTTCTCCGCACCTGACTTCGGCGGCGTCGCGCACGCGAT
>CAZYGK010000031.1:0-19714 GCA_964647355.1 uncultured Flavobacteriaceae bacterium | reverse complement strand
CGTCGGTTTTGACGGTGTTCTCCGCACCTGACTTCGGCGGCGTCGCGCACGCGATTGCGCAGAACACGGCGAACATCCCGGCGCTCATCGGCAAAGAGGTTGCGGGCGGCGTTTCGGTGGTCGGCTTCGGCTCGTGGGAAATCTGCGAGAACGTGAACTTCACCGGCGCCTGCCAGATCATCGCCGCAACCGAAGCCGCGTCCCCGGGCCGGCTGATCCGCATCGGCTCGGTCCGCCGCCACGACACCAACGACGCCAGGGCCGCGATCGGTGTGGCCAGCGCAGGCGTCAGCGCCGCGTTCAGAACGACTCTGGAAAAAGCGCACTAGTTGTAGTCGCGCAAAGTACCGCCCCCACTGCGGTGGGGGCGGATATGCTATGCTCGTGCCCACCATGCCCGAGCCCATCCTCGACCCCGACCTCCCGATCGTCGATCCGCATCATCACCTCTGGGA
Source organism: uncultured Flavobacteriaceae bacterium (assembly GCA_964647355.1). Taxonomy (GTDB): domain Bacteria; phylum Pseudomonadota; class Alphaproteobacteria; order Micropepsales; family Micropepsaceae; genus SZUA-430. Next base: position 19,259 of record CAZYGK010000031.1, on the reverse strand, counting down.
CCGCCCTGCATCGGTGATCCGGAATCTGCCGCCGTCCGAGCACGGCTTCGCGGACATCATCCGCGAGATCCCGCGCTACCTCCTCGACGAACTCCTGATCGATCTGCGATGCGGCCACAACATCCGTGCGACGATCTACATGGAGTGCGGCGCGATGTACCGCGTCGACGGCCCGCAACCGCTCAAATGCGTCGGTGAGACGGAGTTCGTGAACGGCATCGCCGCGATGACGGCAAGCGGCCTCTACGGCGAGGTCCGCGCCTGCGCCGGCATCGTGGGCCACGTAGACCTGCGCCTCGGCGACACGGCGGAAGACGTGCTGCGTTCGCACATTGCAGCCGGTCACGGCCGTTTCCGCGGCATCCGTCACTCGGCCGCTCACGACGACGACCCGAATGTGCTCGGGCCTCTCGCGGGTCGCAATCCGCCCGGCCTCTACCGCGATGCTAAGTTCCGCGATGGTTTCAAGCACCTGGCGCCGCTCGGCCTTTCGTTCGACGCCTGGCTGCTCGAGCCGCAGCTCGGCGACCTTATCGACCTCGCGCGCGCATTCCCCAGCACGACGATCGTACTCGATCATGTCGGTACGCCCTTGGGCATCGGCCGCTACCAAGGCAAACGCGAAGAACGCTTCGCCACCTGGGCGCAGAACATCAAAACCCTGGCCGCCTGCCCGAACGTCCACGTCAAGCTCGGCGGGCTTCCTATGCCGTTCACTGGTTGCCGCGCGCGTATGAAGGGCCCCGACGAGACGTCCGAAACGCTGGCGGCGCAGTGGAAGCCATACATCGAAAGCTGCATCGAAGCCTTCGGCCCAAATCGCGCCATGTTCGAGAGCAATTTCCCGGTCGACCGCTTCGGCGCCACCTACGCCGCGCTCTGGAACGCCTTCAAACGCCTCGCGAGGAACTACACCACGGACGAAAAGGCAGCGCTCTTCAGCGGCACAGCGAAAAAAGTCTACCGCGTGAACGTAAACTGAATCCTCGACGAGAAGGCGCTCCCAGGCGAAGGCAAACTGTGACCGCGCGCACCGCAAGCCGAGTTCTGGCGTGCACCTCTCGACGCATCGCGTTACGCTCGACCACATCAATCGCGGAGACCCCCATGTCCACTCGCGAGTACACGCTCATAGCGTTCGCCACCCTAGCGCTGGCCCTATCACCCGCAATCGCCGCCTCGCTCGGCCCCGTCTCGGACGAAACGCCACCCGCAGTCTGCGACCCCGGCTCGTTCGTCGAGAGAGTCACCTGCACCGGCAGCCGCTGCGACAACGTCGAGATCGCCTGCCAAGCGCGCCCCGGCGCCGCCATCGGCCGCGCGCAGTGGACGCCGTGGTTCTCGGAAGAAGGCACAGGCCGCGGCAAGTGCCCGGCGAAGCACTTCATCGCAGGCCTCGCCTGCCAGAAGGGCTGGTGCGACAACGTCTCGCTCTACTGCGTCGAGGTCACGAACGCAACCACCGGCGCCTGCACCGACACGCGCTTCACGGCAAGTGGCTCTCAAAAAACCGTCAGCGTCCTGGACAGCCCCGCCTTCGACAAATCCGGCCAAAAATTCCTGGCCTCCGAAATGAAATGCAAAGGCGGCTGGTGCAGCCAACTCAGCATGTGCGTGCGGGAGCAGTGAGGCCTGCGCACATTGAAGCACCTGGTTTGTCGCATCGGGCACGACATTGCCGTCAAGCGGCCGTGCCCCCATCTGAAAGACTTCCCGACCGAGCCCGTTGCGGACACCTCGGCCGCGGCTGCGACTTGAACCTGTTCATCTAAAAATGGCCCCGGCCGATCAGGCCGGTGAGGCTTGCGGCAGAGGCGCGTCCGCAGTTCGCGGCTGTGGCAGTCGACCTAACGGATACCTAACGGCAAACTAACGCTTATCTAACGGCAAAAGCCGCGCAATTCCGCCAAGCTAACGCATATAACGGATACGATTTTGCATTCCGCGAAATCCGCATGCGTGCTGTTACGCTTATCCTAGCGATTCCAAGCACTTGAGGACTCGAATGCTCGCGCACCTGACGCCGATCGTGCTTCTGCTGATCTCGAACGTCTTCATGACGTTCGCCTGGTACGGCCACCTGAAATACAAGGACCAGGCGCTCTGGCTGGTGATCCTGGCAAGCTGGGGCATTGCGTTCGTCGAGTACTGCTTCGCCGTGCCGGCGAACCGCTGGGGCCACGGCATCTACACGGCGGCCGAGCTGAAGACGATGCAAGAAGTCATCACCTTGATCGTTTTCGCGGGCTTCTCGGTGCTCTATCTCGGCGAAGCGCTGAAATGGAACCACATGGTCGGCTTCGCGCTAATCGCAGGCGGCGCGTTCTTCGTCTTCAACAAGTGGTAGTTGCATCCCCAAAACGGCGCGCCAGGGCAGACTCTCACGGAAGCCGCTGATTCGACTGGCGGAGAGAGTAGGGGAGGGGTCCCATGAAGCTGCGCGTAGGCGCCATTGTCGTTTCGTTGCTAGCGGTCGCGGCCTGCGCGTCGCTAAGCGCACAGTCGAACCGCCCGCTTGAGACGGCGATCCACGGGCCCTCGTATCGCATCGGCTCGATCCCGGATAACACGTCCCCGGAACTCTTCATCGTGCTCGCGTTCTCCGGCGGCGGCAAGCGCTCCTCCGCGTTCGGCTACGGCGTGCTCTCGGGCTTGCGCGAAGTGACGGTCGACTATGGCCAAGGCCCGCGCAAGCTGACGGAAGAGATCGACGTCGTCACTGGCGTCTCCGGTGGCAGCTTCACGGCCTCCGCTTTCGCGCTCAAGCGCGAGGCGCTGTTCGACAGCTACGTCGACGAGTTCCTGAAGTACGATCTGAACGGCGAGATCTTCGGCATCTACCTGATGCCGTGGCGCTGGGACTGGCTGTTCAACCCGAACTGGGGCACAAACGACGAGATGGCGCGCGTCTACGACGAGCTGCTGTTCAAGGGGACGGATTTCGGCGCTCTCGCAAAGCTCGGCCGCCCGTTCCTCGGCGTGCAGGCCACAGACTTCGCGAACGAAGCCCCCTTCATCTTCACGCAAGACACCTTCGACTGGATCTGCTCGGACATCACGACATATCCGCTCTCCCGCGCGGTCGCTGCATCGAACGGCTTCCCGGTCCTTTTCACGCCGATCAGCCTGCGCAACTACGCCTACGACGACACGCAGTCCTGTACCCGGCCGAAATGGATCGACGAGTACGCGAATATCGACGACGAACTCTCCCGCCGGCGCCACTTAGCGGGCCTCGCGGGCTCGTATCTCGACAAACGCCAAAGCGCTTACGTGCACCTCCTCGACGGCGGGGTCTCAGACAACCTAGCCCTGCGCGGCTTCATGCAGCTGATGGCGCCGGTCAGCGAAGGCGGCACCCTCGACGAAGATCGCCTGAAGCGCCTACAGCACATCGTCATGGTCAGCGTCGACGGCCAGGCCGAGCCCGACCGCGAGCTCACCGACGTGCCCTATCTCGATAGCGTCTTCCGCGTCATCGGCGCCGTGACCTCGACCGCGATCGATCGCTACGGCTTCGAAACGTTGATCCACGCCCGCGAAATGACGGGCCGCCTGGCCGCAGCCTTCGCACGGCGGGATTGCCCGCCCGGAGCCGACGGCAAACCCACCGCCTGCCGCAAAGTCGAACCGCACTTCGCCCACGTGGCGCTGTCCGACTTGGCCGACGACGAAAAACGCAAGGAACTGGCCGCGATCCCGACCGGTCTCACGATCGCCGATGCGAACGTCGACGCGCTCGTTCAAGCCGGCCGCGACGCAGTCCTCTGCGACAAGGATATGCGCCGCTTCTTCGCAAGTCTGCCCAACGCGGTGGTGCCGCCGATGCCGGCGCGCTGCCGCCCCTACCGGCCCGGCTCGGAGGAGGTCAACGCCGACGCAGCAAAGCGCAGGGCCGACCGCGCCTCCCGCACGCCCACACCCTGATCGTGCCGGAGCCGCTTCCACGCATCGAAACTGAGCGCAAGATCGAGTGCCGCAAACCGCGCCTTGTCTTCGGCGAATTTGGCCGGCAACACGCGCCGTAACGCCTCGCTCTGGGCGCGCACAAGAGCCTTGTGCTCGGACGTCAGAAAGGCCGAGCCATGCCGGTGTGCGTCGCCCGCAATCTTGAACGGCAAAAGCCGTTCGAACACCTCGGCGCGCCGGTCGACCAGCTCCTGAAGCCGCCCGCGCCAGTCCGACGCGGCAAACGGTTGCTCCAAGATCGGCTTGATCTCGGCGGTCATGCGTTCGGAGATCGCCGCGTGCAAGCTATCCATGTCGGCGAAGTGCCGGAATACGGTGCGCAGACCGACGCCGGCTTCCTTCGCCACGGACTCCGCGCTTGGATCGACGTTCCCGCCCTCAACCAGCTTGAGGAGAGCGTCAACGATCTTGCGCTTGTTGTCTGCGCCGCGAATGCGCCGTCCGTCGCTCGAGCCCGAGGGTTCACGCCGCTGCAGCATCTTGCCTCCGCGAATACTCCAATGCTGCTACGAGGCCGATGAGCACCAACGCCGCCAGCGCACCCCACTGCCCGGGCACGGCGTGAGGTAGCGGGCGCCACACGAACAGCAGGAACACCGCAAGCGCCGCTTGCACTGTGTGGATCAAAAGCAACGGCCGCACGAATGAGCGGAACTTCGCGACCGCAACCAGATCCACCATTGCCATGGTGAGCTGTCCCGCGCCGACTGCGCCGATGAACGACAAGACGACATCGCGGCCGTTCGAAAGGTCGAGGCCGGCGATCATCTCAAGCCCGCCGTCCGGCGCAAACAAATGGATCGCGCCGCGGCCGAGATTGACGAGCCCCAGAAGCGCGACGAACGCGACCGACAGCGTCGAGGGCGACTGCAGTGTCATGGGAGGTGGCCTTCGACGCATTGAATCAGTATTTGCCCCGCAAGACCCGCCTCGCGGTGCACACCGATCTTCGCGACCTCGGACGACATCGCGATCTTGGCGAACGCTTCCGACGATGGATACTCGACGAGCGCGACCGCGTCCCAAGCCTCTTCGACGTTACCGATGACGACGGATTTCACGGGACCGGAAAAGATGACGCGCCCGCCATGCGATTGAACGAACTTGATCATCTCCTTCCCATAGCGGTCGTAAGCCTCGCGGCCCGTCGCGTCGTCCGCCCGCCCGTCTTTGTAGGAAGAGCGATCCTTGAACTTGAGCAGGTTGACCATCACGATTGGCCCGTTCGAGCCGTTCTGAACGGCCGCAGTAAGCTGCTCGCCCTTCGGGTAAACAGCGTTTTCGACTTTCATGACCGCGTCTCCGTGATGAAGCGATGGATGTGAGCGACCAACTCGTCCGGCGCGTCCTCCTGCAGGAAGTGGCCTGCGTCTTTGATGATCGTGTGCGGCTGTCCTTTCGTCCCCGGCACGCGCTCCAGGAACACGCGTTCGCCGCCTTTCGTCACCGGGTCGGAGTCGCTGAACAGCGTCAGAACCGGCTTTGCGAACTTGGAGAGCACCTCCCACGCCGCCTTGTTCTCGGCAACGGAACCATGCTCGGGCGTCACCGGCACGAGCGCCGGGAAACGCCGCGCGCCGGCCTTGTAGGCCTCGTCCGGAAACGGTGCGACATAGGCGGCCTTCACCGTGTCGGTGAGACCCTTCTTCGTCCCCATCGCAACGATTTCTCCGATCGGCAGCTCCGGCACGGATTGGCTGAAGTTGAGCCACTGCTTGAAGCCCTCGGTCATGCCAGTACCGACCGGAAGCCCCGTATTGGCCACCACGAAGCGCGCGAAACGATCCGGAAATGCCGCCACCAGACGAAGCCCGATCAGCCCGCCCCAGTCCTGTCCGAAGAACGTCGCGTCTTTGAGGTCGAGCCGCGTGAGCCACTCGCTCATCCAGCCGACATGCCGCTCGAATGTGTAATCGCTCTGCTCGGTCGGCTTGTCGGACTTGCCGAAACCGATGAGATCCGGCGCCACCACCCGATGCCCCTTGGCGACGAGCCCGGTGATCATCTTGCGATAGAGAAACGACCACGACGGCTCGCCGTGCATCAGCAAAACCGGCGCCGCATCGCGCGGCCCTTCATCCACGTAGTGCAACCGAAGGTCCGTGCCATCCGCGTCGCGGATCGTCATATAGTGCGGGGCAAAGGGATAGTCGTGCAGCTCCGCAAAGCGGCTGTCCGGCGTTCGCAAAGTCTTCATGGGGTCAACTCCACGGGGGCTTGAAATAGTGACACTAGAAGTGTCACTATCTCCTGCAAAGGTCAAGAGGTGATGGCATGAGGCGTTTCGTCGTTGGTCTGCTGTTGATCGCACTCCTCGCCGGCGGAGCGGCTTACGTCTTCCGCGGCGACCTAGCGCTCGTGTTGATGCAGCGTACGCTCGAACGCAACATGGCAACCGACGCGATCAGCGAGTTGCCGGATGGGTTGCACGTCGGCCTCTGCGGGGCAGGGGCCCCAATGCCCGCGGCCGACCGCTCGGGCCCCTGTGTGGTCGTGATCGCCGGTAAGCGTATGTTCGTGGTCGATACAGGCACTGGCGGCGTGCGCACCCTCGCGCGCATGGGCCTGCAACCGGGCAGCGTCGAGCGCGTGCTGCTGACGCACTTCCACTCCGACCACATCGACGGCCTCGGCGAAATGATGCTGCAGCGTTGGGTCGGCGCCGCGAACGCCAAACCGGTATCCGTGCACGGTCCGAGGGGTATCGAGGCGGTCGTAGAAGGCTTCAACATGGCCTACGCAACGGACAAGAGCTACCGCATCGCCCACCACGGCGAGGCTATAGCGCCGTCAACGGGCTTCGGCGGTATTGCCCAACCATTCGAACTCGACACCGCCGGCAACGCAATCGTCCTGGATGAAGGCGGCTTGACGATTGAGGCGTTCAACGTCGAGCACGCGCCCGTCGAACCGGCCGTCGGCTACCGCATTACCTACAAGGGCCGCATCGCCGTCATCAGCGGCGACACGAAGAAGTCCTTGGCCGTCGAGCAGCGCGCAGCCGGCGTCGACTTACTCGTGCATGAAGCATTGTCGCCCAAACTTGTGGGTTTGATCGGCGATGCCGCCGCAAAGAGCGGGCGCAATAACATCTCCAAGATCATGCACGACATCCTCGACTACCACACGACCCCGGAGGAGGCCGCCGACATCGCGGCCAAAGCGAAGGTCAAGGCGCTGTTGCTCTACCACATCGTCCCGCCGCTGCCGCTTTCGGCGCTGGAGGGTCCGTTCTTAGGAACTGCGCGGGAGATCTTCAAAGGCCCCCTCCACGTCGGCCGCGACGGCGATTTCGTCACCATGCCTGCCGGTACCACCGAAGTTCGCTTCTCGAACCGTCTCTAAAGAATAAGGGCGCCGCGGGAGGGAGACCGCGGCGCCCTTCCCGGTTAGCGGGCATACACACGGACGAATGCGCGCGATCCGTGGTTCCAACCGAGAGTCTCATAGGCCATCCGCACAAAGCGGATGTCGCGGCGGTGACCGTAAAGGTCGACGGCACGCGTGCACTGGCCCGGCCTCAAAACCGCCCGCACCGGCACATCCTGGTGACCGCCGTTCCGGAAGACGACGTCGAGGTCATAGAAGCGGATCGCCTTGTTGTAGGCGCAGATCTTGACCTGGCGATAGCGTTGATGACCGAACGCCGCGATCGTGTCGCGCTCGGCGCGGTGGCCGACGGCACGCGAACCGAGCAAGTCCCAAGACGGTGCCCACGGGCCCGGCGCATGCGCCGAAGCGGGAGCGGCCAAACCCAGGGTGAGCAAAACACCGGCGAGAGCAAGTTTGAGTTTCATTGGAACCTCCTGTTTGTCCAAGACCCGATGGCCTTGTTGCATTGCCATCTCGGATGGTCAGGAGCTTCGCAGACCGAGCCTGAAGCGAACTCGAACCGGTCATTCAGGCGAGGTTCATTCATCCAACGAAAAACGCCGCGAAACCAAGGGTTCCGCGGCGCTCGCGAAGATGAACGATGTGACGATCGCTACTCGGCCGGCTGCACCGACGGCTTCGGACGCTTATCGTCGCGTGCGAGGTATCTCAGAATCGGAGACAGCACGATGAGGCCGACACCGATCATCGCACCGTACATGCCGATCTTCTCGAATACCTCCAAGTAAGTCTGCAGGGCTTTGCCGGGATCGAGCACCTGGCCCGCGACGGTTTCAGTCGCGGTCAACTGCGCGACCCACGCGCCGATCGTCTGTGCCCACGACGAAGCGAGGAACCACGTTGCCATAATCGTCGAAGCAATCGCCGCCGGCGCGAGCCGGGTCATCTGCGAAAGACCGACCGGAGAGATGAACAGTTCGCCGGTTGTGTGGAGCAGATAGGTCAGGAACAAGAAGATCATCGGAACCTTGAAGCTCGCATCCGCAAACTGCGCGCCCCAGACAAGCACATAGAACCCGGCCCCCACTTGCACCAGCGCGAGACCGAATTTGAGCACCGGATTGGGATCGAGATTGACGCGCCCAAGCCCCGCCCAGAGTGCCGAGAAGATCGGTGCCAAGATCAGGATCATGCCCGCGTTGAACGACTGCGTTTGCGCGGCCGTCATTTGCACGCCGAACAGAGTGAGCTGCGTGTTCCGCTCCGCGAACTGGTTGAGTGAAGAGCCCGCTTGCTCGAACAGTGTCCAGAACACGGTCGAAGCCGCCACCAGAATCAACGCCAACAAGATCCGCTGCGCTTCAACGAACGTGCATTGCGTGACCATGAAGACAAGCAGATAGAGCAGCACCAGCACCGACGCGACGCCGAGAAGCTGCTCCACCCACGGCGGTTGTTGCACGATCAACCAAACTGCACCCACTCCGATCAAGCCCAGCAGATAGAGCGACCATTCCGTGTTGATCGGGCCCAAAGCCGGCCGCTTGAGCACCTCGGGGTTTGGCGGCTCGCCCTTGCCTTCAAGCCACGGTTTGCCCAGCCAGAACACGACGAACCCGGCAAGCATGCCGATGCCCGCCAAGCCGAACCCATAGCTCCACCCGTACTTGGTGCCCAGATAGCTGCACAACAGCGACGCCCAAAACGCGCCGAGATTGATGCCATAGTAGTAGAGCGTGAAGCCGGCATCCCGGCGCGGATCGGCTTCCGTATAGAGCTGGCCCACGATCGTAGAGATGTTCGCCTTCAAGAACCCGACACCCATGATGATGAGCGCGAGCGCGAGATAGAAGATGTCGCGGTAAATCGACGGCCCGGAAATCACGCCGATTTGGTACGTGCCCTTTTCAAGTATCGCCGGCAGCGGAGCATCGGCAGGGAGCCCCTTGATCTCGAACCCGCCGCTGGAACTGGCCCCGAACTCATAGCCTTGCCCGCCGACGATGATGCGGGCCTTCTTCTCCTCCATGCGGCCCCTCACGTCGAACACATACTGCTGGCCTTGATAGGTCAGCGTCTGCGTGGCGGGCGGCCCTTCGAACGCCATCATGCCGTGCCCGGCAACCAGAAGCAGCGCGCCGAACATGATCGCCTTGCGCGTGCCGAGAAAGTAGTCGGCGAGCAGCCCACCGAGCAGTGGCACCAGATAGACCAACGAGGTGTAAGCGCCGTACTGACCTTGCGCGACAGTGTCCTCGAACAGGAACTGCTGCGTCATGTAGAAGACCAGAATGCCGCGCATGCCGTAGTAGGAGAAACGCTCCCACATCTCGGCAAAGAACAGAACAAACAGACCCTTTGGGTGCCCGCGGGAAAGCTGCCACAACACTGGTAAGCCGCTCAGCACCGTCACCACGGCGCCGACGTAGAAGAGAGTCATGTCCATCAGAGCGTTCCCTTAAGCGCAAACTTTGCTGGGGCCGGACAAGACCACGCGAAAGCGCAACAGACAAGCTTTTGACGCCGCCGAACCGCTACGGCTTGGGCTGTTTCCTTAACGCGGCGAACGTTTCGGCGGGACTTCCCCCGCCTGGCGCAAAAACCAGGGCGAAGAATGCATCGCACAATGTCTTCACGACGACGAGCGCAGCGAGCGCCCACACCGGCGCGCCCATCTGACCGATCAGAAACCCGCCAAGCAGCACCGCGACGTGCAAAGCGAACACGCGCGGGTACGGCTCGAACATCATGCTTGCCGGATCCCGTCCCTTAAACCCCTGTGTCGCGAATGTATCGAGCGCGAGCCACGCCGCCTGCCAGCCGAACAGGAAAAGGACGGGCAGGGTCAGACCGCCTTTGGACGCAAGGATCCCATCGGAGAGAACGCCGAAATAGATGAACACGAACACCCCGTGCACCAGCGTAAATATGCCGTAGTGCAGGCAAAAGAATGCGGTCGTGCCGGCGCCACCCTTGACGCCATTCGTCCGCGTGCAAACGGCAAGCCTCACCGCGTGGAAGATGCCGATCGCAAGGTTCTCGAACCAATAGACGAGCAGCACCTCGAACACGCTCCAGCCCAACCAAAGAACCCCGGCCAGAGGTATGGCGTTGACGGCAAGCGTGCCGAGAATCTTTAGGATCAGGAACATTGTTTGTTGGTTATGCCATCGGATCGATTCCGCCAAGAGGGCGAGGTCGACTCGCCTGACGCGTGTGCTCGGTTTGGCGGTTGCGGCCCACCTGCTAACATCAGCGTCGCGTGGAGGGAGCGATGATGCGCGGCGGTATCTTGGCGTTGATCGGCGTAGTTGCGGTTGCGGTCGCCGCGGTGCTGGTTGTTTGGCTAGTGCGCGTGCCCGAGATGTACACGGTTGAGGGCAACGGGGAGGTCCGCTTCACGCCCGATGAAGCGGAGATCACCGCGTCGATCTACGCGGAGAATGCCGTGTCACTCGATGCCGCTAAGGAAGCCGCCGGTACCATGCGCCAGATTTTGGCATCATTGAAAGGCGTGGAAATTGCGGAGGGCGACATTAGAACAGCCGACGTTCGCAGCGGTCTGTTGGACAATGAACGTCAGAAGCCGGGTGAAGCTCGCGTCTACTACGCCGAGCAGACAGTGTCGATCAATGTGAAGGACATCCGGCGGATTGGCAAGATTCTCGATTCGATAGCTCGTGCCGGCTCCAACTACTGGCTGGTGACCTACAAGTCCTCGAAGGACGAAGATCTGTCGGCAGCCGCGAGGGCGGCGGCACTGGCGAACGCTGTGGCAACGGCGGACGCTTACGCCCGAGAGGGCAAGTTCAAACGCGGCCGGGTGCTTAAGATCCAGGATGGCGATGTCACGTTTCCGTCGGTCGACTATGGCGGGCGCGAATACCGAACGGGGCGCGCGGGTTACGAATCGGTCGAAAAGGTCACCGTGACGGGAACGCGGATCAAGGAGCTACCGATAGAGACCACTTTTGACGTTCCGCCTCCCAAAGAACGCGCGGTAAAAGCAAGCACACACGTGCTGTTTGCCATCGAATAAGATCTTGCCGGATCGGGCGGTCGTCCCTAGGTTCCGTGCTGCTCGCAAGTGCACAAATGAGAACCAACATGCTCGGCCGCCTGAACCACGTCGCCATCGCCGTACCGGATATCGCGGCGGCTGCGGAGATCTACCGCTCGACATTTGTGATGGGAGCCAAGGTCTCCAAGCCCGTGCCCCAGCCTGACCATGGCGTGACGACTGTATTCGTCGAGCTGCCGAACACGAAGATCGAGCTCTTGGAACCTCTCGGCGAAAAGTCCCCGATCGCGAACTTCCTGAAGAAGAACCCGTCGGGCGGCATCCACCATGTCTGCTACGAAGTCGAAGACATCATCGCGGCGCGCGATCAGATGATTGCCAAAGGCGCAACGATCACCGGCACCGGCGAGCCAAAAATCGGCGCGCACGGCAAGCCCGTGATCTTCATGCACCCGAAAGACTTCAACGGAACGCTCATCGAGCTCGAGCAGGTTTAATGGGTATCGCCGGCTCGTTGATGGTCATTTCGATCGCATGGTGGCTCGCGTTCTTCGCGATGCTGCCGTTCGGCGTGCGATCCCAACTTGAAGACGGCGAAGTCGTCCCCGGTACTGAGCGTTCCGCGCCAACTACACCCAATCTTCGGAAAAAGGCGATTTGGGCGCTTGTGATTGCGCTCGCGGCGTGGGGCGCACTGTTCTGGCTTGTCGAAATGTCGGGCCTGTCCGTCAACGACATCCCCATCCCCTCGGGCATCCGGTGGAATTAACCGGGCACGCGAGTTTTCTGCCGCACTTCGCCTGATTGGCGCGTTGACCATCAGAGCGACGGAAACACGTCACTCGTTTGTCACTTCCCGGGTGTTCTCCCTAGCTGGAAAGCCATGGGGGAATTGCGCTGGCGCCCCGATTTCGCGACAGTAACGGCGTCACTTTTGCGGCGCCTGAGGGCTTGATGGTTTGGCGTACTCTTCTTGCTGTGGTTGTCATGCTTTGGGTGACCCCGGCGTGGGCGAACCAAACCTGGCGCGTCACCAAGCCCGCGTGGACCGAGGAAGACGAGCGCGGCTACTCCGCCTTCATTCAGAAGATCGGTGAGAGCGGCTGCGAAACGCCGGACGACTGCATCAACTCCGACGCCAACCCCTATCGCGGCACCGACGGGCGCGGCATCACGTTCAACGCCGACTGCGCCGACCTCGTCTACATGCTGCGCGCCTATTACGCGTGGAAGAACGGACTGCCGTTCACTTTCGTGACGGGCGTCTATTCCCGCAGCGGCGGCGACATTCGCTTTTCGCACAAGGGCAATCGCGTTGCCGGTCGCACCTTTGTTACCGGCGGCGAAAGCGGCCGCGCCACGATCAACTACATCAAAAACGCGATCTCGTCGGCGACTTACCGCATTGGTCCCGACATGGACGAGAGCCCGATCACGGATCTCTATCCCGTGAAGGTTCAGCCCGGCTCAATCCGGCCGGGTACGGCGATCTACGACGTCAACGGTCACGTAGCGCTCGTTTACAAGGTCGGCGAAGACGGCCGGGTGTTCTATATGGATGCGCACCCGGATTACACGCTCACGCGCAGCGTTTTCGGCGCGCAATTCAGCCGCGACCTTCCGTCGATGGGCGCAGGCTTCAAGAACTTCCGCCCGATCCGCATGGAAAAGGGCCGTATCACGATCGCGAAGAACAACCAGATCGCGGACTATTCGGCGGAGCAGTTCTACGGAAACGTCGATCCCGCGCCTCGCGCCGATTGGCGTAACGGGAAGTTCGCGTACAACGGGCTCGAGGTCGGCTTCTACGAGTACGTCCGGATCGCCATGGCCGGCGGCAAGCTCAGCTTCAATCCGGTGGCCGAGTTGAAAGCCACAATGAAGACGCTCTGCAACGATCTCTACGACCGGCAACGCTTCGTGGAAATGGCGATCGAGGCGGGTGTCGACCGCAAGCAGCATCCCGAACGCTTGCCGGCGAACATCTACGGCACCGATAGCATGGAGTGGGAGGTCTACTCGACGCCCTCACGCGACGCGCGGCTCAAGACCGCATTCAAAGCATTTCGTGACGACATCGAGCGCTTGATCGGGCTCTGGATGAAGCGCGACGCACGTGTCTCGTACGACGGACTGAACCTGCGCGACGACCTGCAACAGGCTTACAACAATGCCGCCGAGCTCTGCACGGTGGTCTACACGAACTCCGCCGGGCGCCGCGTCACGCTGCGCTATCCAGATGTCGTCGAACGGATGTTTCGCCTTTCGTTCGATCCGTACGACTGCATCGAGCGCCGTTGGGGCGCATCGAGTCCGGAGGAGTTGGCGTCCTGTCCGAACACGCAGGCCAAGAACCGGTGGTACGAAGCACAGCAACGGCTGCGCAATCAGATCGACCGCACGTACGACGCGCGCATGGACTTTACCGTCCGCGATTTAGAGGCAAAGGCGCCGGGGTCGGGAACGGACATGCCGCCGAATGTCGACGTGAAAAGCGTGATCGACAACATGGGCTATCGGGCCCCCCTGACGACCATGCAGCCGCCCGGCTACTGAACCGCATTTACCTTTGCCGCCCGAACCGCTTGGCGAATGTGCCAGGGGTGTAGCATTTGAGCGGGCGGCGTTCGGACTCTACGCTGCTTGCGGGGCCTTGGGGGGACTATGGGCGGAAGCCGGCCATCGGCGGCGGCGAACATGCGCGGCATCTTCGCGATGCTCGTGTCGCAGGCGCTGTTCCTCATGAGCGACAGCATCGTGAAGCTCGCCGGCGAAACATTGGCGCCCAGCCAAATCATGGCAGTTCGCGGGATGATGGCAATCTATCTCGTTGGGGCGATCCTGGTCGCGACGGTCGACTGGCGCAGGTGGCTGATGATCCTTCACCCGCTGGTGCTCATTCGCGGCGTCATCGAAGGCGCCGTCGCCGTGTTCTTCCTGATCTCGCTCCCGCATCTGCAACTCGGCCAGATCACCGTGATCTCGCAAGTGACGCCGCTCATCCTGACCGTCATGTCGGCGGTCCTGCTCGGCGAAGCGGTCGGTCGCGCGCGTTGGTGGGCGGTCGCGATAGGCTTCCTCGGGGTCGTACTCGTCGCGCAGCCGACCGCGAACGGCGTGAGCATCCACGTCGTCGGTGCGCTGATCATGTCGTTGCTGGTTGCCGCACGCGACCTCGTCACCCGCTTCATAAGTCCGACCGTACCGACCGGCGTCGTGACGTTCACAAGCACGGTCATCGTCTGCCTGATGGGCTTCGCCGGCTTCGAATCCCAGCCCTGGGCCCCGTTGACCGCAAATGCCGTGACCTTGCTCGCGGCCTCGGCCATCTTGGTCACGCTCGGCATCGTATTCGTCGTCATCGCTTTCCGCGAGGTTGAAGTGTCGGTGGTATCGCCGTTCCGTTACTCCGCCGTGCTTTGGGCTACGCTCTACGGCTACCTGCTCTGGAACGAGCAACCGAACGACCTCGCCCTCGTCGGCACCGCTCTCATCATTTTGGCGGGGCTTTTCGCGATGCACCAGGAAGCGCAAGCACTGCGGCGGCGCGCCTAGCAATAGTGTAGATTTCCGTGATGCGATTCCGCGTAGCTTCCTTCAACGTCGAAAACCTGATCCCGCCGGACATCCGTTACTACGACCGGCTGAAGGATACGCGCGAGCAATACGAGGCAAAGGCAAACTGGATCGCCTCAATCCTCAACCGGGCCAAGGCCGACATCGTAGGTGTTCAAGAGGTTTGGCTCGAGGAAGCGTTGACGGACGTCGCAAAACGCAGCTTCGCGTTCGCGGCCGGCGCCCACATCGTGGCGCCCGGTGCAACGCGTGCAGAGAACCTCACCGGCCACCTTGCCAAACGCCCGCGCCTTGGTCTGATTTCGCGCTATCCCATCAAAGCGGTGTCGAGCATCCAAGCTTTCCCGCCGTCCATAAACCTGACAGTCCCATTGCGTGTTGACGGCGGTGTCGTAAAGCCGGTGCCGATCGCAATCCCTCAGTTTCAACGCGCGATCCTGCGCGCCGTCGTCGATGTTCAAGGCCTGGACCTCACGGTCTATGTTGCGCACCTGAAATCGAAGGGCCCGCTGATCGGCGAGGGCGAGGACGGCGACGACCCGTTCATCGCCTCGCTAGGCCAAGCGCGCGCGACATTCGTGCGCGCCGCCGAAGCCGCAGCACTCAGGCACCTGATCCTCGCAGACCTCAAAGACTCGAAGAAGCCCGTCATCGTACTCGGCGACTTGAACGACACGCCCGACGCCGCAAGCACGCAGATCGTGCGCGGTCCCACGCCGCACAAGGACATGGACCGCGAAGAGAAGCTCGCGCTGTGGGATGTGGTGCTCTACTCGTCGTTCCGCGTGGCGGCCGAGCGCTCGCCCCAGATACACACCCACATCCACGACGGCGAGCGCGACATCCTGGACCACATTCTCGTCTCGGAAGAATTCTACGTCCGCAATCGCAACCGAATCGGCGAAGTCACCCGCCACGAGGTCATCAACGAGCACCTGCGCGACAACGATGACGATCCGGCGCCGCCGGGCGCGTCCGACCACGGCATCCCCATCGCTGAAATCCGCCTATTGGATAAGGTCTGAAATACACGAACCGGTGAGTTGCGGGGCCGGGGCAGGGCGGCATAGGGTCCGCCACCATCTGTTCTGGGGTGCTACATGAGAATCCTGTCCCTGATCGCCGTTTCGGCGGTCGCGCTCGTTGCCGCCGCCTGCTCCGACTCCACCACGCCCAAGCCGCAAGCAGCAGCCGGCGCGCTGAAGGTCGAGCCGTTGAAGTTTACGGAACGCACGCTCGCGAACGGCCTCAAGGTCTACGCGATGCCCGATCCGAACACTGCGAACGTCTCGGTCCAGGTCTGGTACGACGTGGGCTCGAAGGACGACCCGCAAGGCCGCTCCGGCTTCGCGCACCTCTTCGAACACATCATGTTCAAGGCGACGAAGAACATGCCGCCCGAAACGCTCGACCGTTTGACGGAAGACGTCGGCGGCTTCAACAACGCCTCCACCTACGACGACTTCACGAACTACTACCAAGTCGTGCCCGCCAACCACGTCGAACGAATCCTCTGGGCCGAAGCCGAGCGTATGGGTTCCCTCGTCGTCGACGAAGCGATCTTCAAATCCGAACGCGACGTCGTGAAGGAAGAATACCGCCAGCGCATCTTGGCCTCGCCTTACGGCAAGCTGTTCGGTCTCTACCTCGCCCAAACGAATTTCGCGGTACACCCGTATGGCCGTCCCGGCATCGGTTCGATCGAAAATCTCGATGCGGCGACTGTCGCCGACGTGAAGGCGTTCCACGCAACCTACTATCGCCCGGACAACGCGATCCTCGTGGTCGCCGGCAACTTCGACCAGGCGCAACTCGACAAATGGGTCGATCAGTACTTCGCCCCGATCGCGACACCGAAGCGTCCGATCCCGCGCGTGACCGCAGTGGAACCGGCACGCACGGGCCCTAAGGAGTACACGGTCTACGAACCGAATACGCCGCTACCCGCGGTCTCGATCTCGTTCCCGCAGCCGAATTCGCTGAGCCCCGATATCGCGGCCCTCTCGGTCCTCGACGCCATCTTGGCGAAAGGCGAAAGCTCCAGGCTCTATCAGTCGCTCGTCTACACGCAGCAAATCGCCGCCGAAGTGTTCACGAACCTTGAGGCTACGCGCGACCCCGGCGCCTACACGCTGGCCGCGGTCTTGAGTGAAGGCAAGTCCGCCGACGACGGCGTGAAGAGCCTGATGGCCGAGATCGCCAAGCTCCGCGATGCGCCGGTCACGGCCGCCGAGCTCGACGAAGCGAAGAACGAACTCGTCTCCGAAACGCTTGAAGGCCGGGAAACGGCGTTCGGCAAGGCCGAAGAACTCGCCGACGCCGTCATCCGCTACCGCGACCCGAAATACGCGGACAAACTGCTCGCCGATATCCAAGCGGTGACAGCCGCCGACGTGCAGCGCGTCGCGAAGTCGATCCTCGACGACAACAAGCGCGTGACCATCCGCTATCTCGCCGAAGAAACGAAGCCGAAGGACGCCAAGGGCGACACCATCGCCACAGCGGCGACCGTCCAAGCGCAGAAGCTGGACATCCCGCAAAGCGAGATCAAGACCTACGCGCTCGCACCTGAGGCTGAGCGCGTGAAGGCGCCCGCACCGCAAGCCCCGGTCTCGGCCAAGCTGCCGACACCCGCCGACAAGCGCCTCGCGAACGGCCTGCGCGTGATCGTGGCGTCGAAGCGCGACGTCCCGCTGATCAGCGCCGAACTGCGCTTCTATGCGGGCGCTGCCAACGATCCGGAGAGCCGCGCGGGCCTCGCCTCGCTCACCGCCGACGTGATGACCAAAGGCACGAAGACCCGCAGCGCTACCGATATCGCCCGCCAAATCGAAGCACTGGGCGCCTCCCTTTCCGCCAGCGCCGGCGGCGACAGCTCGGGACTCTCACTCGCGACGCGCGCCGACCGCGTGGACGACGCGATGGCAATTCTGGCCGACGTCGCCCGCAACCCTGCGTTCGCCAACGACGAAGTCGAGCGTCAACGGCAGCAAACGCTGGACGGCCTGCAGGTGAGCCTGCGCCAGCCCGGCACCATCGCCCGCTACGCGATGACGCGCACACTGTTCGGCCTCGGCCCCTATGGCGGCGTCGCCTCGCCCAAGAGCATTGCGGCGATAACTGCGCAAGACCTTAGCGGCTTCCACAGCCGCCACTATCGGGCAGACAACGCGCTGCTCGTCATCTCAGGCGACATCTCGGCCGAAGACGGTGTTAAGCTCGCCGACAAATATTTCGGCACATGGGAAAAACCGCTTGCCCCCGTGGGCACGGCACCGAAGGCCGAGCTTGGCGTCCAATCGCCGCGCGCGATCGTCGTGGACCTACCGAAGTCCGGCCAAGCCGCCGTCAGCTTCGGCATGATCGGCGTGCCGCGCGCCGCGAGCGACTATTTCCCGGCGCTCGTCGTAAACTCTGTCTTAGGCGGTGGCTACTCCGCGCGCCTGAACCAGGAAATCCGCATCAAGCGCGGCCTATCTTACGGCGTAGGCTCGAGCTTTCTAGCTCGGGTATTTCCGCCACCTGTCATCATCACCGCGCAGACCAAGAACGAGTCCGCGGTCCAAGTCGTCGATCTGATGGAGCAGGAACTGAAGAAAATCGTCGAAGCCGACGTACCCGCTGCCGAGCTCGGCGCGCGCCAAGCGAATCTGATCGGTTCCTTCGGCCGCGACGTCGAAACGGCAACGGGCCTCGGTCAGCAGTTGGCGACGTTCGCGCTGTTTGGCCTGCCGCTCGACAAGCTCTCAACCTACGTCGCTGACGTATCGGCCGTAACACCCGCGCAGGCCAAAGAGGCCGCTGGGCGCATCTACGACCTCAAGAAAGCTTCGTTGGTCGTGGTCGGGGACGGCGCGGTCTTCTTCAATGCCCTGAAGAAGAAGCGTCCCGACGTCGTGCGCATTCCGGTCGATAAGCTGAACCTGGACAGCGCCACGCTGCAGTAATCTCAACGGCCCCCTGCCATCCGGCAGGGGGCCGTTCCGCCGTCTAAAGAGCGGATTTGCGCCGCCTTATTGCGGCCGCTAAGACTGTGCAAAACCAGTCTGCACGAGAATCACACCGAAAATGCGCGTATCCCGTTCTTTTATGCCGACGCTGCGTGAAACGCCCGCGGAGGCCCAAATTGTCTCGCACCGCTATATGCTGCGCGCAGGCCTCATTCGCCAGCAGGCGGCTGGCATCTACTCATGGCTGCCGCTCGGCCACCGCGTGCTGCGCAAGATCGAGCAGATCGTCCGCGAAGAGCAGGATCGGGCTGGGGCGATCGAACTCCTGATGCCGACGCTGCAAGCGGCCGACCTCTGGCGCGAAAGCGGCCGTTACGACGCCTACGGCAAAGAGATGCTGCGCATTAAGG
>CAZYGK010000030.1:0-32860 GCA_964647355.1 uncultured Flavobacteriaceae bacterium | reverse complement strand
GCTTCGACGCCTGCTCGGGCCTCGTCGCCGACGCGACGCTGCCGTCGCAGGTCAGATTTGAGGCTTATTTGCGCCGCGCCGCGATCTACTTCATGGAGAAGGGCGACTACCTCCAGGCCATCGCCGACACGACCGGCGCGATCAAGCTGATGCCCGAGGATCCGCGCGGCTATGCGGCACGCGGCAACTACCGCAACGCCTACAACGAATACGACAAGGCCGTCGCCGACCTGTCGGACGCGATTCGCCTTCAGCCGGACCTGGTGAACGCCTACGCGCAGCGCGCCTACGCCTACGCGCAGCTCGGCGACACCGACAAGGCGATTGCCGACTACAGCCAAGTGCTCGACCGCCAACCCGGCGATGCGAACACGCACTATGACCGGGGCGGCGCCTACGAAAAGAAGGGCGACTACGACCACGCCCGCGCCGACTTCGAACAGGCAATCCGCCTCCAGCGCGACTACGCCGGCGAATTCCCCGACACCTGCTTCGGCACAAACGCCAACGGCGAACGCGGCCTCAAGAATTGGCCGGCCTGCGAAGCGGATTAAGGCGCGCCCCGAATGTGCTTCTGAGGCGGACATTTGGGCCCAACGGTCGCCAGTCTGCTCGCATAAAGGTTCGTCTTGTCTGCGGTGCTGTGCTCAAGCTGCTCTTGTTCGATCCGCGTCCAGCGTTCCCGTGGGCTCGCCAGACCCCCATAGAGCTTCATCAAGCGTAGCGCGATGGGGTGCTTCTGTTCGCAAGCTTCCTTCAGGTACTGGTCGGCTTGGGGATAACTGTAGGGAAAGTCGCAGAGCCTGAAGCTTCCGAGCACCAGGCCGGTGCCGTAGAGGATTGCGAGGTCGTAAGTCGCGTCGGCATACATGCGATTCGAAGCCATGCGCAGCCAAGCCAGCGCGAAATCCACATTCTGCCTCACGCCAATCCCGGTCGCATACATGACACCGAGCGTAGTCTGCGCCGCCTCGTCGCGCGCGGTCTCCGCTGCGTTGCAGATCAGATAGACGATCTGGCGTGGCGTCAGCACGTCGGTCTCATCGAACGCCATGTCGCGCTGAAATTTGCGGATCGCCGACCGCGTGAGGACCGTAAGTTGACCGTCGCTCGACCCGTCGTAATAGCCGAGCGCGTGCAACGCGCGCTGGATCACCCGAACGTTGATCAAGTCGCCATTGACCGCTTCATAATCGCGCGAGATAGCGGCCAAGCTTGCTCTATTGTAGGTGCAAGTCAGCGTGTACATTTGCAGGCGCTTCTGCGCGATCACGGCGGCTTGCGACCCGGTAGCCCGGCCGATGTCGATCGCCCTTTGCCACTCGTCGCGAGCCCTTGGAATGTCGTCGACCGCAGCGGCGGCATCCCCGAGCGCCAAGTGGCTCCGCGCCGTATCGCTCGCAATATAGCCCCGCGCCCGATCGCCGCAGTTGGTCGGGTCGTTGGGACTGCACGGCGCCACGGAGGGGGGGAGCTGCTGCGCAACGGCACGGCCCAGCCACGGCAAGCCTACCGCGGTGACGCCAACCATCCCGAGCAGCGCCCGGCGCGAAGGCGCTGGGCGCGCGCCATCGTCGTTCCTGTCGTACATTCGGCTCATAGCAGCCACCCCTTTTTGACGGGTTAGTCTCCGTCGTAGCAGCACCCCGTCGAGAACACGGCACCCTGGACGTTACAGTTCACGGCGCGGCAGTCGCTTGGCGGGCGCGGCGTACAATGATGACAGGGCTTCTTTTCGGGCACGCGCTCGACGATGACCTCGGTCGGCCACTTCTCGATCTCCTTCAACTCGACGGCGAGCTGATTGAAGCGCTCATGGCTTTGCTGCCATGCATTACGGGTGCCCATGCACATGCGCTCGTCGAAGTGATTTTCCGCCATACAGAGATTGTATGAATTGCAGTTGGCCGTGACGAAGCGGTAGCTGGCCTCGACCTCGCCGGAGTATTGCTGGAGCTTCTGCTGCAAGATCGTGTAGCGCTGCGCGCTGCCCTTCTCGACATGCTTGCCGACGCGATCGGTCACGACTGTGAGCGTCTTGTTCATCTCGTTCTTTTCCATCGCAAGCGCATCGATTTCGCAGGCTTGCTTCGCGACGAGTACGCTCCGCTCCGGCGCCGAATGCGCCACAGTCTTACATGCCGAGATACCCATCGCGGCTAGAAAAAGGACTGGTATCAGCCACTTCATAGTTCGGTACTCCCCCTCAAGCGCCCGGTTGGCGCGTGTTTCACCTAAATCACCTTATGCTGCGGTCGGGCGCGCACTTGGCGCCGACGATCGCAAGCTTGGTTGCGTAGATTCCTGTCCTGTCGGCAGTGCTGTTCTCCAGTTGCTGCATCTCGATCAGCGTCCAACGCTCGCGCGGGCTTAGGTTCGCGTATTTGGATTTCGGCCCGTAGAGGTCCAACAGTGCGCGGGCGATCGGGTGCCCTTGTTCTGCCGCTTCGCCGAGGTAGCGGTCGGCCTGCTCCGGCATGCGCGGCGCATCGCACAAGCGGTAGCTGTTCAGAAGGATCCCCGTCCCATAAAGGACCGAGAGGTTGTAGGTTGCATCGGCGTACCGCCGGTTGGACGCCTGCACCAGCCATTGCTGTGCTTGATCGACGTTTTGTGGCACGCCAAGGCCGACCGCGTACATCACGCCGAGCGTCGTCACCGACACGAGGTCGCGCGTCGTTTCAGCTGCGTTGCAGATGAGTTGCGTAATCTCAAGCGGCGTCAGTGTATCGGTCTCGTCCTCGCTTACACTGCGCTGGAACTTGCGGATCGCGGCCCGAGTCACAGGCGACAGCACACCGTCGATCGGTCCGTCATAGTGCCCGAGCGATTTCAACGCCTGCTGAATGACCTTCATGTGAATGAGGTCGCCGCTCCGTGCCCGATAGTCGCGAGAAATGTTGGCAAGGCTTGCCGCCGTCGGCTTGCACGTCGACGCGTCCGCTTGCAGCCGCTGCTGCGCAGCCAACGCCGCCGGCGCACCGTCGGGGTCGGCCACCGCGAGCGAGATCGAACGGCGCCAGCAAGCACGCGCTTCCCTCAACTTACCCAGCGCCTGCTCGGCATCGCCGAGCTTTAGCGCCTGCCGCGAGTTCTGGGCGTTTGGACACTGGGGGGAGGGCCCTCATTTTCGCCGATCAAAGTACCCGTCAAAGTGCCCGTACAGAAAAAATCTTCATTGCCGTTCCAGGGCGCTCCCTTTATCGCCCGCGCCTTGTCGGCGCGCGCGACGGTTTTTAGCCGCGCCACTTCACGTTCGCTCCAACGGGATCCGCGGGCAATTGCATCCATCCACCTGCCAAACAGTGGCGGGTGAACCGTATCGCAATCGTCTGCCCATACCAGGTAGCGGAAGGCCTTGGGCGGGTCTTGGGTTTGGACGAACTCGCTATCGGGACAAAACGGAACGACCATCCGGTCATGGGCCTTCAGGGCGCGATCATCTTTGTCGGCAATCGCAATGTCGAACGCCATGTTGCCGAGATACGCCAATGCAAGACGATAGAAGCCTGCAGCGCCTTGCTTCTGACTCATTTCCTCGAACTTGGCGCTCGCGTAGCGTCGCGCCTCGTCAGTCGGCATTATCAGCTCACTGATCGGATCGTCGTCGAGCATCTCGTATGCGATGCGTGATCCGTCTGCTTGGGTAATTCGCCAGCGCGCATGCTGTACGGCTCTAGCCTTCATAGGTTCATCGAGCGTGGTGTTTAGACCGGGCGGCGGAACCTGTTGCGCTCGCGCAGGCGAGACAAACAACTCCGCGAGGCTCAACGCACGCTTCGGCGCAAAGGAAGAAGACGTGCAAGGTATTGCAGGCTCATAGCCATCACTGCGACTGGCTCCCGGCGCGCCGAATGCATAGCTCGGGCACCACACGGGATACGCGTTGACCACAGGCCGCGTCGAAATTTCCCAATAAGCGAGTGCGACTAACAACAGTAGGAGTCCAAGCGCACCAGCCACGACCCACGGCCAAATAGGCACCGGCGCGGGCACGTTCGGCAGATCCACATCATCGCCGCTCGGGTCGAGCCTTATGCGTGATGCCATCGCTCGAGGTCCGCCCGCCCGCGCTTGGCCCAGTCGCAATCACGAGCGTAGCGGCGCGCAGTGATGTCGGCAGGAAATTTGATCAGAAACAGCACGCGTGCCCCCACGGAAACGGCGATGCCAACTTGCTCAATGGTCGCTGTCACTACCGTCAACTGTCAACGTAGAGGTGTTATGACGAACAGTTTCGATTCAACGTAGTGACTGTTGAGCAACCAATCTCGCGCACAAAGCATGTTCTGACGTCGATCGCTCGCCTTTTCAGAAGGTGCGCTCGCGCGTTTGGTGACACAGTACGCGATAGAGATAAGTTATTGCGCGACTCGTATCCGGCGAATCTCATCTGCTGAGTTCGCGCAGAAGCGTCGGCGTGACCAGTCCGTCGAAAGTCGAACACGCGTTTTCAATGCGGCTGAGTGGAAAATCCAAAGACGCGACGCCTGCGGCGAGAAGCTTACGACAGCGAGTCGCCAACAGATTGTCGGCACCGCAGTGCTTGGCATGCGAAAGTGCGTTGCGCCAGCAACACAAAGATCGAATCGAATGATCGTCGCGAGATAGAAGTTCTGTTCTTTGCAGATGGGCACAGACTTGGCTCTATCTCGGAGGGCTAACCCGTGAACTCGTTGATGCGTACGGTGGTACTTTCAGCGCTCGCTGTAGTCAGCTTGCTACCAACCGCTAACGCAGCCGGACCGTGCGTTAGAGAAGTTATGTTCTCAGGCGCTGACGGCGAAGCAAAGGCGCCCCGCGTGACCGCATGTGGCAAGCAGTTTAATGGATACGGGGAAGATTTTTTGGACCTTGCACTCGACTGGGCTCTTGATACTGCGCCCGAGGTAATCGACGAGCTTCCTCTGCCGAATTCAGCGAAAAAGGGCATCAAGAAGGCTTTCGCAAACGCAGTTCGGCGCGACCCTCAGCGTCAAACAACGGGAACGCTCCACCTGAAAACGCAGCGGGGTTATCGAATCTGTGAGGCAACTATTCTGCGTGTTTGCAGCAACGACGATACCCAACGCGTGCATGGTCGGTACGCGTACTACCTCGCGAATTGGTGGGAGGGCACGGATGATCGTGGCCACTTCGCCTTGACGCTAAGCCTTCCGTCGAAAGACTCAAAGGTGAAGTTGTTGGTGCGCGCTTCCTCTGCGCCTGGAGCAAACTTTCGACGACGCTGCCCGAGGCCACACTCAAACCTCAAGAGTGGGCAAGTGGTGACCCTAAACTATTCCTTTGCAGCCGCGGGAGTCTTTCCTTGCGATTGAAGCGGCTGCCCCAATCAATCCAGGGCGGGATGACCGGTGTTGTCCCCGGTGACCGAAATCTCGCTCACATGATCGGGCTCACCGGGCCTCGAATGGGTTGACGGCGGCTTGCGGAGACCGGGCTAAGCAGGCGTTGCTTGACGACTGCTCACTGCCACATCCGACAGGCGAATCGGCTTTTCCCCTATTCCCGCGCCCGGGGACACGCTAACGCCATTTTTTCCTGAGAGCTTGAGTGTCGGACGCGGGCAGGGTTTGTTCGGCGTCGATACGTGGAGAGGGCTATGGCGCAAGGTGGTTTTGGTTGGTTCGTGATCGGCTGCGCGGTCGGCGCGGCGGCGGTCTACTTCGGACCGACGGCGTATCAGCGCTACGTGCAAAAGGTCCCGGTCGGCGGCGTGCGCGTCGAGGTCGCGTCCGACTACACGCCCGGCGTCTGGCGCCGTAGCGTTCGCTTCGACGTCGAGTTCTCGCGCCTGAAGGCGAACGGTCAGAACTGGGATTGGCCGATGATGGAACCCGAGCTGCAGCTCTGCGTCCGCGAGGGCACAGAGTACCGCAAGTGCTTCGGCCCGCGCGATCCCGAACTTGCCGGCTGCCAAGGCAAATTCCGCTGCACGACCGGCTTGATCCGCGTGCCGGACGTGCCGTTCGCGGTCGAACTGAACGAATGGGACGACTACAACAAGCCCGACCCGATCGGCACCGTCGAGTGCGACATAGGCCAAGTCTGCAAGTTCCCGCTCGGCGTCGTAACCGTGCAAAGCGCCGGCCCCGCGCCGCAAGCCGCCGCACCGAAATAGCGCCTGCGCCAGTTCCCTCTCTGCGATGCGGAGAGAGGGCTGATCGGCAAGCGTCAGCCTAGGGGTTCACCGCGAACAAATAGAATGCCGCGGGCAGCACGACGAAGTCGTTGATGAAGTGTGCCGTAATCACAGGCCAGAGGCTGCGCTTGCCCCATATATAGACCCACGACCAAAACGCGCCGACAATTGCGGTGCCGACGGGGATCGTCCAGCCATAGACATCTTTGGGGATGTAAGTCAGGTGTGCTGCGCCGAACAGCAAAGCTGAGATCGCCACCTGATACCAATTCGAGAATCCACCGCGCCGAAGGGTTTCCATCAAGAACCCGCGAAAGAACAGCTCTTCTGAAAACGCCGCCGTCACCCCGATCATGAACGCCGAGTAGAGCGCGTAGGTGTTGAACCGATCGCCAACCGTGCCGATCGGCCCGCGCAGTTCGACCGCAAAGAGCAGGGCCTGCACCGCGAGCACAACGATCCAGGCAACGAGCGTTCCTGGTCGGTTGAACCCAAGATCGGCGAAACTCAACCCGCGAAGGCGGCAATAGAGCCAAACCGGAACGAACGTCGCGACAATCTCAGCAGGCCCGCTGCGCGTGAAGCGCATCGCCACGTCCCACCAAATCGGTGGTGCATCGGCGGGCCGTGGGAATGCGCTTATGGCCGGTTTTACCAAAGCAACTAGCGCGTCGTGTCCAAGCCAAAAGACCGCAAACATCACCCCGCAAATCGTGAGTGCGACGATGGGAGAATCATTCGCCTCACTTGCCACCGCCGCGTTGCTCATCCCATCGCTCTCCTCTCAACAGAAGATGCGCTTCAACCATAAGCCCGCGAGCCACGGCAAAGGCGTTGTCCCGTGCCGTGCGTCACATGGAATGAGCCGGGCGACTATCGCCGTGCCGCGGCGAGGCGTCGTTCGAGATCGGCGCGATACGTACGGCTGAGCGCCACGACGGCGCCGCCGATCAAGTGAACGTCGCCATCGCCGTTGCGCCGATCCACGATGCTGGCAACGCGATCTAGCCGCACGATTGCAGAACGATGGACGCGCGCGAAGCAGGGTCCAAGCCGTTCGACAAGCTCCGCAATCGGCGTACGGATCAAATGCACCTGACCTTGGGCGTGAACGCAAAGATAGTGACCCGCTGCATCCACCCATTCGATGTGCTTGGTCGCGACAAACGTCTTCCGCGAACCGTCACGAATCTCCAGATGCTCATCCGCAGCGTGCGGGCCGCGCGCCCTCTCCAACGCGCGGCGCACACGGTCGAGTGCGCGGGTCACATCCTCCACCCCGGCCGGCTTCAAGAGGTAGTCGAGGGCTTCAACCTCGAAAGCCGGCAACGCATGCTCGGGATAAGCCGTGAGAAACACGATCACGGGCTTAGGTTCGTTCAATCTGCGTGCCACGTCGAGGCCGGTGCCGTCAGGCAATTCGACGTCGAGGAGCAGAAGATCGGGTCCATGAGTTGTGACGGCGGCCACAGCGTCGGCGACGCTTGCGGCCTCACCCACGACCATCACATCGGCGTGCAACCTCAAAAGCCGCAAGAGCGCCGCGCGAGCTATAGGCGCATCTTCGACGATCAGCGTGCGGATCATGGGGACACCGCGTCGTTAGATGTTTGCAGCGGGATCGAAATCTCGACGGCGAAGCTGCCTGACGCCTCCTTTACATCCATGCTGGCGCGGTCACCGTAGGATGCCCGCAAACGCTCGCGCACGTTGGCGAGTCCAAGACCAAGGCCGCGAGACGGCGGCGATTGCGTTGGTCGCGCGTTCTCAACACGAACCTTGAGCCTGCCGTGTTGCGCGTCAGCACCGATCTTGAGCCACGCACCCTCACTCATCCGCGCAATCCCATGCACAAAGGCGTTTTCGACCAGCGGTTGGAGGATCAGGGTGGGCACCTTGGCACTCCACGCCGAGGGCGAAATCTTAAGGTCCATCTCGAGTTGTGCCGGTATCAGCAACCGGTGAAGTTCCACTTGATCCTTCACACCGGCAATCTCGCTCTTGAGCGGCACGGTCGTGGAATCGTTAGCCAGTGTCGCTCTAAGCACGCCGGAGAGGCGTCGCAACCCCTCTTGCGCGGCAGACGGATTGTCGTGTGTGAGCTCCCCAACCGCATAGAGTGCGTTAAAGAGGAAATGCGGATTGATCTGTGCGCGCAACGCGTCGAGGCGGGCTTGAACCAGCAGTTGCTCAGACCGCCGTGTTCGCTCGAACCAGATGAGCGTCTGACCGACGGCTACAATCGCCGCATAGAAGGGCAGCGAGAACAGCGACGTAATTGCCGTCGCATTCAGCAGCGCCTCCAGCGACCGCGGTGGGTAGATCCCAAGCGCCCAGACAAGCAAGTTGCCGGCTCCATTCCCGATGAACGTCACGCTGGGAACAATGACGACGCCGACGAGGGCAAGCAGGGTGAGCGAACGGCCTGTGCGTCCGGTCCCCACCGGCAGGTATGCGCAAATTCCGATCAAAGGCCGCGTCATCAGCGCCCAGGGGACAAATGACAAGGCCACAAGCACGATCGTCTGCGCGACACCGAACGACTGCCCCTGGCCCTGATTCACCATCCAGACTGCGGGCGTGTAGATCGCTGCCGCGATGCACCAAGCGGCGGTGACGACGCCCCAGCGCGGCTTCACGATCGCATATGGCTTAGTCTGCATCGCGCCATGATGACACAATGCCGTGCGCTTGGAGAAGCGCAGCCGAAACGTCGTAGTGACGAGCTTGAAACGCCTGCCACTTGTCCCCGACTGTTACCGAGATAGCTAGCCTTGTAGAACCTGGACGAGCCGCCCCGCAGAGGGCGGCCATTCTTCTTGCAACCGCATTTTCAACTTACGCCGCGCGCTTCGTCCCCGTCTCTTGCGCCGCCGTGATCCAGCGCCCGACGTCTTGGCGCGCAGGCGGCGCACCCTCGCGCAAGATGCGCTGACCCTCGCCGGTCTCCGCATACTCCTCGATCATGCTGAAGAGCGTGTCGGTATCGGCGCCCGCGAGGTCGTCGGCATCGCGCACGCCGGCGGCGACCAGAAGCTGCGCCCCCGCGCTCGTCAGATTCGCGATCGTGCAGGCAAGTTCGGCCTGCGCCTGCCAGTCGCGGATCAGGCTCGCATTGATGTGCTTGACCTTGATCTGCGCCGCCGCGCCGTCGGGCGACACTTCGAGCAGATCCTTGATTGTGCGAATGCCGACCGCGCTCAAGCGGCTGGCCGTCTTCGCCCCGATCGACGGCGCGTCCTCGACCGGCGCATCCATCGTGAGCCGCGGCCGCGCGCCCTGCTGCGCGGCAGGCGCCTTGGCTGCGGCCGGTGCCGCCTTCGGTTGCGGAGCCGGTTTCGCCTTCGCCGCGGGCGCAGGCTTCGGCGCGGCCGCCTTCTTCGGTTTCGCCGAGCGTGGCGGCGCGCCCGTGCCGTGCGCCGTCCCGATCTCGCGCGGCCACTGCGCGTCGAGCGTGGAGAGCGGTTGCTTCAGCACTTCCGCCGCATGCAGCGCGCGCACGGTCTTGTCGTCGTCCGACAAGGTCTCGCGCAGCTTCCCGGTCTTCTGGAACTCCTGGTACATCGCGGCAACCAGCGCGCGTTCCTTCACGTCGCCGATCGTCTTCAGCACCGCGTTCACCGGAACCTTCATCGCCGCGAAAAACGTATCAAGCGTGAGGCTCACCTTCGGCGGCGCCACGGCCGCCTCGGCAAACGCCTTGTCGAGAATGCGCGCGACCATCACCGTCGCGTAACCGATCAGCTTTGCGACGATGTCTTTCAGCTCTTGGTCGAGCCCCGCTTGCGGGTTCTTCGAACCGGCCCGGAAATCGTAGTGATCGACGACCGCCTCGTAATGCGGGTTCGACATCCGCGCCCCTTGGCGCACCATCTGCTCCAGCCAATCCGCGCTGTTGGGCACCGCGACCTGCGGATAGCCGCCGAGATCGTTCACCAGGATCGCCTGCAGCGTGAAGAAGCTCTTCGAAAAGCTCCACTCGACCGCGCGATGGATGACGTTTTCTTCCTCCGTCTGTCCGGTATGAAACGGCTGCACGGGGTCGACGGCATAGTGGCTCATCACACCGGCGCAATAGGCGGCCTGTTTCCAGTCCTTCACCTGCAGCGCCCGCACCGTGCGCCGGTACCATTCGCGCGCCGCCGTCGGCGCGCCGCCCCAATCCCCGTCGCGCACGTGCAGCACGTGGTTCTTGAAGTCCTTGAACACGTCGTCCGGCGCCTTCGCACCCTCAAGATAGGACGCGTGATGATGCAGGAAGAGGTTCCGCCACAGCTCCGCCTGCTCGCCCTTCAGGTGCTGCAGCGCACCGACAGCGAGCCGGTGATGATTGCTCCGGCACGCGGAGTTCATCACCAGATTGTAAAACACCGACATTTCTGCCCCCAGGAATCAGAAGAGTTAAGCTGAGGGCAGCTGGTTAACGGATCATTAAGGAATGTGGCGTCCGCTTTCGGTCCGCCACGCTCTGAAAACGGAACGCCCCGTCAGCTCTTCTTGCTGCAATAGGCTTCCAGCCGGTAGCCGTCCGGATCGACCACGAAGGCGGCGTAGTAGTTGTCGCCGTAGTCGGCACGCAAACCCGGCTTCCCGTTGTCTTTGCCCCCGGCGCCCAGCGCCGCCTTGTAGAACGCGTCCACGCTCTTACGCGTCGGCGCGTCGAAGCAGAAGTGCAGGCCTGAATTCTTGTCGGCGGGAACGGGCGAGGCCGTCTTGCTGATCCAAAGCACGACGGCATCCGCGCCGTAGCCGAGCGAGTCCGCGCCGTCGCTCAAGCATTTGTAGCCGAGCGGCTTCAGCGCCTCGTCGTAGAACTCTTTGGTGCGCGCGATATTGCGCACGCCGATCGACACATGATTCAGCATGGTTTTCTCCTCACAGGAACGTGGTCGATCTTGGCCCGCGCCCCGTTGGCCCGGCTTGGGCAAAATTGCTATCTTTGAGCCATGGCAAAACCGGCCGAAAACCTGAGCATTGCCCCGGGCGAGCGGCGCGCGACGATCGCCTCGCGCGCGATTGCGCAAGGCCGTGACTGGCAAATCGCCGACATTGTCTGCCGCGCCGGCCCGAACGATCGCCCCTACGAAGAGCGTCACAGCCGCATGTCGATCTCGGCCGTCGTCGCCGGCGCCTTCCGCTATCGCGCCGAGCACGGCGAAGCGCTGCTCTATCCGGGCGCGCTGCTCCTCGGCAATGTGGGGACATGTTTCGAGTGCGGGCACGAGCATGGGCAAGGCGACCGCTGCCTCGCCGTGCACATCGATCCTGAGCTCTTCGACGAAGTCGCGGCAAGCGCCGCCGGTTCGCACCGCTTCCGCTTCAACGCCGCCTCGCTCCCCGCGATGCCGGAGCTGCTGCCCACGCTGGTCGAACTCGAAGCGATGACCGAAGCCGCACGCCCGCTCGCCGCGGGCTCGCTCGTCGTCCGCCTGGTCGAACGGGTCGGCGAAGCCATGTCGGGCACGAAGCTCGTGGCCAAGAAGCCCGGACGCGGCGACGCGCGCCGCGTTGGTACGGTGTTGCGCCACATCGAAGCGAATGCCGACGGTCCGCTCGACCTCG
Organism: uncultured Flavobacteriaceae bacterium; assembly: GCA_964647355.1. Taxonomy (GTDB): domain Bacteria; phylum Pseudomonadota; class Alphaproteobacteria; order Micropepsales; family Micropepsaceae; genus SZUA-430. The sequence goes on along the minus strand of CAZYGK010000030.1, from coordinate 21,156 downwards.
ATCGGCTGTCGGCACGCGCGAACATGAGCAAGTACCACTTCCTGCGCACGTTCCGCCGTGTGACCGGCACGACCCCGTATCAGTTCGTCCTCAGCCTGCGCATGCGCCGCGCCGCCGTCCGCCTCGCAACCTCAAGCGACCCCGTCGCGGCCATCGCCTACGACGCCGGCTTCGGCGACCTCTCGACCTTCAACAACCGCTTCCGCGATCTGTTCGGCGCGGCCCCGACGAAGTTCCGCGCGAAAGCCGCTTAAATCTACCGCGGCCTGTCGCCCACGATCGTGACGCGCTCCATGCGCCGCACGGCAGGCCAATAGTCCGACGCCGCATAGTGCTGCGACGCGCGATTGTCCCAGAACGCGAGCGCATTCACGGTCCAGCGGAACCGGCACTGATACTCCGGGATCGCGGCCTGCGCGTAGAGATGCTTGAGCAGCGCCGCCGACTCCTCCGGGTCCATGTCAACGATGTGCTGCGTGAACGCCGCGTTGACGTAGATCGCCTTGCGCCCCGTCTCCGGATGCGTCCGCACGACCGGATGCTCGGCTTGCGGATAGGCTTTGTTGTAGGCCTCGATCTCGGCCTCGCTCTTGCCCTGCTTGCGCAGGCCTTTGCGGAAGTGCGCGAAGTCGTGGATCGCGGTCCGCCCTTCGATCTTCGCCTTCACCTCGTCGCTCAAGCCCTCATAGGCCGCGTACATATCGGCAAACAGCGTGTCGCCGCCGACCGGCGGAATCTCGAGCGAGCGCAGGATCGAGCCCAGCGACGGCTCCAGCCGCCACGTGACGTCGGAGTGCCACGTATTCTCCTTGCCCCGGCTCTCGCGATTGTGGGTGATCGCAAGCACCTCCGGGTAGCCCGGCTTCTGCGGCGCGAACGGATGCACCTCAAGCGCGCCGAAGCAGCGCGCGAACGCCAGATGCTCGTCCGTCGTGATGTCCTGATCGCGGAAGAACAGCACCTTCCAGTCGAGCAGCGCCGTGCGCAAGTCGCGCAACGCCGAAGCGCTCAACGGCTTGCGCAGATCGATCCCCGAAATCTCCGCCCCGATCGTCGGCGTCATCGGCTGAAGTTCGAACGAAGCCGTCTCGATCTTGCGGGCGGGCAGGGACATCGCGCTCTCCTTGGTTCGTGAAACTCTCCGCGCAGTGTCGCGCCCTGTCAATGGAAGCGGCACCGGCAAAATATTACCCGGGTGATATTGACTCCAGAATATCATCCGGGTAAAAACCGGAATGACCGATCTTCTGAGCAAGCCCTGCACCGTCTTCGACGGCACCCGCCGCCTGGCCTCCGGCACGCTGGCGGACGTCGCGCCGTACTTCAAGAAAGCGCTGGAGAAGGGCGGCGCGAGCGTCTTCCTGTTCGACGACGCAACCGGCCGCGCCTTCGACATAGACATCCGCGGCACGACGGACGAGATGCTCGCACGCCTCAAGCGCAGCATCGCCAAACCGGATGAGGATCGCGGCCCCGGCCGCCCGAAGCTCGGCGTCGTCGCGCGCGAAGTCACGCTGCTGCCGCAACAATGGGAATGGCTCGCCACCCAACCCGGCGGCGCCTCCGTCACGTTGCGCAAGCTTGTCGACGAAGCCCGCCGCGGTCCGAAAGCAAAGGCCCGCGCCGCCCGCGACGCCGCCTATCATTTCATGTCGGCGATGGCGGGCGACCGCGCCGGCTTCGAGGAGGCGACGCGCGCGCTCTTTGCCGACGACCGCGGCCGCTTCGCATCGCTCACATCAGCCTGGCCGAAAGACATCCGCGAGCACATCGCCCGCATGGCGTTCGGCGCCTGAGGTTAGTCGAGCAGCTTCTCGAAGAACCAGCTCCGCTCGATCTGATGCGGCCGCATCGTGCGGTAGGGGCCGAACACGTCGCAGCGCCGGAAGCCCGCGCGCTCGTAAAGCCGGTGAGCGGCCGCAAGGTCGTCGCCGGTCTCGAGCATCAGATGCCGATAGCCTTTCGCGCGCGCCTCTTGCTCAAGCCGCGCCAGAACAGCTTGCGCAACGCCGGTGCCGCGCGCGGCCGGACGCACATACATGCGTTTGACTTCGGCAAACCCGTCGTCGAAGGCGACCCCGCCGCAACCGACCGCCTCGCCCGCCACGCGCGCGACGAAGAACGCGATCTTCGGCTGAAACAACGCGTCGAGGCTGAGCCCATGCTGCTGATGCGGCTCGTAGCCTTGAGAAAGTTCCGCGTTGAGCGCGCCGATCAGCGAGCGTACCTCGTCTGTCGGCTGTGTTGTGTGTTCGAGCGTCAGCGTCATCAAACAAATCCCCGCGGCGCAGGTTTCGGCGTCACGCGTGCGGCCCACATGCCCGCAAACATCGCCGGCACGAACACGAGCGTCCCGGAGATAAAGAGCGGCAATGCCGTGAAGGGAGGCCCGGGGCAGAACCCCGAAAGCCCCCAGCCCAACCCGAACACCGCGCTACCGGCGATCAGAGGCGGATCGACCGCCACCGCGGCGGGCACATGAAACGTCGCATCGAACAGCGGCCGCCCGCGTCCGAACACGATGCGGTAGCCGATGAACGCGACGCTGACCGCGCCGGCCATCACGAACGCAAGGCTCGGATCCCACGCGCCCGCGATATCGAGAAAGTTCAAAACCTTCGCGGGATCCGACATGCCGGAGATCACCAGCCCCAAACCGAACAGAAGCCCGGCGGCAAGGCTCGCAACGATGCGCTTCGTACCCTCGCTCACAGCACGTGCCTCACGACAAAGACGGTCGCCATCGCGACGCCCATGAAAGTGCCGGTCGCCACGACCGAGCGCACCGACAGCCGCGCCATCCCGCACACGCCATGCCCGCTGGTACAGCCGCCGCCATACGTGCTGCCGAAACCGACCAGCAACCCCGCGATCGCCATCAAGGGAAGATTGTCGCCGATCGTCTGCACGATCGCACCGCCGAACGCGAGAAAGAGAAATGGCGCCGCGATCAAGCCGGCGAGGAACGCCAGCCGCGCGCCGATCTCGCCGTCGCTATAGGGCGGTAGAACGCGGCTCGCGATCGTGCTGATGCCGGCGACGCGTCCGTTCGCGGCCATCAGCAACACGGCGGCGAGCCCGATCAGCACGCCGCCGAACAAAGAGGGAAGGGGGGTAAACTCGGTCATGGTTGGGCAATCTAGCCCGATTCAGGTTCACCCTGCCAAACGCAGTGCCGCGGCAAGTGCCGGGTCGCGCCGTGCGGCGATGTCCGCAAGCGTCGGGGCCACCGCGAGGTCGGGCTCGACGCCCGCATCCGGCTTTGGCTGGCGCGGAAAATACCCGATCAACGGCAAGTCGGCCTCAAGCCCCGAGGCGGGCAGGCGAAGGAAGAAGTACGCGCCGCCGTTGATGCCGCGCTGATTGCCGCCGGTCGCCTCGCCGACCAGTTGCGCCAAGCGGTTCGCCTTGATCGTGCTCGCGAACTGAAACGTCGCCGAACTGTTCTGTGGCCCGGTGAGCACGACAACCTTGCCCGTGAACCGCGGTCCCTTCGGCCGGATCAGGTTCTGCGTCTCGGGATTGACCGGCAGGCGATAGAACCCGCCGCCGATATCCTCCGCCTTCTCGCCCAGCGTCTTGAACGAGGGATCCCACGTGTCGAGCGCGGCGTCGATGTCGGCGGGCGTGCGCCGGTAACGCACGCGCCGTTCATACGTTACGAGCGGCAAGTCGCGGTCGATCAAGCGCGCGATGATCTCGTCGCCGCAATCGTTCCCGCCTTCGTTATCTCTAAGATCGACGATGAGGCCCGTCGCCCGCCGGTCCTTCATCTCGGCGAACGTCGCGTCGAGAAAGCGGACCCAATCCCACTTCGTGTTGTACAGCACCCAGTCTGGCATGGTGAGCATTGCCGTGCGTTCCGCTGGGAAGGAGAGCGTCCACTTCGCCGCGTCTTTCGCTGCGGCCTTGCGTTGCGTGCTCCGCCGTTCCGCGAGATCGAGCGCGGGCACCTTCAGCACGCTCTCCCCCGATTGCCCCGGCAGCCGCACGGTTAGTCTGAATACGCCGTTCCCCGGATAGAGAAGACCGTAGAACACGTCGAACGTCTCGTAGGCATCGATGCCGCGTACTTCCAACAGCGCACGCCGCTTCGCATCGTTGCCGCCGTCGGCACGCGCAAACGCCATGAGCTCGCTGAGGATCGCCGCCGCCGGACGTCCGTCGATCGCAAGCACTTCCGTTCCGGCTTGAAGCCGCGGCTCGCGCGAGCGGTTCTCGGTCACGACCATCTTCGAGCCCAGCCACCGAAACTCGAACGGCACCTTGTTGCGTCCGCCGAACAGCGCCGCCGCGACCTTGTCCGATTGATTGTAGAAGTTCGCGTAGGTGTGCCCGCATTTGACGGTGGCAAGAAACCGCGAAAGCGAGAGATACGCCGAACGCAAGTCGAGCCCCTTGGCGAACGCCGCCTCAAGCGCATCGAACCGCGCCGCGACCTCGCTGGGCGTCGCGTAGCGATAGAGGCCCGGATGAATGGCGCTATAGGCCTTGCGCAAGATCGCAATGTCGCCTGCCCAATCGCTCGCCGACAAAGTGGGCAACGAAACCGCAGCAGCCCCCAGTGCCGCCGCACCCGCCATCATCTGCCGTCGATCGATCACTTCGTTCCCCAACACCTATGGCAACGTATACGCGGCGCTACGTTTGTCAGTTCACCGAGCGGCAGCGCCTTCGCAGCGCGTGCCACCGCCGTGATCCGATGATGGCGACGGCTTATCGCTTCGCTGCTGGGAGCGGACCTCACAGCGCTGATGGGCGCCACATCGGTCGATAGCGACGTGTACGGAATATGTTCCATTCCGGCACGACGTGGCCGTGTCGCAACGTGTCATCGCACCTTCAAGTTGCAGGTTAATCGACTGTCGGAGCGCTGCGGTTCGAAATTCACCCGCACTGTGTCTGGCCGGTGACTTCTCGCCGTAACCGGCACGATCTTAGCTACGTCCCAAGTTCCGGACTGGCGAGTTGGGCGCCGTGAAGGTCCGGGGCGATGGGATTTTACGTTGGACATTCTGGCCATCCTCTCGCGGGTCGCGGAGAGCATTGCGCGCTTCTTTGAAGGAGCGTTCGCGGTGCTGTCGGCGATGCCTGCGCCGCAGTTGATTGCGGGCGCCTGCGTCCTCGCGGCGTTGGCGATGTTGCTCGTTGCCTTCGTGAAGCCGAAGCGCCCCGCACCTTCGCTTCTCGCCCACGCAACCGCGCGCACGAACAAGCGGAAGGGCAAAGGCACCGTCCCACAAGCGTTCGCCGAGGAAGAAGAAGCGGCAGTGCGTCCGCACGAGTTTTCCTACCGCGCCCAGGAAGAAGAATTCCTGCTGCCCGAGTCCCGCCAGATCGCGCCGGCAAGACGGCCCGAACCGCGCGTACAGCCGGGCACGACATTGAATGTATTCGGTCGCGAATACCAAGTGCCCGACTTCGACGACGACTACGATTACGAGCAACGCAAACCGCCGAAGGTGAAGCCGCGCAAGCCGCCGCTTCGGCCGTGGCGTTCGACGGAGTTGAACCAACAGCTTGTTCCCGCGCCGACCCATCAGCCCGCGGCGTTTCAAGAGTGGGAACCTCTGGAGCCCGAGCAGCGCACCTATCAGCGCCACATGCCGGCGCCCGTCATGTCGACGCGCGATATCCTGGCGCGTCTCGAAGCGCGCCGCGGCTCGCGCGTGATCGCGATCATCCACCGCGAGAACATGGCGCGCGACCGGCTCGATGCGGTCGATCTCGAGGACGCGCTGACTGCAATTCGCAAGACGCCGAAGGACCGTCCGCTCGACGTCATCATCCATTCGCCCGGCGGCTGGATCTCCTGCGCCCAGCAGATCGCGCGCGCGATCAAGGCCCATCCCGCAAAGACGACGGTCTTCGTGCCGTACTTCGCGCTCGGTTCCACCTCGTTCATGGCCTTCGCCGCCGACGAAGTCGTGATGAGCCAGCATGCGGCCCTCTCGCCCGTCGATCCGTTCGTCGCCTATGGCTCGGCCTCGTCGGTGATGGCTGGTCTCAAGAACAAGCCCGTCGACCGCATCTCCGACACGACGCTGATCTACGCCGACTTCGCCAAGAAGTTGCTCGACGAAACCCGCCGCGTGACCTGCGAACTCATGCACGAGGGCAAGGAACACTGCGGCGCCTGCCGCCTCGCCGACGAACTCGTCAGCGGCAAGTCCTATTCCTGGCGCGCGATCTCGCCGATCGCCGCGAAGGAACTCGGCATGCACGTTTCGATCGCGATGCCGTCCGAAGTCTACGACCTGATCCGCTCCTGCCGCCGCGACAGCGAGCAGGCGGCAAGCGTCGCCTATCTCGACTACGACCGTCAGCCCGCCCGTGCCGCACAGCCGGCAGCTCTTCCGCCGCCCGAACGCCAGCGCTTCGACCTGGCCGGCGCGATCGACAGCAGCGTCGTGTACATGGAGCGCTCGAACGCCCAGAAGAAGCGCCGGCCGGTCCGGCACGAAAACCTCGTGTGGCTCGCGCATTCGGGCGGACATGTTCCCGAAGCCGCCGTCGATCGCGCGAAGGCCATCATCCGCCGCATCGAGCAGGAACGCGGCTCGCGCGTGATTTGCGTGATCCACGGCGAGAACATGGAGAACGAGGCGTTCGACTTCGACGACCTCGAAGACGTGTTGAGCGCGATCGTCGCCAGCGACGCGTCGCGCCCGCTCGACATCGTGCTCCACACGCAAGGCGGCAACTCGTTTACCGGCCGCCAGATCGCCCGCGCGATCAAGAGCCACCAGGCGCGCAAGACTGTGTTCGTGCCGTACTTCGCGATGTCCGCCGGTTCGCGCATCGCGATCGCCGCCGATCAGATCGTGATGGGCGCGCACGCGATGCTGGGTCCCATCGACACGCAGCTCTACGCCGGTCCCGCACCGTCGATCGTGCAGCTGCCGAAGCTGAAGCCGTTCGAGTCGATCAGCGACGAGTACCTGATCCTCGCCGAAGAGGCGCGTAAGATCATCCAAGAAGGCCGCGCCACCGCGCGCGAACTTCTACAAGGCAGCTACAGCCAAGACGGTTCGTCCGCGATCGCCGACGAACTCATCTCCGGCAAGTGGACGCACGGCTTCCCGATCACCGCGCAAGCCGCCTACAACATGGGTCTGAACGTCGCGACCGGCATGCCGGAGCTGTTCTACGACCTCGTCCGCTGCTTCCGTCACTCCGACGGCGAGGAGCCCAGCGTCCTGTTTCTGCCGCGCTAGCGTTCTCCTGCCAGGGACCCGCCGCAACGCGCATTCCCTTGGCGCGCGAAAATCGTCGCCCCGCCGCATCAGGACCGGCGCTTCCGGTCATGTGTTAGGCAAAACGAATTGCCCGCAGCCGGCCGCTCGACTTACCGTTGCAGTTGAAGCCGCGCGAGCGATCGCGCGGACACGCGGCTGCGCGACCGCGAGTAGGTGTTGGGGGACGTGCACATGGAATTGGCTGTCATGTCGGCGGAGACTGCCCTGTTGATCGCAGGCGCGGCCGTCGGTCTTGGTCTCTTAGGCCTCGTGATCTCGATCCTGTTTCCGAAGGAAGCACCGACGATCGAGGAGAAACTCGCCGCGAAAGCCGCGACGACCAAGCTGGTCGCCGCCACCGAACCCGCGCCCGAAGATCCGCTGGTCGCCAATCGCCGCTTCTTCGCGGTGCTCACCAAGGCGCTTTCGGTCGACGAAACAGCGCCGGCAGGATTGGCGGCGCTGCACGCAAACCTGACCGCCGACGTCTTCATGGAACGCATGCAGCTCGCGGCACGCTCGTGGCGGCCCGACGGCTTCGCGATCGGCGCGCGAAGGCTCGCGCTGAGGCCCGATGGCGCAGCACCCGACGAAATCGCCGCCAGAGTGCTCGAGGGCTACGAGCAGTTGAAGGCGGGCAAAGTGAAAGAGTCCATGGACGCGTTCCTCGCCGCAATCGAAGCGACGAAGGACGCGAAGCCCGGCGACCCCTGGGTGCACGCCTGGTCCGGCTTCGCCTGGCGCGGTCTTGCGCTGATCGCGGAAGAATCTGGGGATGTCCAAGCGACCATGGCGGGCGTGAAAGTGGCCTTCCAGTCCATGGTGAACGCGGTACAGGTGGTAAGCCAACCCCACTAAGCAATCTGCGGGCGGTGTTCTGCCCCGCTCGCCCTGCCGTAGTCTCCGCCCCATGGATTGGCGAACTGTACTTTTCGGATGGCCGCCGCGCTCGAAGCCCGGCACTAACGACGCTGCCGCGAAAGACGCGGCTGCAGACGACACCGCGGCAGCACCTAGTGGAAGCGAAGAAAACGTCTACGCTAGGATTCCCGAGACCGAGCTTCGCGCCTCACAGCAACATCGCTGGCTGTTCGACGACGGCGTCCTGCACTGGAACCAGCATCGCCGCGACAAGGATTTCGTGCCGAAGTTCGCGGGCCTGAACTTCGTCAAGGAAGCGGCGAAGACGCGCCTGTGGGGCCGCCCGGCCGACATCGTGGGCGATGATCGCGTCGTGCTCACCGGCATCGACTGGGCTTTCGCCGATCTGCAAGGCGCGACGCTCTCGCGCGCCGACCTCCGCCATGCGCGCCTCATCGGCGCCGACCTGCGTAACGCAAACCTTGCCGGCGCACTGTTGAACGGGGCCGACCTCACCGACTGCGATCTGCGCGGCGCGAACCTGGACGGCGCGCAGTTTGCCCGCGCCCAACTCGCGCGCGCCAACATGGCCGGCGCCAGCATGAAGGGCACGAACTTCGCCTGGTCGAACCTCACACACGCGGTCGTCAGCGCCAAGAACCTTGCCGAGGCAAACCTGTTCGGCGCGATCCGCGAGGGCTTGACCGGCGAACTCCACGCGCCACGCCCGCAAGCCGCCGCCGAGTAGCTACGGCGCAGGCGCCACCGGCGGATTGGCGGTCATCCCGCCTTCCGTCGTGCTGTGGCCTTCGAGATTGTGCGGAACGCGCGCGATATGCGTCTCGTAAATGCGTGCGACCGCGACGAGCAGCAGCACGATCAGGGCGATCAGCACGCCGTTCTGAAGCCGTTCGCGGAATTTGCTCATCGAGGTGTGCTCTTCCAGGGGTTTCGCCCCGCGCGCGAGTTGGCTAAGGTCCGCCGGACTCTATCCGTTTTCGGGGGGACAATGAATCGATCGATGGCAGCCGGCGTGGCGATGCTCGCGATGGCGGTTCAGGGCTGCAGCATGGGCGGCATGTTCGGCGGGGCAGACAGGCCCGAGCCGATGGCGGCGGCTGACGCAGTGGATGCGCCCGCCGGCACCCAACCTGCGCCGCAACGCCAGCCCGAAATGATGCGATTGAGCCGCTTCGACGCCAACACCGACGGTTTGGTTCAGAAGGCCGAACTCGAAGATGGCTTGAAGGCCGACTTCAAAAAGGATGACGCGAACGGGAACGACGCGCTCGATGCCGCGGAAGCGCGCGCATTGAACGAGCGCCTGCGCGACGATCCCGGCGCCTCGCCCGTGTTCGATTGGAACGGCGACGGACGCCTCGTCTATGCGGAGTTCGCAACGCAGTGGCGCACGTTGTTCGACCGCACGGATCGCAACGGCGACGGCATCGTCGACGGGGAAGAGATCAAGAGCTCCGGCCGCGAGCGCAAACCGCGCCCGCTGCCGCAGCCGACCTTCAGCGGCAAGGACGGACGCCCACCGGGCTCGCCGAACTGAATGACGCTCGCCGGCCGCACGATCGCCGATCTCGCGGGTGACCTCGGCCGAGGCCGCACGACGGCGCGCGCGCTGATCGAGACCGCGCTTGAATCGATCGCGAAAGACGCAACCGCCTTCACCCGCGTAAACGCTGAACGCGCCCGCGCCGAGGCCGACGCGGCCGACCGCACGCGCCAGCACGGCGCATCGCTCGGGGCCCTCGCTGGGATACCGGTATCGGTCAAAGACCTGTTCGACGTTGCGGGCGAACCGACGCCGGCAGGCTCCGCCGTCTTGCGCAACGCGCCGCCTGCGAAAGCCGACGCACTGAGCGCTGCGCGCTTGCGCGCGGCCGGTGCCATCGTGATCGGACGCACGCATATGAGCGAGTTCGCGTTCACGGGCTTAGGGCTGAACCCGCACGGGCCCGTCTGCACGAACGCGCGCGACGCCGAGCGCGTACCCGGCGGCTCGAGTTCGGGGGCGGCGGTGAGTGTCGCGCGCGGGCAGGCAGCCTGCGGCCTCGGCACCGACACTGGCGGTTCGGTCCGCATTCCCGCCGCCTTCAACGGCCTCGTCGGTTTCAAGCCGACGCAAGCGCGCGTGACGCGCGACGGCGCATTTCCACTCTCGGAATCGTTGGACAGCATCGGCCCGATCGCGAATTCGGTCGCCTGCTGCAGCCTCGTTGACGGCATTCTCGCCGACCAGCCGCGCGAGTCTCACTTGCCGCTCGGTCTGAAGGGACTGCGCCTGGCCGTGCCGCTCGACTTCGTGCTGAACGATCTCGACGCGTATGTGGCCGCCGCCTTCGACCGGACGCTGGAGCGCCTGAGCGCCGGCGGCATACGGATCGAGCGCATCCGCATACCGGCCCTGAACGAGCTTCCCGCGCTGTTTGCCAAAGGAACGCTCGCGAACGCCGAAGCCTATGCCTTCCATGCGAACGCGAACTTCTTCGGCGCCAAGGACAAGTACGACCCGAACGTCTTGACGCGCATCGAAATGGGTGGGCGCATGACGGCCGCGGACTACATCGGTCTCGCCAAAGCGCGTGCCGCGATGATCGCCGATGTCGCTCGCATAACGGCGCCGTTCGACGCGCTCGTCATGCCGACAACGCCGCAGGTCGCGCCGCGCATCGGCGATGTGTTGGAGACGGCGGCCTTCGCTCGGGCCAACGCGCTCGCGTTGCGCAATCCGAGCGCATTCAATTTCCTGGATCGTTGCGCAATCAGCTTGCCGATGCCGGGCGCGATGCCTTCGGGTTTGATGCTCGTGGGCGAGCATATGGGCGACGCGAAGCTTTTCGCCGTCGCCGCCGCCGTCGAAGCCGCGCTGGCTTAAGCCGCGTCCACCGACTTCAACGTCAGTTCCTTCGGTTTCGGAATGACGAGGCCGCTCCCGAACGACAGCGTCTGCGGCAGAACGATCGGCTTGCTCGCGCGCGAGAACAGCGTGACCTCTTCGCACTTGATCGTGCCGCTGCCGGAAATCTTGCCGAGCGTCGCGTGCATGATGCGCGCGTCTTGAATGCGCAGGATCGCGGCCTCGATGTTGAGCTTCACGGTCACGTCGAATTCGAACTCCGCACCGACCGGTGAATGGTCGAGCATGATTTGCAGCCGCGGCTGGTGCGTGGAGTGAATCTCGTGTTGTCCCAAGGCGTGATCGACGATCTCGTCCGGCGGAAACTTCGAGCGGTCGATATACTGGCGCAGCTCCCGCCGCGTGTTCCAGGCCGCCGCCAAGATGTCGATCACGCGGACCGACAACGCGTTCTTCAACGCCTCCGTTACGCTCTGCGCGACCTGGTTCTGCAGCAGCGTCGGCGCCGTGCTTAGGAGCGCTTGGACCGCGCGCATCACCGCGGTGCTGTAGAGGGCGTTCAGGCCGTCCTTGCGGATCTTCGCATCCTCGAACTCGAAGAATTGAAGCATCGTCAGATCGGTCGGCGTCATGCAGCGACTCCGTCGGGTATAATGGTAATCTTGGTTGTGCGCGCCGAGACGTCCGCCGGCATACGAATGTGGTAGCGCAGGCTGAGATCCGCCACGTCCTCGGACGATATGCTGACGGTATGGCGGTCGAGCCCTTCCGACACGACGCGTGTCGTCAGCCGCGCCAACTGGCGCCGCCGGTAGTTCTGCCGGTAGAGCCCCGCACCGCCAAGCCCCAGCACCACGGCACCGGCCGCCGCCAAAAGCGTGAGGTCGCCGCCGGGCAGCGTCTCGGGCACGGGCGCCGCAACCGGCGCAGGCTCGGCGGGCGCGGGAGACGGCTCAGCCGGCGCGATCGGGATCGCAATCGCCGTTTCTTCGGCGGGCGTCGACGGAAGCTCGGCCACAGTCGTTTCGATAGGCGTGACTTCGATCTCCGGCTGTTGCGGTATCTCGGCCGTGTCGACGGGTACATCGGTGGCGGCAACAGGTGCGCGCGGAGGCAGCGGCAGCGCTTCCGCGACAGCCTCGGGAACGGCGGGCGCCGCCGGCGTCTCGTCCTCGGCGACCTCGACGGCCTCGGCTTCGGCAGCGGGCTCCGTCTCCGCAATCGCGGGCTCCGTCGTTTCGCCGCCGGCGCGAACGAAGTCGATACCCTGCGCGATTAAAGCGCCTTCTTCGCGGGTTGTGATGCGCAACGCGTTGATGCGGTTCGAGTCCGTCCGGATCAGCAGTTGGTGAGGTGCGCCGTCCGCCGGAACCCAAATGCCGCTGCGCTTGAACATGCGGCCCTTCGCGTCGAGCGCTTCCATGTTCGCCCACACGCGCGCTTTGCCCACCGTCTTCACAGAGGCTTTGGCAACCGACACGGGCATTTTGAATTTGAACGTCACCGGCGTTGCCGGGCTTTGCGCGCCTTTGTAAATTTCGCGGCCGTTGCGGGTGCTATCGATCGCGACGAGCTTGCGCGTATTGCGCACCTGCGGCGAGACCACCATCATCTCCGTCGTCGGCGCAGGGCTCTCGACGACAGGCGGCATCGTGACCACGGGGACCGGCGGTGCCGCGACCACGGCGGGGGCAGGGACCTCGACCGCGCGCCGCAAGTGGCAAACGCCAACCGGACGGTCCTTGCCCGGCCGCACATAAGTGAAGTTATCGCATTTCGCGTTCATGGCGCAGGCCGTGCGGCACTGGGCGAGTTCGGCCCGCTCGTCGTGCGGGCGGACCATGATGCCCCCGAACAGGCTGCTGGGCAGCGAGTCAACGACGTCCCGGTACCGCCGAGCGTCGACCGTGGACTCTCCGACCGGAACCATCCGGTAGTCGCGGGCATCTCCCTCGGGCTTGATCGCAAGCACCAAAAAGTCGCCCGCAGGCGCACCTTCCCCGGCCGCGCGCGCCAGCGAAAGCGCGGCAATCACGGCAAGCATGGCAGAAGCGATCGGTACCCAAAGGCGCTTGGCGGCCATCACCCTCTTCTCCGCCGAATCACTCCACAACGAAGCTACGGTGGGCTCTCATCCCGTTCGAGGGGCGAAAACCGCGCGCATCCGGTCCGGCTGGCCGACTTTGGCTTGGGGCCGAAGTGGCTGGCAATGCGGTCGATTCGGTCGGTCTCGATACCCCGGGGGAACACCTGTGGAAATGCCCGCACTTCCGCCAGATTGGCAACCGTTTGACCTGTCGCGAACATCAGCCCCGCGTCGCTAGGAACAAATTCGCAAGCGCCACCTCTGCGCGATGTAGTTAACATCACAACTTCTAGAACGGCATTGGGATCGCCGGTATTGGAAGCTCGGAGGCGACGTTCTCGAACTCGGGCTCGGTCTCGCCCTCTTCGTTTTCGACGATGCGCATGACCTTCTTCGAGCAGGCCGCAGCGATCTTCGCCGTAAGCTCGGCTTGAGGCTCGCTAACGGCCGAACCGGCGGCGCATCGTGCGCCGATCGCGCCGGCAAGCCGCTCCGCACCGGCAGCGCAATAGAGGCCGGTCCCATCGCTCTGCGGCGCAAACCGAACACCGGTGGCGCCAAAACGCTTCGCCAAGTGGTTCAGCGCGTGGATACGTGCCGTTCCGGCCTCTCCCGACATCACGCGCGGTGTCTTATGCATCTGCGTGATCGGCAAAGCCTCGATCGCGCGCACCGAGAGGCGCTCGCCTGGAGCGGCTGCTAGATGCACGCGCGCGACCAACCCGTAGTCGCGGCACATGTCGAAGCGCCCCATATCCTGCGTGCCCCAGTGCAAGAAATTGCCGAGGCCGTAGAACACAGCCTTGCCGCCCACGATTTCGACACCGTTGACCACATGGTGATGATGCCCGATCACGAGGTCGGCGCCTTGCGCGAGTGCCCCGCTCAGCCGGCGCTGATCGGAAGCGCTGGTGTTCACCTCGAACTCTTGTCCGTAGTGCACGGAAAGGACGCGATAGTCCGCGGCTGTCGCCGCAAGTGCGCTGGTCGCCTCCCCGAAGTCGCGCTCGGAATACGAAAGATGCCCGACGCGTTCCTCGCCCTCGGCCGGCGAGCCGTAGCCGCTGCCGATGATGCCGACGGCACCGAACGCAAAACTCTTTCCCTTCAGCACCATCAGCCGTGGCGTCCGCGCCGCAAACCGGTTACCGCCAAGCCCCGCATGCGCCACCCCCATGTCGGAGAGTTGGCGCAACGTCTCGCGCGCGCCCTCAAGCCCGAAGTCCATCGAATGGTTGTTCGCCGTCGAAAACAAATTGATCCCGATCTGCGTCAGATGCTTGACGCCGGTCGGGTGGGTTCGAAAACCGAAGAGCTTCAGATTGGGGGAAAGGTCGTTGCGGTCGGTGACGACCGTCTCGAGGTTCGCGAAGTTAATGTCGCCGTTGATCTCGCGCGCGATCTCGATCGTGGCGTCCGACCATGCCAGCTTCGCACCGTGCTTGATGCCGTGACTGGCGTAGACGGGCTGAAAGCTCCCGTTGAGTCCCGTGTCGCCTGCGAGGACGAGCGTCACTTGGGTCTCAGCCGGTTGAAGCGGCTGCGTACACGCCGCGTAGGCGGACGCACAACACAAAGCGGCTAGGGCGGCGGCGCGACAACGCATACCACCCCGGTGCCACATGCCCCGGCATCTGTGAAGCGAAGACAACCGCCAGGCGTATCGGTTCGCCTTCCGCGCGCCCTTGCGGCATAGATGTTCAACGACTCGAACAAGCGGGGATGCGCGCGCATGACGGCCGAAACGCAGCAAGTGAAGGTTCCGCCCAAGGCAGTGGCCGCGGTCGTCATCGGCAACTGGCTCGAGTTCTACGACTTCATCGTCTTCACGTTCTTTGCCGTGATGATCAGCAAGGCGTTCTTCCCCGCCGAACTCATGGCCGCAGGCTTGAGCGAAAGCGAAAAGGACTTCGTGGGGCTGCTGGCGGCTCTCGCGACGTTTTGGGCAGGCTTCTTCACGCGACCCATCGGCGCGGTGGTCATCGGCGCCTACGGCGATCGCGCCGGCCGGAAAGCCGCCATGACGTTGACGATCATGCTGATGGCGCTCGGCACCGGCATCGTCGCGCTCACGCCCAGCTACGCGCAGATCGGCATCTGGGCGCCGATCTTGCTCATTGTAGGGCGCCTGATCCAAGGCTTCTCATGCGGCGGCGAAGTGGGCGCCGCGACGAGCTATCTGCTGGAGTCGGCGCCGGCGAACCGCCGCGCCAGCCAAACCGCATGGCAAGGCACCAGCCAACAGTTCGCGGGCGTCTTCGGCGCCGGGATCGGCCTCGTTCTCGCAGCGACGTTGACCGAAGAACAACTCTACGACTGGGGTTGGCGCGTTCCCTTCCTTATCGGTTTGCTCATCGCGCCGGTCGGCATCTACATCCGTCGCGTGCTGCCTGAGACGATCGAGAAGCACGAGGCGCATGAGAGCGGTAAGGCCGTGATTTCGAATCTTTTCGGCCAGCATTGGTGGCCGATCGTGCTCGTCGTGTGCTGCATCATCGGCCCGACGATTTCGACCTACGTGTCGGGTTACATGACCACCTACGCGATCAAGACCTTGGGCCACCCGGCCGACATCAGCATGCTGGCGACAATGGTGGGTTACATCGCAGGCATTGCCGGCGTACCGCTTGGCGCGTGGCTCGCCGACCGCGTCGGCTACCGCACGGCGGTCATCATTCCGCGCATCATCTTCTTGGCTGTCGTTCTGCAGGCCTACCTAGCGATGACCGCGAAGGGATCGACGGTGGAGACGTTGTTGCTGGTGAGCATCGGATTGAACTTCCTGCTCGCGCTTTCCTATGGCGGCCTCTACGTACTGATGACCGAAGTGTTCCCCAAGGCCGTCCGTTCCGCGGGCCTCTCGATTTCTTACGCGATCGCGGTGACGGTATTTGGCGGCTCGACGCAGCTGATCATTGCTTGGCTGATCGAAACGTTGCAGGACCCGCTCGTCCCCGCGTGGTATCAGATCGGCGCGAATCTGATTTCTCTCGCGGGTATCGTGCTGATCGGCGCGCGCGTGCGCCGGGACGCACCGCAGCCCGCTTAAGCTCGTCAGTAAAATCGCCCGCAGGTTGCGCGTGTAGAGCATGTGGGATTCTTGCCATCTCCGCAGGAATCCTTTCCCGCAACCGCAATGGAAACTTCTGAAGCATCCGGAACTGTCGTCTAATTCGATCGTTCGCCAACAGCGTGGGGGAGGCGATGGGGGAGGGGACGTGGAGTTGCTTTGCGCGGCTGCCACCGGGCCTTGCCGACCAAAGCGTCACACTCACGTTGAACTGGTTGCGGCCGAGGCCGACGCCGGGCGAGTTCGATCTCAAATCCGACGAGATCGAGGGGGCGCCTCGCCGGCGCAACGTTCGTTTGCGCAACCTCTCCGTCGGTCTCTGGGCCTTGCTGGCACTTGGAATGCTGATCGCCACCGGCGCCGAGCGGAGCGAGCAGTTCGCACTCCTCGAGCAGCCCCAATCCGGCATTGCGGCGGCGTGGGCGGCCGTCTCGCTGGGGTTGGTCGCCGTCGTGTTGTTCGCACAGACGGGCGTCGCCGAGGCGCGCTACCGCCGGGCGGAGCCCCGGCGCGTTGCCTATGAGGAGGCCCTGCGCAAGTTTGCGGCGACCGACGCATGGCGGCGCGCGCGGACGGAGGAGCCTGCGTTCTGGTCGGCGAACATCGACGAAACGGGATTCGAGCGAGAGGTCGCCGAGCTGCTCGCGGGCCACTTCAAGACCGGCCAGGTCATGGTCACGCGCAGCGAAAACGACTACGGCATCGATGTTCTCTTGTGCTCAAACCGCTTACGCATCGTCGCCCAGTGTAAGCAGTGGAAGGGCCGGGGCGTTCTTGCGGCCGATGTGCGGGCCCTGGCGGGCGCTAAAGCATACTTCGATGCCGACCGCGCGCTTCTGATCACGCTCAGCGGTCCTACGGAAGACAAGGATCAATGCGCCGACATCGCGCAGGCGCAAAATCTGGAATTGTGGGACGCGAGCACGATCGCCGAAGCCGCCCGCGCCTTGCAGGACAATTGAGGCTCAGAACCGCAGCGTCTGATCGAAGAGGTTCATCGTCCAGGCGATCCAAATCAGCGCCAAGCACGAGATTGCAACGGCACTCTCCTTGATCCGCCCCCAGATGCTGCGCATCGGGTTATTCCAGGCCTGGATCGCGTTGACCACCACGAAGAACGACCCAAGCGCGCCGCCGAGCCCGATCATCTGCACGATGCGCAGCGGCTGATCGAGCGATTCATCCAAAGCCCATGGGCTGGCAAGGCCCGGCCCCAGCACGACGGCGAAGCCGATGAAGAGCGCAAGCAAGGCCGCCGACGTCAACATCGTGAACAAGCGCAAAATTTGCTCGATCGCATTCCAATACTGGCGAATGCCGTAGTGCCGCCGGGCGGCGGCCGCTACCGGCCAGAGAACCAGATTGAGCGCGAGGATGGTCATGGATCCGAACAGCAGCGCACTCACGAACATAGAGCTCTCGTGCACCTTCACCTTCTGGAAATACGCGACGCTGGCGGAGCTGGGCAGCATGGCCATCTGCCCATTCGGACCAGCTTTGAAGATGAGCCGCCCCCGCCTGTCGACAGCACGAAACTCGCCGTTG
The DNA here is from genome assembly GCA_964647355.1 of uncultured Flavobacteriaceae bacterium. Lineage (GTDB taxonomy): Bacteria > Pseudomonadota > Alphaproteobacteria > Micropepsales > Micropepsaceae > SZUA-430. Next base: position 3,487 of record CAZYGK010000030.1, on the reverse strand, counting down.
CCGAGCGGCTCCCAGCGCCGTGGCTGACCATTCACGCTGCGGAACGCATCGACGGTGATCGTGCCGTCGCCATTGTCGCTGACCGTCGCTTGCCCGAGCACGCCCAAAATCTTGAAGACCGACGTATCGGCCCTGCGGGTCGAGATGTAGCTTCCGAGGATCGGCGCAAAGTCCTCTTTTCCGGCGATCGCGCTATCGGGCTGATCGACGAAGTAGCGTTGCCGGAACATGCGCCACAGCGAAGAGCGCGGCGGCGTGTCCCCGCGGCCGGCGCTATTGTACGAAACGAAGAAGCCGAAATTCTGGCTCGGGATCAGGTGCAGATCGCTGTGGAAGGCAACCGTGTCGCCGCCGTGCCCAACAGTCCTCAACGCACCCTTCGCCTCTTCGTAGAATCCGAGCCCAATGCCGTACTGCCGCTCGTCCAGTGCGGTAACAGTGTTGTGCATCGTTGCGACTGTGTCGGCCTTTAGGATCCGCGCCTGGCCAAGTGCGCCGCCGTTCAGATAGGCGATCATGAACTTCGCCATGTCGGTGGCGCTGCTCGACTGGCTGCCGGCCGGATAGCCGTTCACGATTTCGAACGGCACCGGCGCGCCCGAGCCCAAATTGTAGCCGGTCGACATATCCGCCTCGAATTCCTTCGGCAGCGGTTGCTTCAGCGTCGATTGCGTCATCCCCAGCGGCGTGTAGATGTTCTTCTCGACGTAGGTATCCAAGGGTGTGCCGGACACGCGCTCGACAATGTAACCGGCAAGCGCCGTACCATAGTTGGAATACGATGGCGTCGTACCCGGTTCGAAGATCTGGTCCGGCACGTTCTCGCGCACGTACTTCGCGAGATCGACCTTGCCTGAGTTCTGCGCACCCAGATTCTTGATCGTTTCCTGGAACCCACCCCGGTGCGTCATCAGATTGCGCATCGTGATCGGCTTGCCGAAGGTCTTCGGAATCTTGAAGTCGAGATAGGTGTTGATGTCGGCATCGAGGTCGAGCTTGCCTTGCTCGACAAGCTGCATGACCGACGTCCAGGTGAACAGCTTTGTGATCGAACCGATACGAAACAGCGTCTTCTCGGCCGAAACCGGCTTCTTCGTCTTTACGTCGGCGTAGCCGTAGCCCTTCGCGAAGATCACCTGGCCGTCTTTGACGATGGAGATCGTGACACCCGCGATGTCGTTCTGCTCGATCTGCAGCGGCACCAAACCGTCGAGAAAAGCTGCGATGTCCTTGGGGTCGAGCGCGGGCTGCGCCGGCAAAGCCGCGGGCGCTGAAGGAGCGGCCGCTGTCACAGCCTTGGTGTCCGCAAGTGCGATCTGCGCGGCGAGCAGCGCCGCAACGAAACAACCCGCCGCCCGGATCAAGCCGGTGAGGCGCCACACGCCGTTCATACTGTCCCCCAAAAAGCCGGTGTTCTCCACCGGTCTTTCCCCAAGCCCGCATTCAACACCTGGTTGTGGCACCAATCAATGCACGTGAGCGCGGATAACTGATTGATATTATTGGCTTTAGCGCCGTTTGCGGCGGCAATGTGACTTTCCCATCACGCGCGACCGCCGTCACAGCCTCGGGAGCACGGACAGCCATAGTCTCGGTGCCGACCTCGAGGCACACCCCATGCGCATCCTCCTCATCAACGTCCCGCACCCCGCCATCGGCAGCCGCATCCCGAAGGAACAGCTGCCGCCGCTCGGCCTCCTAAGCATCGGCGGCCCCCTGATCGACGTCGGCCACGAGGTCAGCCTCATCGACGGCGAGTTCGGTCCGATGAAGTACGAGACCATCGTCGAGCAGGCGCTGAGCCACCGCCCCGACGCCGTTCTGTTCGGCCACACGGGATCCACCTCGGCGCACCCGATCATCATGAAGCTGTCGCGCATGATCCGCGCGCTGCTGCCGCACGCCCTCATCGTCTACGGCGGCGTGCACCCGACCTATTTCTGGGAAGACACGCTCAAGGCCGAACCGCAGATCGACGTCATCGTCCGCGGCGAGGGCGAGGAAACCGTCACGCGCCTCTTCGATGCCGTGAGCAAGCAGCAGAGCTACGCTCACATCCCCGGTCTCGCCTTCCGCGTCCACGGCGAAGTGCGTGCGACGGCGCCCGCGCCGGTGATCAAGAATCTCGACGACTATCGCGTCGGCTGGGAACTGATCGACCACAAGCGCTACTCCTACTGGGGCAACAAGCGCGCCGTGGTGATCCAGTTCTCGAGGGGCTGCCCGCATCTCTGCAATTACTGCGGCCAACGCGGCTTCTGGACCCGTTGGCGCCACCGCGACCCGCAAAAGCTCGCAGCCGAAATCGCACGCCTCCACCGCGAACACGGCGTCGAAGTATTCAACTTCGCCGATGAGAACCCGAGCGCAGCGCGCCGGCCGTGGAAAGCGTTCCTCGAAGCTCTGATCGCCGAGAACGTCGACGTCACGCTCATCGGCTCGACCCGCGCCGGCGACATCGTGCGCGACGCCGACATCCTGCACCTCTACAAGAAAGCGGGATTCGAACGCTTCCTGCTCGGCATGGAAAACACCGACCAAGCGACGCTGGAACTGATCAAGAAGGGCGCGACGACGAAAGACGACCGCGAAGCGATAAGGCTGCTGCGCAAGCACGGCATCCTCTCGCTCGCGACCTGGGTCGCGGGCTTCGACGAGCAAACCGACCGCGACTTCTGGCACGGCCTAAAGCAGCTGATCTCGTACGACCCCGACCAGATCATCACGCTCTACGCGACCCCGCACCGTTGGACGCCGTACTACCGCCTGGTCGAGCACCGCCGCGTCATCCAAGACGACCAAAGCAAGTGGGACTACAAGCATCAGGTCCTGTCGATGCGCCACATGCCGCCCTGGCGCGTCTTCCTCTGGGTCAAGTTCATCGAAGTGGTCGCGCAAGCACGACCGCGCGCGCTCCGCCGACTGATCTGGCACCCCGACAAGAAGATCCGCCACGCGATCCGCTGGTACTACAAGATGGGCCGCCGCGTCTGGTTCCACGAGATCATCAGCTTCTTCCTGCGCGACAAACGCATCAAGGACGGCAAGACGGTCGCCGAATGGCTCGGCCCCGCCCAAGACGCCGCAGAAGAATCGATGGCCGTAAAGAAACGCGCGGCGGCGGCTTAGTGGATCGTTGCTTCAAGCACCTCCACTCGTCTTGGCTGGGCTTGACCAACGCTCGTTCGTTTTTCAATAACCAACAAAGCCGTCATGGCCGGGCTTGACCCGGCCACCCAGGGGTGAAGCCCGCGGGGTCTCCGCTGCAATCACAAACGTCAGTAGTTGAGCGACATTCCCACGAGCATGGCTGAAGCGCCCCTGGGTGGCCGGGTCAAGCCCGGCCATGACGATATTTTTTGGGTGAACCGGATAAGCCGTTAGAGCGCCGCCAAAAAGCGCTCGACGATCGCGTTGAACGCCTGCGGCCGTTCGAAATAGGTCGAATGCCCGGTGTCCGGGATATGCGCGACCTTGGCGTTCGGCA
>CAZYGK010000029.1:0-33543 GCA_964647355.1 uncultured Flavobacteriaceae bacterium | reverse complement strand
TCCGAAATCGTGCGCGAGATCGGCTGGGACGTCACGGACGGCGACATCGACACGGCCGTCTACCGCGACGTGATCGCCAACTACACGATTAACCTCATCCCGGACGAGAACGGCTTTATCACCATCACGCACAACGGGACCGTCAATGGTGCCGTCAACGGCGTGGCCATTCCCGTCAACGAAGGCACGGACAAGATCCGCAACATCGAGCGGCTGCAGTTCGCGGACGGCGTGATCAACCTCGACCAGAGCCCGACCGCGAACTTGCCGCCGGAAGGTCAGTTGCTGATTACGGACGACGATGCGAACGCGGCCACGCCTGTAAACGCATTCGTCGGCACGGCGCTGACCATCGACTTGCTCAACAGCACGGTCAGCGACCCCGACGGCATTCAGGCTGCTACGGTTCACTATCAGTGGCAGCAGCAGATCGTCGTTGCAGGCGGCGGTCAGGCGTGGATCAATATCACAGGCGCCACCGGCACATCGTTCACGCCGACAAACGCCCACATCGGCAACTTCATCCGTGTGGTCGAAACCTACACGGACAACAAGGGTCTGGTCGAGCACGCCTACTCGCAACCGACAACGATCGTCGACGTAAACCCGAACCCGGCGGTCAACACGGCGCCTTTCATCGTCAGTCAGCAGGGCCTCACGGGTCTGCCGGACACGACCGCGCGCACCGGCTATGCGATCAACCTGTTCCTGCCGTTGACGCAGACGTTCGGCGACAACGAAACCAACCCGAACCTGTTGACCTATACGGCCTCGCTCGCCGACGGCAGCCCGCTTCCCGCGGGCTTGACCTTCACGCTGATCCCGGACGCCGTGAACGGCGGCGTGAGCGGCGCGACGATCACAGGAACGCTCAACACACCGGGTCAGGTCGCCGTGAAGATCACGGCGACGGACCAGGGTTTCAACGGAACGCCCGCGCTCTCGGTCACCGACACGTTCCTTATCAACGTGCAGACCGGCAACCTTGCGCCGGTCATCAGCGTGGCGCCTGAGTCGGCCGCGACCGACGAAGACACTGCGGTGTCCGGCCAGTTGCTCGGCCCGCAAGTTCCCGATCCGGACGGCCCCGCCACGACGCCCGTGTGGCGCCTCGTACAGGGCTCGGTCACGAACGGCACGATCGCTTTCAACGGGAATACCGGACAATACGTCTTCACGCCGACGCCCGAACTCTCGAGCGACGACGCGGACGGCCCGCCGGTGTTCAGCTTCCAGTACCGGCTGTTCGACGGCATGAGCTACAGCCAGCCGAAGACCGTCCTTATCGACGTCAACGCGATCGATGACGGCGTGGCCGACGTGACGATCACCGGCACCCTCGCCGCTGGCGGCACGCTGAGCGCCGTCATTGGGCAAGATCTCGACGGACCGTGGATTGGTGGCAGCGATACCTACCAGTGGTACCGTGACGGCGTCGCCATCGACGGCGCGACGAGCATCGACCTGGTACTCACGCAGGACGACATCGGGCACACCTTCTCGGTTCACGCCGGGTATACGGACTTCCAAGGCTTCGAGTACGGCTTGTCGGAGATCGTCAGCGCGACGACCGATGCGGTCGGCACGGTCGCGATATCGGGCATTACCGGCGGCGGGACGCCGTCGCGGATCTTGGCGAGCAATACGCTCTCCGATCCGGACGGCGGCATTCAGGCCGATACCGTATCGTATCTTTGGGAGATCTCGTCCGACGGCATCACCTTCGAACCGACGTTCGACGGCGTCAGCCTGGACACGACCACCTACACGCCTCCGGCTCCACCCCCGGGATCGCCGCCGAACAGCGGCTATGTCCGGGTGACGCTGACCTTTATCGACGTGTTCGGAAACCTGAACACCGTCGTGGGCGAGGCGATGCACTACATCGTCGACAACGCGCAGACGCACACCTTCTCGGGTACGGCATTGGCCGAGTTGGTGTTCGGCAACGGCGGCGCCGACCAGATCACAGCGCTGGAAGGCAATGACTTCGTTCAAGGCGGCGGCGGCGGCGACACGTTCTTCGCTACGGTCGACGACGGCGACGATACCTACGACGGCGGCAACGGCAGCGACACGTACAATCTGAGCCAAACCACGGCGGGCGCCACCATCACGTTGGCAAACGGCACGGGTACGGGCTCTGCGACGAGCGCGCAGATCGGGGTCGACGCTCTTGTTTCGGTCGAGAACATCGTCGGCAGCGCCGGTGGCGACACGATCACGGGCAACAACGCGGCCAACGTCTTCACCGGCGGCGGCGGCGACGACACGCTTAACGGTCTCGGCGGCAACGATACCGCCGTCTACTTGGGCGGGCTCAACGACTACACGTTCTCGCTCAGCGGCGCGAACCTCGTCGTCACCGACGCGCGCGGCGGAAGCCCCGACGGTAGCGACACGTTGATCAGCATGGATACCATCCAGTTCAACGGCCTGCCGGCCCTGAACTTGGTGTTCGGCACCAACGGCAACAACACCGGCGGCGGCAGCGTAAACGGCGGTAACGGCGCCGATCTGTTGCTCGGTCTTGCCGGCAACGACACGATCAACGGCAACGGCGGTGCCGACGTTCTCGTCGGCGGCGCAGGCAACGACACGCTGAATGGCGGGACAGGCAACGACACCGCCGTGTTTAGCGGGCCGCTGAGTGCCTATGGCTTCTCGTTGAACGCCGGCGGCAATCTGGTCGTCACCGACAACCGCGGCGGCAGCCCGGACGGCGTCGATACACTGAGCAGCATACAAAGCATCCAGTTCGGCTCGCAGACTTTCGGGCTGGCGTTCGGTAGCAACGGTAACGATGGCGTCGACGGCGGCGCTGGCGCCGACTTGCTGTTCGGGTTCAACGGCAACGACGATTTGGATGGCGGCGCCGGTGCCGATCGCATGACGGGCGGAGCCGGCTTCGACGACTTCATCTTTGCCGGTGGGGACACCGGCGTCGGCGCCGGAAATCGGGACATCATTCTCGACTTCCTCGGCGGCGGCGGCGCAGAAGACATCGATCTGTCGGCGATCGACGCGAACACGACGACTGGAGGCAACGCGGTATTCGCGTTCATCGGGTCGGCCGCGTTTAGCGATGCCAATGCCGGTGCCCAGCTCGCGGCCGGTCAGATTCGTTACGAGCTGATCGACACCGACGGTAACGGCACGCTGGATTCGACGTTGGTCCAAGGCAACTTCAACAACGACTTGGGCGCCGATTTCGAAATCGTGCTGCAAGGGTTCACGTCGCCGCTCGTAGCGGGCGACTTCATCCTGTAACGCGAGTTCAAAGAATGCGCTGCCGGCGGCAATCCGCCGGCAGCGAAACCAAAGGCAGAGAACGCGACAAAGTTCGAGTTCCGACGAATGGGGACAACCATGGCAAAGACTTTCACATCCAAATCACTCGCGGCAGCGGCCAGCGCTCTTGCGCTCGCCATAGCGGCGGCGCCGCAGGCGCTCGCTCAGGCCGCGCCCGGTTTCAACGTGCCGACCGATGCGCCGGCAAGCCCGCTGACGTTCAACGGTCAGACCGTACTGCCGTTCACGCAGGAGATGATCCTGTTCGAAGAGTTCGGCACGAAGCCGGTGCCGACCTCGACATGCACGACCTGCGTTAAGTTGCCAGTCCCTGCAACATGCGATGCGAGTCCCGACAGCGTGGCGCTCGACAACTTCCTCAAGCAACCACTGTTTCCCGCGGCGAGCCGTACCGCGAATACGACCCTTGCGAACCCTTGGGCTGCGAAAATCGCAAGCAACGGCTCGGGCTGTCTCAACAGGCCGCTGACCACGAGTGCGATCGAAGGCCGCCCCTCGGGCGAATGGTTCGCGCACCAACGCTGGACCGAGTTCATGCCGAAAGCCTACTTCCAGTCGGCTACGGCCGGGGCGCGCACGAATCTGGGTTTGCGCGACTCGCTGCAACGCCACCACTGGGCGGTCGGCGAGTTCAAGCCGGGCGGCCTCTATTACAAGGGTGGGACCAACAAGAATTTGCAGGTCAGATTCCACCCGCTGATGCCTGTGCAGGATCCCAATTCCATCTGGACGTTCGATGGAACCCTGCCGCCGAAGCTGCTCATGGCACGTTATGGCGAGCCGATTCTGTTCCGTCACTATAACGGTCTGCCGATCAATGTGGCTGCGAACAACGGCTTCGGCCGCCATACGCTGACGACGCACGAGCACAACGGCCACAACCCGGCCGAGAGCGACGGCTACACGGCGGCCTTCTTCTATCCGGGCCAGTACTACGATTATCGCTGGCCGATGGTGCTCGCCGGTCATGACACGATCAATACGACCGCGACCAACCCGCGGGCCGGCATGCCGAACGGCGCCGGCGGTGTGACGCGCATTCGCGGCGACTGGCGCGAAACGATGAGCACACATTGGTTCCACGATCACATGCTCGATTTCACGGCGCAGAATGTCTACAAGGGCAGCGCCGCGATGATGAACTACTACAGTGCCGTCGATCGCGGTAAGGAAGGCTTCCAGTGCCACTACGCGAACGCGGCCAACGCGAACCTGTGCCTGCCATCCGGTACGGCGCTCGACTGGGGTAACCGCGACTACGACGTGAACCTCGTCATCGCCGACAAGGCGTGGGACGCGAACGGCCAGTTGTTCTTCAACATCTTCAACAAGGACGGCTTTCTGGGCGACCGCGTACTCGTGAACTGGGTTTACAAGCCCTACTTCAACGTTCGCGCCCGCCGCTACCGCTTCCGCATCCTGAACGGCGCCGTCTCGCGCTACTTCAAGATCGCGATCGTCACCGAAGCAGGCGCGCGCGTGCCGTTCCATATGGTCGCCAACGACGGCAACCTGATGCGCAATGCCGTTCCGTTCCCGAACGCGCAAAGCCAGGACCTGCCGACGCAAGCCATCGCCGAGCGCTACGACATCGTCGTCGACTTCAAGAACTTCGCGCCCGGCACGAAGATCTACATGGTCAACTTAATGGAGCACCAGAACGGCGCAGGTCCTGCGGGCGTGGCGCCCCTCGCCAACGTGTTGAACGGCACCTATGCGGGCGACCCGGCGGTGGGCAAGTTCCTGGAGTTCCGCGTGGTTGCGCAGCCCGCGGGCGCCGTCGACCGCAGCATGGACCCGGCACAGTATGTCGCCGGCGGCAAGGAGATGATCCCGCCGCCGCCCTTTACCGCGACCGAACTCGCAACCGCGCGCATCCGCGAGTTCCGCTTCTCGAAGCAGAACGGCACGGACGACCAACCGTGGACGATCGCGACCGACGGCGGCCAAGGCCTCACCATGGACCCGCACCGCATCACGGCGAACCCGACGAAGGGCAATGTCGAGATCTGGCGTCTGCGCGGCGGCTCCGGCTGGGCACACCCTGTCCACATCCACTTCGAAGAGGGGCAGATCCTGACTCGTGGCGGTGCGGCACCGCCGCTATGGGAGCAAGGCGCGCGTAAGGACGTCTACCGCCTCGATACGCCGGCCGACTCGACGAACGCCGTAGATGTCGCGATCCGCATCCGCGAGTTCTTGGGCTCGTTCGTTGAGCACTGCCACAACACACAGCATGAAGACCACGCGATGCTGATGCGTTGGGACGTCAAGAACCCGGGCGCGGCGATTGCGATCCCGACGCCGGTGCAAAAGTGGGAAGGCACGTTCTACGAGCCCTCCTTCGGTCTCCCCGGCAATCAGTAACAATCGAGGCCCCGCATCCGACAAAAGATGCGGGGCTTATCTCGCGAGTTTGAGAGCATGCGCGCCGCACTGGCCTTTCTGCTGACGTTGCTGTTCGCGCTGAGCCCCGCACGAGCGGGCCAGCCGTGGCATGACAGCTACTTTCCGAACACGCAGCTCACCGACCAGGACGGCAAGACGCACCGGTTCTACAACGACATAATCAAGGGCAAAGTCGTTGCGCTGAACTTCATCTACACGAAGTGCACCGACGTCTGCCCGGTCGATACGGCGCAGATGCGACAAGTGGCGGAGCTGCTTGGCGACAGGCTCGGTCGCGACATCTTCTTCTATTCGATCTCTATCGACCCGGAGAACGACACGCCGGAGGCGATGAAGCGCTATATGTACACGTTCGACCTTCCTACGAAGGGGTGGACGTTCCTGACCGGCAACAAAGCGGAGATCGACGAGATCCGCCGCAAGCTCGGCCTGATCCGCGGCGACAGCGAACCGCTGAAACAGCACAATACGAGCCTGATTATCGGCAACGAGAAGACGGCGCAGTGGATCAAGCGTTCGCCGTTCGACCATCCCAAGATGCTCGCCGGCCTGATCGGCGAAAGCCTAAGCTACGCTTCGGCGCCGGAGAGCCGTCAGCCCTACTCCGTCGCCGGTCAAATCAAGGGGATCTCGCAGGGACAGACGCTGTTTCGCTCGCGCTGCCAGGCCTGCCACACGATCGGCGGGGGCGACAAGCTCGGGCCGGATCTCAAAGGCGTCGTCGGGGCGCGCGACCGGGCGTGGCTCATCCGCTGGCTGAAAGAGCCCGACAAGGTGATTGCCGAGAAGGATCCGACCGCGCTCGCTCTGTTGGCGCGCTACCGCAACTTGCCGATGCCTAACTTGAGCCTCTCCGACATCGATGCCGAAGCGGTGATCGCCTATCTCGAAGAGCAAGACAGCGCCGCTGCGCACAAGCGCTGACCGAAAGGCGGCCCAAGGCCCCTGTTACGCGTCCAGCAGACCGTTGCGCGCGGCGGTGCCGATTGCCTGGTCCAGTGCGGCTGCGTCCGGAACGATGCGCGCGAGGGCCGCGCGATCGTACGCGCCGGTCAGATGCGGCATCAGCTGAACGAGCGCGGGTGTGAGCCGGACCGGTGCGTGGTGCTGCCCGGTGACGAGCGGCTGGCCCGCTGCCGCCTCCAGACGCGCCAGCGCCCAGGCTTGGGGCCGCGCGGCGTCCGGCCGTCCTACTTTGAGCGGCACCGTTGAGACCGTCGCCTGTTCGCTGATCAACAACAGCGTCAGCACCTGCAGTGTCTTCGCTTCCGATGTCTGCGGGAGGCCCGCGAGCAATTCGTCGGCGGAGCAGGTTCCCGGATACGCAGCCGATAGCCGCTCGACGATTGCTGTCGACACCGGGCCCTTCGGCCTGATCGGCCGCCCGCGCTGATCGAGATAAACGCGTTCGCCGGCCTTCGACGGTTCGGCCCGCAGGCGAAGGTCGGCCGCAAAGTGCAAGTGCCGCGCGCGGGCCGGATCGATCGCCGCAACGGCTGCTTTCGGGATGTCCGCAGCGCGCATCAGCACCGAGCGCCGGAACGGCCTGCCGGTGAAGAAGTCGGTGTACTGCTGCACCGCGAGCGCGTTCGTGCCCGACATCTCGCGCACACGCTTGGCGATGGGGTTAGCAAAGTATTCTGGCAAGGATGTCGCCACCTCGCCGTCGCAGAGATAACCGAGACCCGCGGCTTTGGCCCGGGTCGCGAACTCGGTGAAGTAGCAGGGTGCGTTTTGGTCGGACAGGAACTCGCCGAGGATATAGGACGAAGGAGCCTTGGCGAGGCGATCGGCCTCGCTGCGCAACAGGGTCGCGTAAGGGCTGTTGCCAGCTGCGGTGCCGGCGATGGTGCTCAGCGCCGTGCGAGCACGCGCTACGCGTTCGGCCGGCGGCAATTTCGGATCGGCGTGAAACATGAGAATGTCGCGCACGACGCGGCGCATGTGCCACCCGGGCAATACGTTGTAGCTGACCGCCGCGATGCCGCCCTGCGCCAAGCTCTCGCCGCAGATGCGCAGGATCGCGTCCTGCACCGCGCGCGGTACCCAGCTGAACACACCGTGGCAGACGATGAAGTCGAACGCCGCCTGCCCGAAGCGGAGCGCGGCGATGTCGTCCTGCTGCACTGTGATGTTGCTGAGCCCCAGCGCCGCAATGCGCGCGTTCGCCTCTGCCACATGGCGCGCGGACAGATCGACACCCGTGAACCGCGCCTTGGGAAAGCGCGCCGCGAGCGGAATGATATTGCCGCCCGATGCGCAGCCAAGCTCGAGCACGGCGGCTGAGGCCGCATCGCGCGGCTCCGCCCCAAACAGCACGGCCATCGCGGCCAACGCGCCCGGCTGCGTATAGGCGAGCGGTATCGACGGATAAGGCAGGAGGTCGTAGTCCGAGCCGGGATGTTCGCCCGCACCGTTTGCCGCGCCGTTCATGGAAGTCATGGTCAAGCCCCCGGACTCAAGTCCCACGCCCAAATGCAAAGGCTGGCGCGCGAAAGTGGTGACCCCGGGAGGAATCGAACCTCCGACCCACTGCTTAGAAGGCAGTTGCTCTAATCCGCTGAGCTACGGGGCCATGGTGGAAGTATTCATACGCGTCAGGCTGAGCGCAATGGCGGCTGACTAGTACAAGAACCTCGCCTGGCGGTACCACTTGGAAAGCAGCCACTTCTCGCCCGACGTGACCGGCGCGCCTGCGTGACGCGAGTTCATATCCGGTTTTCCGTCCGCCGTCACGTTGTGAAACAGCAGCGCGTCGCCGGTGCGCCCTTTCCAGGCTACATTCGGCGTCAGGAAGCGCGTTTCGCCACCTTCGAACGCGTCGTTCAAGCAAACCAGGAGCGTCGTGACGCGCTGACCAGACACGTGAAAGCCGGCGACGCCCTGAGCGCTTTCGTTCAGGAAGTCGAAATGCGGGCGATATTCTTCGCCGGACCGGTATCGCAGAATGCTCGTCATTTCGCCGTTCTCGAACGGAAGGCCCGCGGTCGACGCCAAGCGGCGTTCGATGCAGTGGAGGACCAAATCCTGCTGATACGAGCGGAGAATGGCGTTGCTCGACGTGCGCTCCGCGCTTGGCATCGGATCGCCGCTTGCAGGATTGATGACGAGCGCAGGTGCGAGCCGCGGCCCAGCCAAACCGACGATGTAGTCGCACTCCTCCTCGGTGAGGAGGCGCTCGAACGTCCATGCGGCCGGCTTACCGCACAATTGGACCGGCGGTGGCAAGGGACGCATCGGGAGTTTGCCGATTGCCGCCGCATCCCACGACGCCGGCATTGGGGCTGCGGCGGGCACCTTGGCGAAGTCCGCGACCTTGTCGATCAAGGGATGCCGGCGCTGCTTTAAGCCCTCGAACCACTTCGCGCATTCAGCTTGCGTCGCCAACGGGCGGCCGCGCGCATGACGGCGGAGCACTGCAAAGCTCGCTAGGCCATCGCCTCGCTGGGCGGCATCGTAGAGCAATGATCCCGTCGCCGGGTGTTCTCCCGCAAGCGACAGAAGCACCGCAAGCTGACGTATCGCCGTTCGATCGCCGGCCGCAACAGCCGACAGCAGCAGCGCCGCCGCGCTCGTCCAATCCGGCGTGCAGCCGGCACCGCTGGCGCGCATCACCGCAAGCGCGCATTTCGCTAAATTCTCGTTTTGGTCGGCCGCGTTTTGCAACAGGGCCAGAACTTCCGGAAAGTGGCGTGAAGCGCCGGCCTCCTCCAAGAGAAGACGCGACATCGCAAACTTCGCGGTCGGGTGCCCTGTTGCCGCTGCTTTGTCGAACCAAGGACGGGCATCTTGCTGCCGCCCCATTTGCATCAGGGCCTGACCCATCGTCAGTTGAGCCATCACGTCGCCGGCGTTTGCCCTTGTTTCAACTTCTTGAAGCGTTTGGGGCACACCAGACATGGCTCAATGCGTCCACTGACCCTTGCGAGTATACTTGAAATTGTCGGCGTAGGCGCGGACCGTGCGCTTGGCGTCTTTCGGCTCGAAAACCTGGTAGGCGATGCGGTAGCGCTCGGCGTAAGCGACGGCTTCGTCGCGGCTGTCGAACGTCAGGCGCACTTGGCCCTTCGTGTCGCCGGATCCGGCCCAACCCATCAGCGGGTCGGCGCGGCGCGCTTCTTCGGGCTCGAATTCGAGCACCCAGTCCTTGGCGTTGGCCTGGCCGGATTGCATGGCGTTGCGGGCGGGTCTGTAGATACGTGCGAGCATGCGCAGGCCTTAGCGCCTGAACGGCCTCAAGATCAAGGCGTCACAGATTCTCCCTGAGCCAACGGACCTGTCCGGCCAGGAATTGGCTGGCCCAGGGCTCGTTTGCGTAGGGGTCGAAATGGCCGCAATCGTAGACTTCGAGCGTCTTCGGTTCGCCCGCCCGGTGGAACGCCTGCCGGGCCAAATTGACCGGGATGAGGCTGTCCTTGGTTGCCACCTGCATCAAGAGCGGCCGCGGCGCGATCAGCTCGATGAAGGCGTCGGGCACGTACTCCGCCACCCGTGCAATCGATTCGAGCGAGATCCGGTTGACCCAGCTCGGCGCCGTCTTCGCCGACGTGGTGAACCATTCGTAGGCATCGGACGCCGCCAGGAACGACGGCTGCCCCGGCTCGGCGACGACCGGAAGCGCAGCACCCTGCCCGCCCGCATTGCGCACCGCGTGATCCTCGGCAAGCGACCCCAGCAGCCCGTCGAAGACGGGGCGCGAAATGAGGCCGATCAGCGAGTGCGGAATGTTGAGTGCCGGCACCTGAACCATCACCGCCTTCACGCGCGGATCGAGCGCGCCGACGAACAACGCATTCCCGCCCGAGAACGACGTGCCCCACAGCGCGATCCGCTTCGCGTCGACATCGGTCATTTGCGTGACGAAGCCTAGCGCCGCACGAACGTCTTCGTGCTGCAGATGCGGAACGACGTGCCCGCGCGGCTCGCCGTCGCTTGCACCGAGGTAGCGATAGTCGAAGAGGAGAACGGAATATCCTTCCGCCGCGAACCGCTCCGCATAGTGTTCGAGATGTTGCTCCTTCACGGCGGTGATGCCGTGCGACATCACGATCGCGGGCCGGGGGCCCTTCCCCTCGCCCGAATAGAACCAACCGCGGCACGTCGAACCGCCGCTCTGGAAACTCACGTCTTTGCGCACGCAGGGCGCTCCACAGATGTTCGAATGGGTACGAACGCGCTCATCACGCAGTTCGCCTATTGGAAGGCGTACGTTGCGGAAGTCAGCCCTCAGCCGGCACCTGTGTGACACCGGTCACAGGATCATCCACAGGGGTCAGAGTTACCTGCCAGAACTGTCAATGATTGTCGCGGGGCATGCCTTTGGTTTGGGCGATGCGTTGGAACGCTTCGGCGCCTTCGAGAATCGCACCCGCACCGAGTTGGCCGACGAGCTTGCGCTGGATTTCTTGCCACGGCGTTTGCGATGCCGGGTAGCGGTAGCCGCCCTGCGCCGCCAACGCCGCGCGGCGCGCGGCGAGTTCCTCGGCCGGGATCAAAACGTCGGCTGTGCCGCGCTTCAGGTCGATGCGCACGCGGTCGCCCGTCTTGAGCAGCGCGAGGCCGCCGCCTGCCGCCGCCTCGGGCGAGGCGTTGAGGATCGAGGGGCTGCCGCTTGTGCCCGACTGGCGACCGTCGCCGATGCACGGCAGATCGCGCACGCCCTCGCGCAGCAGATAGGCGGGCGCGCGCATGTTCACGACTTCGGCCGCGCCGGGGTAGCCGACAGGGCCGGCGCCGCGCATCACGAGCAGCGTCGCGGCGTCGATCTTCAGCGCCGGATCGTCGATGCGCGCGTGATAGTCTTCCGGTCCGTCGAAGACGACGACCGGGCCTTCGAACGCGTCGGGGTCTTTCGGGTTGCTCAAATAGCGCGTGCGAAACGCGCCGGAGATGACGCTCGTCTTCATGACGGCGCTGTCGAACAGGTTGCCCGAAAGGACGATGAAGCCGGCGTCCTTGCGCAGCGGGTTTGCGATCGGGCGGATGACCTTCTCGTCGGCAATCGCGACGCCGGCACAGTTCTCGCCGATCGTCTTGCCGTTCGCCGTCATCGCGCTCGCCCGGATGTGACCGGCCTTCAGAAGCTGGCCCACGACGGCCGGAACGCCGCCGGCGCGGTAGTAGTCTTCGCCCAAATATTCGCCCGCGGGCTGGAGGTTCACGAGCAGCGGCACCTTGTGACCGTGATCCTGCCAATCGCGCACGCTGAGATCGACGCCCAGGTGGCGCGCGATCGCGACGAGATGAATGGGTGCGTTCGTCGAGCCGCCGATCGCCGAGTTGACGGCGATGGCGTTCAAGAACGCGTCGCGGGTCATGATGTTGGACGGCTTCAAATCCTCCGCCACCATCTGCACGATGCGCTTGCCGGTGTGGTAGGCGCATTCCTGGCGGTCGCGATAGGGCGCGGGGATCGCGGCCGAACCGGGCAGCGACATGCCCAGCGCCTCGGTCAGGCTGTTCATCGTCGTCGCCGTGCCCATCGTGTTGCAATAGCCGATCGACGGCGCGGACGAGGCGACGAGGCGCACGAAGCCGTCGTCGTCGATTTCGCCGCGGCTCAACATCTCGCGCGCCTTCCAGACGATGGTGCCCGAACCCGTGCGCTCGCCCTTGTGCCAGCCGTTCAACATCGGCCCGACCGAGAGCGCGATCGCGGGGATGTTCACGGTCGCCGCCGCCATCAGGCAGGCAGGCGTGGTCTTGTCGCAACCGATGGTCAGCACCACACCGTCGAGCGGGTAGCCGTAGAGCACCTCGACGAGACCCAAATAAGCGAGATTGCGATCGAGCCCCGCGGTCGGACGCTTGCCGGTTTCCTGAATCGGGTGCACCGGAAACTCGATGGCGATGCCGCCCGCCTCGCGAATGCCCTCGCGCACGCGCTCGGCCAGGACCAGGTGGTGGCGGTTGCACGGCGAGAGGTCGCTGCCCGTCTGCGCGATGCCGATGATCGGCCGGCCGGAGCGTAGCTCGTCCGCGCTCAAGCCGAAGTTCAGGTAGCGCTCCAGATAGAGCGCGGTCATGTCGATGTTCGCGGGATTGTCGAACCAGGCGGCGGAGCGGAGTTTGCGGGTCATGGGGTGTCACCTGCCCCTTAGCCCGAGGGCGGTCAAGGCGGGCTGCACGCGGGGTGGAGGGGGGTACCCCATCGGAATTTCGACGAACAACCCCATGTACCCGAGAGTTAGGGGGTGAAACGGCGGTTTTGCGCGCCCGAATCCTGATGGAGCCTGCCCCGCCTGGGGCGCCCCGCCTCCATGTTCGCCACCCATCATCCCAACGGCTCTTGTCGCAAGCCGATAAGATAGAACATAATAGGAACAAATGCAAGCAAAAGATGTCGACATGACCGCTCAAATCCTGCGTCCAAGCCGAGGGAGCTGATCGGGACGCACTCGCGCGACTTCGCGACAAAGATTGTCGGCATGCACCACGAAACTATACTGACGCTGATTTGAGAGGCGTGTCGATGCACCGAACTCTGAGCCGGACTTTCGGCCTGAACGTGGCAATTGCGTTCGTTTCCGCCCTCGCCGTCTCCGGACCGCCAACGAACGCGGCGCCGCCCGCTTCGGCAAACCCGCAGGTTACAGCCTATGTGCGCGGCGTGAAGGACGAGGAGCGGCGGGTTCAGCTCGACATCCGCAAGCTCGACGTCGAGGTCGCGGTGAGAGGCGGCGTCGCCGTGACGGAGATGGCGTTCGAGATCGCAGCGCCGGCCGGAACCGCTGACCCTCTCGAAGGCCGGTTGCATGTCGATCTGCCGCCCGGGTCCGTGGTTACGGGCTACGCGCTCGACGTGAACGGCGGCATGGTCGACGGCACGCTCGTCGATCAATCGAAGGCGCGCTCGGCCTATGAGCAGAACGTGCGCGAGCAGGTCGATCCCGGCCTTGCCGAGGTCGACCAGGCGGGCGGCTTCAATACGCGCATCTTTCCCATCGACAACAAGGCCGGGCGCCGGGTGACGCTTCGCTTCGTGAGCGCCTTTGCCGACATGTATCGCCTGCCCCTTCGGCTCGCCGGGAGCACCGAACTCACCGTGCGCGTTGATTATCCCGGGACGCGCAACGCGCCTGCGCCGTCCATGAACGGCGCTCGGTTCGACCGCCGCGCGGACGCCGCCGTCGCGACGGCGGCGGGGCCGGTCGACACGGTTTTGCAGGTGGAACCTGCGCCGAGTTCCAGCGGCATCGTCAGCACACATTCCTCCGGCGAGACGTATTGGCAGCTGTCGGGCGAGCTGCTCGGTCAGACGGCGGCGCCAGGTGGCGCGCTTCGTATCTATTGGGACCGATCGCGCTCGCGCCGCGACCACGATCACGAGGCCGAGCTTGCGCGTGTGCGCGAGGCGATCGCCGCGTTGAAGCCCGAGCGTATCGAGTGGGTTGCATTTTCGTCCGGTGCGGTCGAGCGCGCGGCGATTTCCAGCGATGCCGACCTCACCCAGCGCGTCGCGAAGCTGCGCTATGGTGGGGCTACGCGTTTCGCGAGCCTTGCGAACGACACCGCGGTCGCGACCTGTCTGCTGGTCTCCGACGGGCGCGCGACGCTCGACGCAGCGTCCCTGCCCCGCTTGCCATGCCGGGTGTTCGCGATCGCGCCGACCACGGCGAACATGGCCGCGCTTCAACACTTGGCGGCAGCAACCGGCGGGCACGTGATTTCCGAGCGCACACACCCTGCGGACTGGTTGAGGCCGTCGGTGACTTCGGTCGCGAGCAACGGAAGCGACGTTGCCTTCGTTTCGCTGCCCGCACCCAGCGGCTCGTGGCGGATCACTTTCGCGGCGCCCAAAGACTCGAACGTTGCCGTCTCGATGAACGGCGCAGAACCCGCAAGGTTTTCAGCGTTGCCAGCGGCAGACTTCGACGGCGAGGCGGCGTTGGTCGCCGCGTCGACGTTGGCGACGCTTGAGGATCCGGCGAGCCGCGCGGCGTTCGTGGAGCTGTCGCGCCGTTACTCGGTCGCCAGCCCGACCTTGTCGTTCATCGTGCTTGAGGATCCGGACGATTACGTGACCTACGACATCGGGCCGCCTGCGAATTACACGCGCCGCGAGGAATGGGCGAAGCTTGCGGCCGAGGCTGCGGAGGATCGGGCGGAAGCGAAGCGGAACCGCTTCGGCGAATTGCTCAAGGATTGGGACGAGCAAGTGGCTTGGTGGGAGAAGAAATTCGACCTGAACGCCCGGCCGAAGGCGCGCGAAAAGGACAAGCGCGACCGCCCTCGCCCAGCCGCGGCCCCACCGCCGCCGGTGGTGGTGCCGCCTGTGCCGCTGCGACCGCAGCCGCCCGCGGTCGAAAGCAATGAGGAGAGGGTAACCGTGACCGGGAGCCGTGTGCGGCAACCGCCCACGGCGGACGTGAAGATCTCCGTGTCGGCTTGGCGTCCTCAGCGCGACTATCTCGACGCGTTCGACGCCAATCCGTCCGGGTTCGACCGTGTGTTTCTCGAGTGGGACAGGAAGGCGGGCGACGTTCCGTCTTTCTATCTCGACACCGCCGACTGGCTCTATCGCAGGGGGCGACGTGACCTTTCGGTCGAGACGCTGCTTTCGGCGCTTGACCTGCCGACGGCGAACGAAGTGACGCTCGGCATGGTCGCCGCACGGCTGGAACGCTACGGCGTCATCGATCAGGCGATCGCGTTGCGCGAGCGGCATGCGTTGCTCGATGCGGACCGTCCGCAGCCTCGCCGGCTTTTGGCTCTGGCACTTGCCAAGCGCGCCGAACTCGTGCGGCAGACGGCGCGTGACGATCTCAAGCGCGCGATCGGTCTGCTGACGGAGATCGCCCTGAACACAATCGACAACCGCTGGCGCGGGGTCGATATGGTCTCGCTTGTCGAAGCGAATGCGCTGCTCGTGAAGTTGAAGGCGCTGGGCGGGTCGTTCGACCTCGACCCGCGGCTGACGAAGAACCTCGACAGCGACGTGCGCGTCGTCCTCGACTGGTCGAACGACGCAGCCGATATCGATTTGTGGGTCGACGAGCCGAACGGCGAGCGCGCGATCTACAGCTATCCCCGCACGCTGATCGGCGGGCATCTTTCGAACGACATGACGTCAGGCTATGGCCCGGAGGCGTACTTCCTGCGGCGGGCGGCGCGGGGCCGCTACACGGTGCGCGCAAAGGTGTACTCGCCCGACCGGCTCGATCCCAACGGCACGTCGCGCGTGACCGCGCATCTGTTCCGCGATTGGGGACGCCCCGGACAGCGCGTGGAGAGCATCGATCTCGACCTGAAGCGCGGTCAGGAAGGTGAAGTGAAGATCGGGACGCTGAAGGTTAGGTGAGCGGCTATTTCAAACCCTCGAACGGATCGGTCTTGCGCCAGGCCTTGGGCAGCACGATGTCTATTGGCTCTCTACCATTGGCTGCGCGCTCTCCAGCCTTCTTTTTCAGAAACTCTATCGCGCCCTCGAAGTCGTTCAGCGGCCAGCCGAGTGCTTCGAGGTTCTCTTCGCCGACTTTGAGGCGGTCGAACATGTTGTCCCAGTGGATAGGGAAGACGCGCTTTGCGCCCACCGCCTCCACCACGTGCGTCCAATACTCCTCGCGCTCTGTTTCCGACAGGCGGTTGAAGGGGGCGATGCCGAGATAGACGACGTCGGCCTTCTCATCCTCCAGCGCGCCTTGGACGTAGCCCGCACTCGAGTGCACGAGCACGCGCCGCTTGGCGGCCGGAAACTCGATGAAGACGGAGAAGCAGCCGCCCTCTCTGTAGTCCCAGAACGCCGCAGGCGGAACGAGCGGCGCCTCAATCTCGCCTTGGTCGCTGAGCGGGCCGGTGTCGCCGTGGACCGAAGGAACCAGTTTGACGACGAAGTGCGGCTTGGCACTGTTGGCCGGGACGGCGAAGGTCGAGGATACGTTCTGATCGAAGTACCGGGACGCGCCTTTGTAGCCGACGCCGGCGGCGATTTGGCCGGTCGATGGGGAGCCAATCAGCTCCGCGCCCGTGAGCCGCGCAAACTCCGGCGCGTCCATCGCGTGGTCATAGTGCGAATGGACCGTGATCACAGCATCCACCTTGTCGAGCTTCGCGGCTTTCACGATCCGCGCGATTTCAGCCTTGTCGGGTTCGACCGAGAAGAGCGACAGCATATCCGGCCGGGTGAAGAACCCGTCGGTCGCGATCTTGTGCCCGCCGGCTTCGAAGACGAGCGTCGAGACACCTAGAAACGTCGCCGTAACGCGGTCGCCGGGTTCAGCGGTCGGGTAGTTCGACGATTGCCATTGGTCCGTGCTGGACATGCAGGCGGAGAGCGAGATGCCGGCCGCCAGGATCAGGAAATGTGCGCGTCGCATTGTTGGACCTTCCGTGTGTTGGCTTGAGCATAGCAAGGTGCACTCGCGCCCCAAAGAGCGCGAGACTTCAGGGGACACGTGACAGACTCAATCCCTTGCACCTGGGTTCGTTACGTGTCGCTCGCACTTCCGTTGGCCACTCACGCATAGCGCTGGAGTTCTTGGCTCTCCAGGTGTTCCGGGACGTGCACGTCCCAGCTCAGTTCGTCTTGAATGCGCCGGCGCAGGGCGTCTGCGGCGGCCGGTTCGCCGTGGGTCACAAACGTGCGGCGCGGCGCCTTCTCGATGGTTTTGAGCCAGGTCATGATCTCGTCGCTATCGGCATGGGCGGATAGGTTTGCGAGGGCTACGACCTCGGCGCGGATCGGAACGTAGCTTCCGTGGATCTTTACCTCTTCGGCACCCGCCACCATGGCTGCACCTCGCGTTCCGCCGGCTTGAAATCCTGCGAAGACGATCGCGTTTTCGGGGTGAGGGCCGAAGGCCGCAATATGGTGCACGACGCGCCCGCCGGTCGCCATGCCGCTGCCTGCGATGATGATCTTCGGCTCCCGCGATAGGTTCAGCGCCTTAGACTCCTCGATCGAGTTCACGATGCGGGCAGCCTTGCACATCGCGGCGCATTCGCTTTCGCTCAAGCGATGGTCGCTCTGGTGCCGGCGGTAGACATCCGTCGCATCTTCGGCCATCGGGCTGTTGAGATAGACAGGTGTCGCGGCGGCGATCTTGTTCTTCGCTTTCAAGCGGGCAATGGCGAACAGCAGCGTCTGCGTCCGGCCGACCGCGAAGGCAGGGATAACCACGGTGCCGCCCCGCTTGAGGGTCCGGTCCACAACCTCGCAAAGCTTCGCGTCGGGATCGTCGTTCTCGTGGCGCCTGTCGCCGTAGGTCGATTCCACGACGAGAAAGTCTGTGCGCTTCATCGCCTCAGGCGGACGCATGATCGTGTCATGTTGCCGTCCGAGATCGCCGCTGAATGCGAGCGTCATGCGGCCGTTGGACAGACGAACGGTCGCCGCACCCAGGATGTGGCCAGCGTGCGCGAAACTTGCGCGCAGCCCGGTCACGGGCTCGAACTCGCCGCCCCAAGGGACGGTGACCAGATGCTCGAGCGCAGCCTGTGCGTCACGCTCGGTGTAGAGTGGCAGCGCCGGGTGATGCTTCGAATAGCCGAGACGATTGGCGCGCTCGGCATCTTCCTCCGCGAGCCGCGCACTATCGGGCAACAAGATGCGGCATAGATCCGCTGTTGCTTCGGTGCAGTAGACGCGGCCGCGAAACCCCTTCTTGATCAGGAGCGGCAGGTAGCCCGAGTGGTCGATGTGCGCGTGCGTCAACACGACCGCGCCGATCGTTCCAGGATCGACCGGCGGCTTGTCCCAGTTGCGCAAACGCAGCGGCTTAAAGCCCTGGAACAATCCGCAGTCGACGAGCAATCGCTCGTTGCCGGCGCGCACCAGATACTTCGAGCCGGTCACCGTGCCAGCCGCGCCGAGAAATTGAAGTTCCATCCTGCACCGAACCTGCCGACCGAATCCCTCACGGCTCGGATATTAGGCGGTGGCTTGAGGGAAGCCACGGCCTCGCGGGGGCCCGCGGATTGACGGCGATCAGTGCGCCATCAGCACCGAGAACGGCACGTCTTGGCGCACGAGATGGCGCGTGACGCCGCCCAACACGAACTCACGAATGCGACTGTGCCCGTATCCGCCCAATATGAGAAGGTCGCAGCGCTGCGCTTGAACCGCGTTGATAAGGGCTTCGGCCGTCGACTTCGGACCGGGATCGACGAGGTGCTCGATGACGCCTATGCCACGCAGAGCCAGGTAGTCACGCAATTCCGTCAGCGGTTCCGACACACCGGTCGCCTCGGTAACCTCGAAGCTGTGCACCGCTTTGGCGCGCGCTAGGAACGGTAGCGCACTGATCACGGCATGCGCCGCTGTCGCGCTTCCATCATAGGCGATCGCGATGCGTTGGCCAGGGCCTTCGACCGATTCGCTGGGCGCGAACAGTACCGGATGCGTACCGCTCAGCAGCGCCGCCTCGAAGCCTTCGCGGATCGTGTCCTGCCCGTCACCGACCGGTGCATGTCCGAACACGACCAAATCGCTTAAGCGGCTTGCTCGTTCGATCTCGCTCGCGAAGTCGCCCTGCACAACCTTCATGTGCGCGGTTCCGTCGGACCGGGCCCCCGGCTTATCCTTGACTTCGAGTCCGACCTTGGCCACCGCGGCCTTGAACGCTTGAACGGCCAGTTTCTGCGCTTCGTCCGACGCCTTGACCGCCGCTTCGATAGCGTACTGTGCGGAGTATCCGCTCACGTCGCCGCCGATGTAGCCATACGGCACCGCACGGACCGGATCGAGCCGCACGAAGAGAGCTTCGGCGTGAGCGCCGAATTGCTTGCCCAAGGCGAACGCGACCGACAACGCGGCCGTGTCGCTGGCGGCGCCAATCACGGGCACCAAAATCTTGCGATATGGCATGGGACAAGCCTCTCCAATTGCTGGCCCAAGGCTAAACCCGATCCCCGAACGCGCCTTGACCGGTATCAAGATTGGTCGAGCTTGACCCGGGTCAAAGTGGGCTTCGCTCGGGGGCGTAAACGATATCTCGGCAAAGGAGATCGGCGATGACCAACGTGAAAATTCCGCACAAGGCTTGGGTTCTGGTGGGCGATGGACGCAAAGCGCTTGTCTTGCGCAACGATGGCGACGAGATGTTTCCGAACCTGAAAACGGTGTCGGTGTTCCAGGACGAAGCCAATCCCGCGACGGCGATGCAAGGCACGGACCGTCCCGGCCGCGCGGTGGAGCACCTGACCGGGCGCCGCAGTGGCATTGAGGTAACCGACTGGCACGAAATCGCCGAGCAGCGATTCGCGCACAACGTGGCGACCGCCCTTCGCGCCCGCGAGAACGACATCGATGCCCTGGTCGTTGTCGCGCCGCCAAAGACGTTGGCCGAGCTGCGCGACGCGTTCTCCGACGGGCTGAGGCGCAAGGTCTTGGCGGAGGTGAACAAGGACCTGACGAAGCATCCTGTCCACGAGATCGAGCGCCTTCTGGCCGGGCCGCCGCGAAAATGAGCTAGTCCAAGCGGGATTGCTATTCGTTTGCCTGTTCTATCGTGCGCGGTCGTCGGCTAACCTGCGGTCATGAAGCCTGAGCTGGCGGGGTCCCCAAAACAGAATCAGTGGCTGCTGGCTGCCGGCCTTGGGCTTGGCGCGGCAGCTATTTTCGCCGGCGATATTCTGCTGACGCACGGCTTCGCGGTTTGGGTTCTTTACCTGCCGCTATGCGTTGCGGCGGCCTGGCTCGACCGCCCCCGCGAGGCGATCGCAGCCAGCGCGATGGCCACCTTGCTGATCGCCGCCGGGTGGTTCGTGTCGCCGGAACCGCCGCCGATGCTCCCGAGCATCACCAGCCGTATTCTTGAGGGGCTGACCATCTGGCTCGCCGTAACTCTCGTTCTCGTGCGGCAGCGTGCGGCACGCTCTACGCAAGCCGCGATTCAGGCAGCCCAGGATGCGAACGACCGCCTGAGCGGCATCGTTATCAACAACGCGGAAGACGCGATCATCTGCATCGATCCGATGCAGCATATCACGGTCTTCAACCATGGGGCCGAACGCATCTTCGGGTACACCGCCGCGGAAGCGATCGGGAAACCGCTTGCGATCCTGCTCCCTAACCGCGCCGCGGCTTCGCATGAAGATCACATCCGTCAGTTCGCGTCATCAACGGTTCAATCGCGCCGCATGGGCGAGCGTGGCGCCGTCACTGGGGTGCGCAAGGACGGCAACGAGTTTCCGGCCGAGATCTCGATATCGAAACTGGAGACGCCCACCGGGATCGTCAGCACGGCGATCTTGCGCGACATCAGCGACAGGCTCGAAGCAGAGGAACTGCTTCGCGAGCGCGAGCAACGCTTGAGACTGGCGCTCTCTGCCGGACAAATGGGAACGTTCCAAGTCGACGAACGGACCGGCATGGCAAGGCTCGACGCGACGGCTTCGAAGCTGTTTGGCCTTGGCGACAAGGGCGGCAACTTCGCGTCAGAAGATCGCTTTCGTCACGTTCATCCAGATGACGTGCTGAGACTTCGGGAAGCCCTGGCACGCGCACATGCGGCCGGCGGCGAGGTGCACGAGCAGCTTCGTATCCAAATCGAGGGACATCCGATTCGCTGGTTGGCGGCGCACGCCTACGCCGAAAGAGGCGTCGACGGGGCGCCGCGCCAAACGACCGGCGTCGTCTATGACATCACGGAGCGCAAGGAAGTCGAGCTCGCCCTTGAAGGACGCGTCGCCGAACGAACGGCCGCGTTGCGTGAGGAGATCGAGCGCCGTGAAGATGCGCAGACCGCTCTGCTGCGATCGCAGAAGCTTCAGGCGGTCGGTGAACTCGCCGGCGGCATGGCGCACGACTTCAACAACTTGTTGACGGTGATCACCGGCAACCTCGAGCTTTTGGGTCTTCGGCAACTGGACGACAAGGCCCGCGACCTTCTGCGCCGTTCTGATGAAGCAGCCAAGATGGGCGGCAGACTCGCGAACCGTCTACTGATCATCGGCCGGCGGCAACGTCTGCAGCCCGTAACGCTCGACCTGAACGAGGTCGCGCGAAGCATGACCGACGTTCTGAAGCGCACATTGGGCGACCAGATCGAAATCCGAAGCGAGTTCGCGCCCGACCTCTGGCCCACGGTGGCCGACGTCAGCGAGGTTGAAAACGCTATCCTGAACCTCGCCATCAATGCGCGCGACGCCATGCCCAATGGCGGCAAACTCGTCATTCAAACCACGAACAAGGCGCTCGGGCCGGACGATGTCGTCGGCGAGAGCGGCTTGACGCCCGGCGACTATGTGATGCTCTCCGTCAACGACACCGGCACCGGTATCCCGCCCGAGCATCTGACGCGCGTATTCGAACCGTACTTCACGACAAAGGAGGCGGGCCGCGGGACCGGGCTTGGCTTGAGCACGATCTACGGCTTTGCGAAGCAGTCGGGCGGCCATCTTTCGATCTACAGCGAGGTGGGCAGAGGCACCGCAGTCCGCCTCTATCTGCCGCGCTCGTCCGCGTCGGCCACTGCGCTCGACCGTCCCGCGCCGCTGGCGGAGGCATCGGCCGGCGAGACGATCCTCGTCGTCGAGGACAATCCAGATGTGCGCGATGTCACCGTGAAGCGTCTCGACATGCTCGGCTACAAAGTCGTAACCGCCGAAAACGCGCCGGCCGCGATTACCGTGCTGCAAGGCCCGGCGAAAATCGACCTCGTGTTCTCCGACGTGGTGATGCCGGGCGGCATGTCGGGCTTCCAACTCGTGAAGTGGGTGCGTACCAACAGACCGGAGATCAAGGTGCTTCTTACGTCGGGTTTCACCGGCGAAGTGGCGCAGAACGGCGAGCGCGAGGCCAGCCGCAACGTCGAGGTTCTCCGCAAGCCCTACGCGATCGCCGAACTCGCCCGCGCCGTGCGCGAGGCACTGGGCTAAGCCGCGACCTGCGCGGGTTCGTCGATGTCCTCCTGTGCCATTGGTATGTGGCGGCGGAGGCTGACGGGATCGTTCACCATGCGGATGGTCACATATTCGCTGCCGGTGCCGTGTACCGTGATCGTGCCGTAACCCAGCAAGCGGCCGAGGATCGTTTGTTCGATACCGATCGTCTCGATGTTGTCGAGGGCGATTTCCTCCGTACGAAACGCGATCAGCCCCGTCTTGTAGACGACGCGTTCGTTCGTCACGACAATCTCAACCAACTTCGCCCGGGCGAAATTGTAGACTCCAACGGACGCCGGGATCAGGCTGAGGGCCAGTAGCGAATAGTCCAGGGCGGTGAAGGGATAGGCACCCAAGGCGATGCCGAGTGCGGGCATCACCAGCAGCGCGGAGCCGAACCAAACGAGCCAGTGATAGCCCGTCTGAAAGAGGACATGTTCACGCTGTCCAAGTGTACGTGCGACATAGCTCATAGTATAATTTTAGGGAGCGCTGCCGCCGGCGCATTGATGCCGATCAACTCTCCGAATTGCCCGCGCGCAGGTTGTTCGTGCGCGTGGTTAGCGTGCGCGTCAGCGCACGAATGTCGCCGCCGTTTTTGCCCAATAGCGCATTGAACTCGTCGCGCAGTTCGAGCGACAGCCAAATGCCTTCCACCTGAACATCCGTGATCTTGAATGAGCCCCCGGCACTCTGCAGCCTGAAGCCGATGCGCACCGGTTCGCGCAGCTTCGGCATGTCGCCCAGCGTGCTGACAGTGATGTCGCCGGGCTTGTTCTCGAACGAGCCCGTCACGGTCAACGTGGCGTCTTTGTAGTTCTCGAGCCGGGACTCATAGATTTCGATCGAGTAATCGCTGAATATGGCTGCGTATTCCTCAATTGCGCCGGGGTCTGCCCCCCGGCGGTAGACGCCGAGCGCGAACATCGCGGACTTCCGCGCGTCGACATGATCCACTATGAAGGCATGAAACCGCGCACGCCGGCTCGCGACGCCTCCGGTGTCGTCACGCAGGATTGCAAAGCCCTGCTCTATCGTGCGCTTTGCCCAAACCTCTGCGGTTTCGGCAGCGACAACCGCCGCACTCAAGATCACAAGCATCAACCAGGCGGCAAGGCGCATTACGGTCTCCTAGCGCAAATACCCGGGATCCTCGTCGTCGCGGTCCGCGATCTCAGTAATCCGAGCGATGCGCGGTGTTTGCGGACGCGCCTGGCGCGGCGTCGACGGATCCTGCCCGTCGAGCCAGGCGGCCGCCTCTTCGACCTCGATCAGCGTCGGCGTCAACTCCAGCACCGCTACGATGCCGTTGTCGTCGATATCGCCGAGCAGACGCACCACATCCGCTCGCGTCGCAAATATTTGCGGAGTCTTTGAAGGCCGGGACATGCGATTTGCTCCGGATGTAACGGGACCCGCGTCGCCCAACCTTCCACCCTGGAGTTTCCTCGTGGGCGCTCAAGTCCGGCATCCGCGGGTCCGCCTGCTTGCTTCAACGACATTGTGGTTGTCACCGGTTCAGATTCGCGCCTTGGGGACGGTTCACCGCCGGCTTCGCCACGCTTGCCTCTGCGAAGCAGCGGACGCAGGGAAACATGCCCGCCGCAAACCGTCTTTGACGCACGTCAAAGAGCCGTTCAGGAGGACTTCTGAACCTCTGCGCTGAACACATAACCAACGCCGCGAACGGTCTTGATCAAACGCGGATGCTCGGTGTCGGCCTCGACCTTTTTGCGAAGCCGGGCGACAAGGGTATCGATGGAGCGGTCCAAGGGCGACCACTCGTGCCCTTTGAGGGCATCCATGATGTTGTCGCGCGTCATCACGCGCGCCGGCCGCGTGACGAACAGCTCCAGCAGATTGAATTCGGCGGTCGTCAGTTCGATCACCACACCGTTCGCATTCGTCAGCTCGCGCCGTTGCAGCGAGAGCGAGAAACCGTCGAAGACGTAGCGATGCTCTTTGGGCTGCCCCGCGATGGGCGCGGGCCGTTCGTCGTGCTGATACCGACGCAACACAGCACGCACGCGCGCCAGCACTTCCCGCAAATTGAACGGCTTGGTGATGTAGTCGTCGGCACCGAGTTCGAGTCCAATCACCCGATCGATCGGGTCCTGCTTGCCCGAGATCATGACGATGGGAACGTTGCGCTCGGCCCGTATCTCGCGGGCCAGCGCAAATCCGTCTTGCCCCGGGAGGTTCACGTCGAGCGTAATCAGCGTGACGGGGTGTTTCGCCAAATGCGCCCGCATTTCGGCCCCGTCTCCGGCTTCGCTCACGCGGTAGCCCTCCAGTTCGAAGTACTCGCGCAACAGCGCTCGGACCTCCACTTCGTCGTCGACAATCAGCACATTGACCGGGTCGCGCGCAGCCATTTCGTATCTTTGGGGCTCCGGATTACAGACCGTTTCTCTTTGTTACACTCCGTCACAAACGAGACAAGCGCCCGTTTCAGTGAGGGTGTCAGCTTCCACCATTATCTGCCCATGCGGAGGAGCCGACGATGTTAACCAGCGCACACCAGACCGAAGTTACCACCGTGCCCTTTCGCCGCCGCCCGGCACCAAGCGTGCAGATGGGCAGACTTGACCTCTGCTTCGCCGACACGCCCAGCCGCCAGCTCAAGTCGGGCGAGCCCCTTTTCGCCGAGGGCGACAGCAAATCGAATGCTTACAAGATCGAGAGCGGCGCCGTGCTGGTCTACAAGATCTTGAGTGACGGAACGCGGCAGATTGTAAGCTTCGGCTTTCCCGGGGACATCATCGGCCTGGAAGCGGGAGATGAGCACACGTATGACGCGCAAACGCTCGCGGCGACGCGAATCTGCTCTGTTCCCTTGTCCGCACTGTGGCGCCGCGCCGCAGGCGATCCGTCACTCGCGAAGGAGCTGCTTGAATCACTCTCTCGTGACGTGACCGATGCGCGCGACCATCTGCTGACGATCGGCCGCCTCTGTGCGACGGGCAGGATCGCGACGTTCCTGTTGGCGCTTGTCCGCCGCAACGAGCGCAAAGGGCTGGATACCACCAACATTTTCCTACCCGTCCGCCGCAGCGACATCGCCGACTTCCTTTGTCTGTCGGTTGAAACCGTGAGCCGGTCGCTCACCGATTTGAAGGTCTCGCACGTGATCAGCCTGCGCGGCTGGCGGCAAATCCGAATTCAAGATCGCGCCATGCTAGAGCGACTGGCGACCGGCGAAGTCCACATCGATGGCGACAAGCATTTCCGCAAGGCGGCCTAGCCGCCGACCGACCGCCGCGCAGCAACAACGCGGAAGTGACCGGCGACGACAACGCTGGCCACGGCCGCGAAGAAGCACCAGACAGAGACAAACATTTCCATATAGACCGCGTAACTAACAATCGAGCCTGCGAGCACGATTAGCCCCAGCACCGCCACCGGCCGGTGCGAGGAGACAACCAAGCCCATCGTCGTTGCGACCATGTACGCGCCCTCGACCGACACCGGCGTTTCGCCGATCAAGTAGCTGATGTGACCACCGGCGATAAGCGCCTGGTGCGGCTGCGTCAGCAGCACCCAAAGAAAGTAGGCGGATACCGCGCTGCCGGTCGCGAGACAGATGCCAATCACACGCCGGCGAACGGCGTCCGGCTCAATCGAGAACGCGGCCAACGGCGCAAACACCGGCCAAAAAATCAGAGCGAACACGAGAAACGCGTGACTGAGCCACGACGAGGCTGCTCCCTCCGGCGCAATCGGCAACGTGAGCCAAAGCCCACCCTCTACCAGCTGCTGCACGGCAAAGAAGATAGGCATCGAGGCCAAGGGGAATTCGCGCATGCCTCTTGACCGGGAAACGGCGTAAACGCCCACGGCCGCGGTAAGACCTGCCGTCACGAAACTGGCCGTTGCGGAGAAACACATCGCCGTCAGCTTTCCCGGGTCGCACTAGGCGTGCGGCTGCGCGCGCGCGAACGCTTCACGTCGCCGCGCATTTCGCGCGCCGTATCCTGCAAGCGCCGCCTTACTTGCGCGAAGGCCTTTCGCAACGACACCGTCAAGTGTTCGCGCTCCGGCTGATCTTCCGCGCGCCGGCTGACGACGATATCTTGGTGACCGGGCACGCTTACGACCACGTGCACATCGAGTAGTCCGCCCGTGCGGTGGCGCGCGTCCGGATTTGTCACAGAAACCCGGCAGCCCGTGATGCGGTCATGAAAGCGCTCCAGGGCGCCAGCGGCCTTGAGGATCTCGGCGCGCGCGGTGGCTGGCTGCGGTACCTTCTTCAGGACTATTTGGACCGGCATTCGCATCCTCGCTCCTTCAATCGGCGAACTGGCTTTCGTCATTGACCGCACGGTCGTGCCGTATTTCGTCGAGGGCGGCGCTAACATCGACATCGCTGAGCTGCCGGAAGTCGCGATAGAACGCGCCTACGCCGGCGAATTGGTCCGTCACCAGCGGGCATACGACCTCTGCCCCATCGGCTTCAAGAGCCGCGACAGCATCGGGCGGCGCAACCGGGACCGCGGCGATGACCCTCGTCGCTCCGCGCCTGCGCAGCGCCTTGACGGCAGCGCGCATAGAAGCCCCGGTCGCCATGCCGTCATCTACGACAATCGCTGGGCGCCCAGTCGGCATCAGCGGCTTAGCAGACACGCGGTATCGCTTGCGTCGCCGCTCGATCTCCTTCAACTCGCGCGCGGTGATGTCGTTTACCAGCGCTTGCGATATCCCCAACCTTGCGATCAGTGCTTCGTTCAATACGACATCCGGATCGGCGCCATCGACGATCGCACCCATCGCAAGCTCGGGCTCTAGCGGCGCACCGATCTTGCGCACATAGAGAAGATCGAGGGGCGCATCGAGAGCCTTTGCGATTTCGACAGCGACCGGAACGCCGCCGCGCGGCAGGGCAAAGACGACAGCGCCAGCGCTCCTCCAGTTGGCGAGCAGCGGCACGAGCTGGCGTCCCGCATCGTGGCGATCGGTGTACTTCCGATGGGAGATCGTCATGGCTAGGACGTTTCCTCTAGAGGAAGCGGCACAGACACGCCGAGTTCCGCCAAACCCTCTTCGATGAGGTCGCCGAGCATCGGCGTGCCGACCAGGTAGCGTACTATCCGCTTGTTCTTGGCTTCGCGTGCCTGACGCACGGCGTCGCGCCAGCTCGCGCGGTCGTAGTCGCCGCGTCCCACCCAAAGAAGAGCGAGCAACTCCGTCAGCTCGTCGTCGTTCAAGTTCGCTAGCGCCGCCGTGAGTTCATCCTCCGTCGGATTGTCAGGAGTTGCCTCCAGAACGGCGACCTCCAAATCGTCACTCGGGTTTGAACCCGAGTCCGGGTCGTCTTCATCGACCAGCGCGTCGAACTCGCGCGCCTTTTCAATGATATAGGCGAGTTTCAGCGCAGGGAGCGCCATTGCGAAATCCATGGCCCTGATCCGAGTTTACGTCCGTTCGGCCCTCTCTTCTACGCGCCCGGTCCCGATGTTGCTTTGATGCCCATCAAAGTCGCAGGCGATCTCTCATTTTGACCTGGCGCAAGTCCGCGCCTTGCAGGGCGTGCAATGAGTCTCAACCTCGAACCCGCCGGAGTTTCAGATGCACCAACGACCCCGTCAGCGTCACGAAGATGCACCGTTTCCCGCAACGATCGCGACGCCCATGACGGAGGCGTTCGGGCGCGGCGCGTCGATGTTCGGCCGTAGTTTTGCGACGCTTCAGAAGGAAGGCGTGCGCTTTTTCAACCAGCGCCTCGAAGACAACGTCAAGGCCGTCGAAGAGTTCGGCTCGTGCAAGAGTCTGCCCGATCTGTTCGCAGCGCAGCAGAGGTGGTTTGCCGATGCGACGCGCGCTTATCTCAAAGAATGGCAACGGTGCGGCGAACTGATGTCGGACATGGCTCGCGAGATGCCCGACGAGACGCACTAAATGGCACCTGACGCCGCCGCAAGGCAGCGGGTGCGTCCGGTCGAGGCAGCGCGCGGCAATCCGCCTCTCGGCCCAGCGCCCGGGGCGTATGTCAGGCAACCGCAAGCGCAGCGGTCTTGACCCAGGTCATGTTGCCGATCGCCGCCCTCGGTGAGACTTGAGCCAGTCGAGGAGCAACGCCCATGAAGATTCTCGTTCTCTACGGCACGACCGAAGGGCAGACACGCAAGATTGCTGACTTCGTGACGACGAAGCTGAAAGGCCGCGGCGATGTCGTGGCCTTGATTGACGCGACCGACCAGCCGTTGGACCTGCAGCCGCAAGACTATGACGCGGCGATCCTGGCCGGTTCGCTGCATGCCGGTGTCTATCAGGCGCCGCTGATCCACTTCGCGCGCAAGCACCACGAAGCGCTGAACGCACTGCCTACAGCCTTCCTGTCTGTGTCGCTCTCGGCCGCCGGTAAAGATCCGGAAGACCTGAAAGGGATGGCGGCTTGCGCCGATCTGTTTCGCAAAGAGACGGGGTGGAAGCCCAGCGAAGTTCATCATGTGGCGGGTGCCTTCCGCTTCACGGAGTATGACTTCTTCAAGCGCTGGGTGATGAAGGTCATAGCCTGGGAACGCGGCATGAAGACGAGCGGCGTGATCGAACTCGAGCTGACCGATTGGGAAGCACTCAGCCGGCTTGTCGACGCCTTCCATGAGCATGCAACGGCGGCCCGAAAGAACGCCGCATGACAGCCGGGGCCTAAGCGAGCGGGAAGCCGCGGCGATAGTTGGTCGGGGCGGCGTGATTTGAACACGCGACCCTCTGCTCCCAAAGCAGATGCGCTACCAGACTGCGCTACGCCCCGATCCTGGTTCAGAGAGGGCCGCTCACATAGGGCCTTCCGGGGTGGGCCGCAAGCCTTGGCGGGCGCGCCCCCTATTTCCGCGGTGCGCCGGGCCTTGTTTTCATCAGTTTGAACACGCCTTCGGCCGTTAAGACCTTGCGGCTGCCACAGGTCAGTTCGGCGCGCGCGAAGGCGAGCGTGCGGGTCGCGCGGGTGACGTGGCCTGAGCCCTCGACCCATTCGCCGGGCCGGACCATGTCTAAGAAGTCGACGTTGAGGCGCAGCGTGACGGAGGGCGCTTTGGTCTCGCGCCAGACGGCTGCTCCCAGCACGCCGTCGGTGAAGGCACTCAGCCAACCGCCATGCGCGATGCCGTGGCCGTTGCAGTGGTGCGCGAGCACGCGGAAGCCCTGGCGGAAGATGCCGCCTTGCGTGCAGTGATAGACGGGTCCGTTGTGGCTCGTGAAGGGCCCGCGGCTTTCGCTCAAGACGAAGCCTTCGGGCGGCGCGGCGTCCGGCTTCATTTCTGCGGTTGGTCGAACAGCACGTGGCGGACTCGGTCTCCCGGCTTGATGCCGAGCTTCTCGCTCAAGCCGCCGTTGATTTCGAGAACGCCGCGCGCTTTCCCCTCCGCCGGCAGGCGTTCGAGGCTTAAGGGCGTCGTCTTCTCGGCGATATTGAGGATGCGGCCGTCGGCGCCGATAAAGATGATGTCGAGGGGCAAGAACGTATTCTTCATCCAGAACGAGACTTGCTGCGGCGGGTCGTAGTCGAACAGCATGCCCTCGCCTGCGGCCATCTCTTGGCGGAACATCAGGCCGCGGTTGCGGTCCTTTTCTTCGCGCACGACTTCGACGGTGAAGGTGCGCTCGCCCTTCTTGGTTTCGACGACGACTTTTTCGCTCGCGGGCGCAGGCGCGGTGACGACGACCGGAGCGGCGGCGAGGAGGAGCGAGAGGTAGATCAGCGTTTGCATGGGCGGAGGATAGCCGACTTTCCGGTCCGGGTGCGAGCTGCGCGCCCAGTCCGGCCAAACAAAAAGGGGGCGCCCATTCGCGCCCCCTTGGTTTTCACCCAGGCCGATACTCTTACGGCCGCGCCTCGAACTCGGCTGGTGCCATCATCCGGATCGGCCTTGGCGCGGCCATAACCTCGGGCAGTATGTTAACGTCCGTCGCGGACAGGCCGCGCTCGGTGTCCATCACGCGCACGAGCACGCGCTGACCTTGGCGCAGCTCGCGCACGCCGCAGCGGCGCAGGAGGTCCATGTGAACGAAGATATCGGGGCCGCCCGCAACCGGCACCACGAAGCCGAAACCCTTCGGCCGCGAGAACCACTTGCAGAACGCTTCGATCGCCGGGCCCGTCGCCTCCGGCAGAACGATCTCCCGCCGGGCGCGCTTGGCCTCTCCGTTCGGCTTAACCGCCGGCCCGCTGGCGCCGCCCTTTGCCGCCGTCGTTTCGTCCATGTTGAAGAGCTTGCGCGCCTGCAAACCCTTGACCTTGTGAATGACGTCGCATTCGACGGTCGTTCCTTCCAGGACGGCCGCGCAGCCGTATTCTTCGACGACCGACTTGTGGAGTAGGATGTCCCCTTCAACGTCCTTCGAGACGATGAATCCATACCCCTTTTCGTTATTGAACCACTTAACGGTACCCGTAACTCGGATTGCCCCACTCTCCGGCGACGGGGCGATTGATACTGGTTTGTCCACTGAACCGCTCCTTGCCCTTTTTCGCCTGGCGCGCTTTCGCGCGATCCATGCCTGCACTGCACACAACGTGCGCTGAAATTGACAGTATACTTTTTTTCTCGCCTGTAAAAGGCGACAGGCGATTCGGCCGTCGCTTTTTATTCCTGGCAGGCGATTTAAAATGTGGATGACAAGTTGTTGTTGCGGGTGGTGAGCGGCGTCACACAACTTGTCAGCGGAGGTTCGCCGCAAATTCGCCATCTCCGTTGACGGCGAGGCCATCGAGCGACGAGATATCACAAACTGCGGAGCGGGTGCCCTGGCATGGATATGACCGGCGAATACAAGATTGCTGCACCGCGCGCGCGGGTGTGGGCGGCGCTCAACGATCCGGAGGTGCTGCGTCAGGCGATCCCCGGATGCGAAGACGTTAAGAAATTGTCGGACACGGAGCTCGAAGCTTCCGCACGTGCGAAGATCGGACCGGTGAGCGCGCGGTTCTCGGGCAAAGTCACGTTGTCCGATCTCAACCCGCCGCAAGGCTACACGTTAACGGGTGAAGGCTCCGGCGGTGCCGCGGGGTTCGCGAAGGGCGAGGCCAAGGTCACGTTGAGCGAAGACGGCGACGCGACGATCTTGCGCTACACCGTCAAGGCGATCATCGGGGGTAAGCTCGCGCAACTTGGCCAGCGGCTCGTCGACGGGGCCGCGAAGAAGATGGCGGACGAGTTCTTCGAGAAATTCTCCGAGCTTGCCGGCGGACGGATCGAGATGCCACGCGCCGACGCCACTCTCGAGGCGCGGGCGGGCGGAGAGAAACACCCCCCCGGCCTTGGCACGCGGCTTGCCGAGCCTCCGGCCTGGCTTCCGGCCGCGATCATCGGGGCCGCGATCATCGTCGTGCTGCTGGTTATGCTGATCTAGCGCTTGAGCCGTTGACCGGTTAGGCAACGGGCGCATACGTTTGCGACGACCTTGCGCGCGCCCTCCCCTTTCGCACACGGTGCGCGCCTACACATTATATACATAGGAGCCGCCGCATGCCCTCCGTTTCTATGACCGTGAACGGCAAAGCC
Source organism: uncultured Flavobacteriaceae bacterium (assembly GCA_964647355.1). GTDB lineage: Bacteria > Pseudomonadota > Alphaproteobacteria > Micropepsales > Micropepsaceae > SZUA-430. The sequence continues at coordinate 1,498 of CAZYGK010000029.1, read as the reverse complement.
GCCAGCGGTGACGTCGAAACACGCACCCTTCTCGTCCACTTCTTGCGCGAAAACTTGCGCCTGACCGGCACGCATGTCGGCTGCGACACCAGCCAATGCGGCGCCTGCGTCGTCCACGTTAACGGCAAGGCGGTGAAGTCGTGCACGATGCTCGCCGTTCAGGCCGAGGGGGCGCAGGTCACCACGGTCGAGGGCCTGGCCCAGGACGGCAAGCTGCATCCGGTGCAGGCTGCGTTTAAGGAGCATCACGGTCTGCAGTGCGGGTTCTGCACCCCAGGCATGATCATGACCGCGGTCGACATGATCCGGCGCATCCCCGACCTCGACGAGAAGACGATCCGGGCGGAGCTTGAGGGCAACCTCTGCCGCTGCACGGGCTATCAGAACATCGTCAAGGCGATCGAGGCGGCCTCGAAGGAGATGAAGGGGACGCGCGCATGACCGCCTCCGTTATCGGCGCTTCCGTCAAACGGAAAGAAGACCATCGGTTCATCACCGGCCAGGGCCGCTATACGGACGACATCAACCGTCCGGGTCAGGCGCATGCGTACTTCCTGCGCTCGCCGCACGCGCATGCGAAGATCAAGAACATCGACACCACGGCCGCGAAGTCTGCGAAGGGTGTCGTCGCGATCTTTACCGGCGCGGATCTTGCCGCTGACAAGCTCGGCCCGCTCACCTGCGGTTGGATGGTGACGTCGAAGGACGGCTCGCCGATGAAGATGGGCGCCCACCCCGTTCTTGCGGGCGATCGCGTGCGCTATGTCGGCGACCATGTCGCGATCGTCATCGCGGAGACCCATGCGCAGGCCAAGGACGCGGCAGAGCTCATCGCCGTCGACTACGAAGAGCTGCCCGCCGTTGTCGATCCGGCGCATGCCGCCGACGCCGGCGCGGCGCAGCTTCACCCGGAAGCGCCGCGCAACACGATCTATCAGTGGGAGCTCGGCAATAAGCCGGAGACGGAGGCCGCGTTCAAAAAGGCCGTCACCAAGGTCTCGTTGAATCTCACCAACAACCGCTTGATCCCGAACGCGATGGAGCCTCGGGCCGCGATCGGCGAGTACGACGACGGCACCGGCGGCTACACGCTATATGTGACGAGCCAGAACCCGCATGTGGCGCGCCTCGTGATTTCGGCGTTCATCGGGCTCGCGCCGGAGCACAAGCTGCGCGTCGTGGCGCCGGATGTCGGCGGGGGCTTCGGGTCGAAGATATTCATCTATGCGGAAGAGGTCGTCTGCACCTGGGCCGCGAAGAAGGTGAAGCGGCCAGTGAAATGGGCGGCAGAACGGTCGGAGTCGTTCTTGTCCGACGCGCACGGGCGGGATCACACCACTCACGCCGAGCTCGCACTCGACGCGGATGCGCGCATTCTGGGCTTGCACGTTAAGACGACGGCGAACCTCGGCGCCTATATGTCGACGTTCTCGTCCAGCGTGCCGACCTATCTCTACGGCACGCTTTTGTCGGGCCAGTACAACATTCCGGCGATCCA
>CAZYGK010000028.1:0-33752 GCA_964647355.1 uncultured Flavobacteriaceae bacterium | reverse complement strand
TGCGCTCGCCCTATGGCGGCGGCATCTTCGGCGGCCAAACGCACAGCCAAAGCCCCGAAGCGCTGTTTACCCACGTCTGCGGCATCAAGACGGTGATCCCGTCGAACCCGTACGACGCGAAAGGCCTGCTCATCAGCGCGATCGAAGACGAAGACCCCGTCATGTTCTTCGAGCCGAAGCGCATCTACAACGGCCCCTTCGACGGCCATCACGACCGCCCCGTTCAACCGTGGTCGAAACACAAGGCGAGCGAAGTCCCCGACGGCTACTATCAGGTACCGCTCGGCAAGGCCGCGATCGCGCGCGAAGGCAACGACCTCACCGTCATCGCCTACGGCACGATGGTGCACGTCGCCCTCGCCGCCGCCGAAGACGCCGGCATCGACGCCGAAGTCGTCGACCTGCGCTCGCTCATTCCCGTCGACATCGAGTCCATCAAAGCCTCGGTCGAAAAAACCGGCCGCTGCGTCATCGTCCATGAGGCGACGCGCACGTCCGGTTACGGCGCCGAACTCACCGCGCTCGTGCAGGAACATTGTTTCTATCATTTGGAAGCGCCGATCGAGCGCGTCGCCGGCTGGGACACGCCCTACCCGCACGCCTTCGAGTGGCAGTACTTCCCGGGCCCGGGCCGCGTCGCGGCCGCGATGCGCCGCGCGATGGAGGGCTAAGCCATGGGTCGTTTCATCTTCAAACTTCCCGACGTCGGCGAAGGCACGGCCGAGGCCGAAATCGTCGCCTGGCACGTCGCCGTCGGCGACACGATCAAGGAAGACCAGCACCTCGTCGACGTGATGACCGACAAGGCGACCGTCGAAATGACCTCGCCCGTCTCCGGTAAAGTCGTCGAACTGCGCGGTGAGCCGGGCTCCATGGCCCCGGTCGGCGCGCCGATCGTGATCTTCGAAGTCGAAGGCGCAGGCAACGAAGCGGACGTGAAATCGAACGGCGCCGCTGCCGCGAAGACGGCGAAGGCCGCCCCGCCCCCGCCGCCGAAACTCGAAGAAAAGAAGCCGGCACCGAAGCCCGAGCCCGTAGCCGCAAAGCCCGCCCCGGCACCCGCGCCGGTCGCAGCCGCACCGAGCGCCCCGCGAAAATTCGGCGACAAGCCGCTCGCCTCCCCCGCGGTGCGCCAGCGCGCGAATGAACTCGGCGTCCATCTGCAATACGTGCAAGGCACCGGCCCCGCCGGCCGCATCAGCCACGCCGACCTCGACGCCTACATCGCCAAGGGCGCACCCGCTGCGCGCGGCTCCGTCGCGATGGAACGCCGCGAAGGCATCGACGAGATCAAGGTCATCGGTCTGCGCCGCAAGATCGCGGAGAAGATGCAGGAAGCCAAGCGCCGCATCCCGCACTTCGCCTACGTCGAAGAAGTCGACATGACGGAGCTCGAAGCCCTGCGCGTGCAAATGAACGCGACGAAGCGCCAGGACCAGCCCAAGCTGACGCTGCTGCCGTTCCTGATGCGCGCACTCATCCGCGTACTGCCCGACTACCCGCAGATCAACGCCCGTTTCGACGATGAAGCCGGCGTCGTGCACCGCTACAAGCCGGTGCACATCGGCATCGCCACGCAAACGCCGAACGGCCTCATCGTGCCCGTCGTCCACCACGCCGAAGCGATGGACCTTTGGCAGGCCGCCGCCGAAGTCGCCCGCGTCTCGACCGCCGCGCGCGACAACAAGGCAACGAAGGACGAACTCACCGGCTCCACGATCACGATCACGAGCCTAGGGCCTATCGGCGGCGTGGTGACGACGCCCGTCATCAACCACCCCGAAGTCACCATCATCGGCCCGAACGCGATCATCGACCGCCCCGTCGTCCACAACGGCGCAATCGCGGTCCGCAAGATGATGAACCTCTCCTCAAGCTTCGACCACCGCGTGGTCGACGGCTACGACGCGGCCATGTTCATCCAGCGCGTGAAAGCGCTGCTCGAACACCCAGCGATGATGTTTATGGAATGACCCTACAATACCCTGTCATCCCGGAAGTTAGGCGAGCCCGTTGCGAAGCACCGGCCTTGCGAGCCTTACTATCCGGGACCCAGGGGCACCGCACAAACGCATCAACTGTTCCCCTGGGTCCCGGATGCTAAGGTTCGCAGCCAACTGCTGCGCAGTTGGGCTCACCTAAGCTCCGGGATGACAGCTGCTATTTCGAAGGCACTCTCATGACCGAACACCTGAAACCGAAACTCCTCGTCGTCGGCGGCGGCCCCGGCGGTTACGTTGCTGCGATCCGCGCGGGCCAGCTCGGGATCGACACAGTCCTCGTCGAGACCGACCGCCTTGGCGGCACCTGCCTGATCCGCGGCTGCATCCCCTCGAAGGCGATCATCCACGCCGCGGGCGAATACGAGTCCATGCGCCGCGCTGCCGACAAGGGCCTGCACGGCATCAAACTCACCGCCGCGCCGAAGCTCGACCTCGCCGAAACGGTGAAGTGGAAGGAAGGCATCGTCACGCGCCTCAACACCGGCGTCACCGGCCTGCTCAAGCGCGCAAAGGTCAAAGTCGTGAACGGCTGGGCAAAGTTCCAAGACGGCAAAACCTGCACCGTCGACAGCGCCGCCGGCCCCGTCACGATCACCGCCGAGCACGTGCTGCTCGCAACCGGCTCGCTTCCCGTGCAAATCCCGACGATCCCGTTCGGCGGCCCGGTCATCTCCTCGACCGAAGCGCTGCTGCTCGACAAGCTCCCCGAAAAGCTCGTCGTCGTGGGCGCGGGCTATATCGGCCTCGAACTCGGCATCGCTTTCGCGAAGCTTGGCTCCGCCGTCACGATCGTCGAAGCCGAGAAGAACATCCTTCCCCTCTACGACACTGATCTCACGACGCCGGTGAAGCGCTGGCTCGACAAGCACGGCGTCACCGTCCTGCTTGGCGCCAAAGCGAAGACCGCCGAAACGGGTAAGAACACCGCCCTCATCGTCGAAACCGCCGACGGCAAAACGCAGTCGCTGCCCGCCGACAAGATCCTCGTCACCGTCGGCCGCAAACCGAACACGGCTGGCTGGGGCCTCGAGAACATGGCCGTCGATATGGCCGGCCGCTTTGTCAAAGTCGACGATCAGTGCCGCACGTCGATGAAGAACGTCTGGGCCGTCGGCGACCTCATCGGCGAACCGATGCTCGAGCACAAAGCCGCAACGCAAGGCGAAATGGTCGCCGAAATCATCGCCGGCCACAAACGCAAGTTCGCCCCCGCCGCAATCGCCGCCGTCTGCTTCACCGAGCCTGAGATCGTGAGCTGCGGCCTCTCCCCCGCCGAAGCCGCGAAAGCGGGCGAGGAAACAATCGTCGGCCAATTCCCCTTCGCCGCGAACGGCCGCGCACTTTCGATGGACGCCGCCGACAATTTCGGCTTCGTCCGCGTCGTCGCGAGAAAAAGCGATCACCGCGTCCTCGGCATCCAAGCCGTGGGCAGCCACATCTCCGACCTCTCCGGCGAATTCGCGACCGTCATGGAAATGGGCGCCGTCCTCGAAGACATCGCCGGCACGATCCACGTCCACCCGACCTTAAGCGAAGCCTTCCACGAAGCCGCGCTTAAGGCGCTCGGCCACGCGATACACATCTAATACGTCACTGTAACGGTAATGGTGTCCGTATAACTCCCGGCAGCGACGTACTGCCCTACCGGTATGCGCCCGAAGCCCGTAAAGAGCACGATCCACGTTCCGCCCCCATTTCCGAGCGTCGATGTCCCGCCGGTGCCATCGCCCCAAATCGTCGTGTAACCCGACGTCGTGAAGATGTTGTAGTTCAGCGTGTTCGCTCCTGACGCCAACGTGCGGGGCGTGTAGCTCGGCGCGCCGCCTCGCGACAGGGCAACTGTGAAAGCCGGAAGTTCGCGGAAGATGGACGCGCAGAACACAGCGACGGTCACATTCGCGTCCGTGGGGCTCGCAGATGCCGCGTTGTAACTGCCGAAGTTGAGGCTTGAAGCACTGACGACCGCTGGATTGCCGCCGCCGTTACACTTGGGTGCCGCCACAGCAGCATCGCATACGGCGATCATCGCAGCCGCGAACAGACCCACGGCAGGGAGCGGCCCCCGCCGCATCAGTACGTCACCGTCACAGTAATCGTATCCGTATAGCTACCCGCGGCAACATATTGCCCGGCCGGGATGCGGCCGTATCCGGTGCCCGTCGCGGTCCTGACCGTGCTGCTACCCGGATACGATCGCGTCTGCGTTCCGCCCGTACCGTCGCCCCAGACCGAGGTGTACGCCGTCGAGTTGAAAATGTTGTACTGCAGCGTATTCGCACCCGAAGTCATCGTTCGCGGCGTATATGTCGACGAACTGCCCTTCGACAGAGCCACTACAAATGCGGGCAGCGTATCGACCAGCCTCACGCACTGCACGGTCACCGTCATGGTGCTTGTATTGGCCGTGGGCGATGTTGCGTTGTAGTTGCCGAAGCTAAGACTGGTCGCGGTCACCTGGATGGGCCGAGCCGGCACGTTGCAACTCGCACCATGGGCAGAGCCCGCCGCTATGATCGTAGCGAACGCTATAACGGCACGAACGTAGCTGTGGCGAAGCCGAAGCATAGCCAGCGATTCTACCGCATCGGGATTGCACACACGCCCGCATTATTTCGACCGGGCAGGCGCGTGCATTTACGCTTTTTCAACCGTCACTGAACCCATGAGCAGGCGATCGGTTCAAGATGGGGAATCTCTCCGGGCGACGGTGGCGGCATCTCCACGATCGCGAGGCGGCAGGGCCCAAGCTTGGTCTCCAGGATCGCCTCTAGGGGCACCTTCAAATTCTCCACAAAGAGCCCGCCGTGATGCCCGACGATCCACGGCGAACCGTCGGAGAAACGCACCGTCGTACCGATCTCGGGATATGCGCCGTCCGGCAGCGTTACGGTCAACATTACCGGGTTGAGGCTCGCCGGCGCTAGACTGACCGCCGTACCGCCGCGCCCGGGGACAACCTCGACGTCGGTAACGGCAAGGACCCGCGACATGTCGTAGTCGCCTGGCGCTATCGAAATGCGATTGCGTGTGAACGGCACAAGGCCGGTGATCAGCGCCTTGCCGTTCTCATCCGACTCCGCAATCTCTCGGTTCTCGCGATAGATACGAACGCCGGGCTCGCCCGCATCCACCAGCGCGAAGGTCCCGTCGAGCTTGCGGGCAAAGAACATGCTGTCCTCGGCCGCAACAATCGAGCCCGCCAATCCGAGTTGCGCGGTCACGTCACCTTTCGCCGTCGCAACGCGCCCGTTCACGGCGAGATTTTGCCCGAGCCAATGCGCCTGACCGTCGAGCGTCAGCGCATCGTTGTGCACCGCCTGCACGCGATAGCCGAAGCCACCGTCGTTGGCGATCGGTTGCTCGAGCACCGCGCGAACCTCTGTGTCGCCGTCCTGCGTACGAACGGCGGCGGTCGCATACGGCCCTGCGCCGCCAAGCGGCACACTCAGGAAAGTCTCCGCGAGCAGCGAGTCGCGCTCCGCATTGTAGACGCTTGTGACCCCGAACGTGATACCGCTACCCATCGAGACTGAATAAGTTGCGGTAGCGAGCGAAGTCTTCTCCTCGTCGTGACGCTCGACACGCGTAAACGAAAGCGCCAGCGACCCATAGTCGCCGAATTCCACGCTGCCGCCCAACCGAAGCGCTTCGCGCGGAAGCACCGGACTCTCGAACGACGCCACATCCCGGAACGCGGGTGTCGAAACGTCGATCGCGGCAAAAAGGTTGATCGAGCCGAAATCCACGTGCACGGATGCGGAACCGAACGCACCCTCCCCCGCCTCGCTCGCGCTGCCCATCCCGGCGAGCGAGAACGTGCCGATATCGAAGAGCGATACGATCCCGCCGACGCCGATGACCGCGACATCCTCGGTCGCCTCGGCATGCGCTTCGACGGTGAGCTCGTCGTAAAGCCCGTGCCGGAGGGTCCCCGACACCAGGGCATCGCCATATTCGAAGCTCTTCTCGCCGTACGATCCGCGCAAAAAACCCGCTTCAACGCTGTACGACGTCAAACCCTCGGCAAGCATCCGGCTGTCCCCGAAGAAGCTGATCGTTCGCGTCGTCTCGCGGCCCAAGAGGTCGCGCACCACGACGGTCGCTTCCCCGCCGCCGGAAACGATCGGCAAGTCGCGAACGCCGAAGGGACCGGCCGGCACATCTTCGCTGGCAACTTTCGACGCGCCGATGAATACGTCGAGCGAACCTGGTACAGCCGCTTCGCCGAAAAAGTCCGGCATCGGCATCGTCACCAGTTCCGGCTGCAGCGAAAAATCGCGCGCAAGCTGCACGCCGCCGAAACGAACCGAGCGGGACCAAACCGTCCCGCCCGAGATTGTGTCGCCCGCCGTCAGCCGCCGGAGCTCTTTAGGATCGTCGTAAATCCAAGTCGAGTCCAGGCGCACGAGCTTGCGCTCTTCCCCATCGGCATGCGCAAACCCCGTCGTCGAGATCGTCCCGAACTCCGTGAACGCCGAAACGGCCAACGCTGCGTCGAACGACGTCTTGCGCAGCGATGTCGTCACGTCAGTCTCGGTGACAACCGCGTCGTAGTCGACGACCAGCGCGTTAACCGGTGTTCCGGTCACGGCACTGCCCGTACCGCGGCGAAGATCGAGAATGGTCGTGGCCAAACGCTCGGCCGCTGCAGTCACCAGCAGCTGCTGTTTGCCTTCCTCGATCGCGACGCGCAGGCCTGCGATCCTGTTCAGCGGCACCTGTCCGTCTTTGCACTCGTGATCGGCAACGTCCTTGATCCCGATGGCGCCCAAGTCGCCGCGCGCGACCCAAAGGTCGCCGCCGCGGTCCGTCACCTGCACGGCCACCGCCCGCGACTGGCCGTTCAGCCAAACCTCGAGCAGAAGATTGCGCTGCGCGCTATCGAATGCATCGGCGAAGGCAAGCTGCGGCACCGCGGTTGAGAGCGCTAGCGCGAGTATGACCGCGAGCGCGCGCATGGCCTACCGGCGCACAACGACCGTTTCGCGGATCAAGGCATCGCTACCGTCCGCGCGCGCCTCTACGACGAGCTTGTCGCCTTCGCCGAACGCTCCTCCGATCGTCCAGTTCCGCGTCGAACCGGCAAGCACATAGGGAACGCCCTTGGACTTGACGGCGGTCCGCTTGCCGGTGGACGAAACAAGTTCGAGCTTCGTGAACTTCACGTGAGCTGCGCCAAGATTGCGCGCGCTCAGGGCAAGCCCGCTTGCACCGGCGCTCGCATCCCAAGCAACCTGCGGCGACGTCTTGGCCGGTGCGCTGGCAAACACGGGAATGTTGAATTGCAACAGCACGCGGATCGTGCGCGGATCGTTCGTGACCGGATCGGGAAGCTCGCTCGCCAGAATGCGGTACGTGCGCTCCTTGCCCTGCTCGCCGCCGGGCTTGACCATTACGCGAACGGTCTGCTTGCCGCCCGGCGCGATGCGCGCCATCGGCGGGCTGACAAGAACGTCTTTCGACGGCTTGAGAACGTCTTCCCCGCCGATCTGCTCCCAGCTGAACCCTTCGATCTGGACGATGATGGGCTCGGCCCCGCGGTTCGCAAGGGTCAAGGTAGTTGCCCCTTTCCCGTCGACGACGAGCTTCGTTGGGGCAACCTCGAGACTGGCGCCAAGCGCTGGCGCGAAAGAAAAAAGCGCGGCCGCCAGTGCCGCGCAAAGGCGCGATGCACCCACCCAAGTCGATAGATGCATCGCTACTCCTTCATTGATTAATACGTAACGGTTGCCGTGATCGTGTCGGAATAGTTCCCCGCCGCGACATACTGCGCGACCGGGATACGTCCGTAGACCGTGAAGGCCTGACCCGCGCCGTTGCCGGTGCCGGCTTGCGTGTCGGTGCCGATCGTCTCGCCCCACACCGTCGTGCGGCCGGCGTTCTGATAGAGGCTGTAGTCGAGCGTGTTCGCGCCATTCGTCATACGGCGAACCGCAACAGTCGCGCCCGCGCCCGTACCCGCGTCAAGACCGACGTCGTAGGTTTCGGACGGCGTGCAGGTGACCGTCACCGTGCTCGACGCATCCGTCGGCGTGCCCGACGAGGCATCATAGTTGCCGAACGCGAGGTTCGTGGCCGCTACCGAGCAGACCGACAGCACGGTCGCCGTGACCGTGAACGTGGTCGTCGTGGTCGCTGCAATCGCGACCGGCGTCAAAACGGCGGCGCAAACCAAAGCGCCGGCCAACTTCAGAGCATTTTTCTTGGAAATTTTCATTGTGACCCTTCTCCCACCGCCATTTACGAATGGCTCGCCCGAAAAGGTACACGTGTAGCGTTACCGACCTCTTAATTCGATGCAGTGGCAAACACGCTCAACTCGCGAAATCGTTCAACGATCGTTTCGACGATGACGCGTTTTGCACATATTCGCTTGCGGAACGGTGCGTTCCAACGAGCCTGCACCACAGCCCTCGCCGTCAGTGATCTGCAACCTGTACAATGCTCGCAACGAATGCCGCCGCGGGCTTCGCCGTGGCTGCGGCAAGCCCGCGGTAGGCCGTACGGAGCGCTGTCATTCCTTGGGGGTTAGGCCAAATCTCGGCAGGAAGCCGGGGATCGCGCGCAACGATATCGGCAACCTGAGCCGTAAGCTGGTGCCGCGCCGCGAACGCGTCGGCATCCTCTCTCAAAGACCGAACTTTACGCGATATCATGGAAGCGGCGCTCCGTGCCTCGCGATCGAGGCGCTCCACGGCATAAAGAGACCGAATGCTCGCAATGCTCACTGTCCCCACAATCGCGCCCCGGACGCACCACCCCCCGCGCGCGACATAGCGCTCCACCTTCGTCAGCGCCCATGGAATTGGCCAAGCCGGCCGAAGCCAGACCTCCCGTCCCCAAGGCCTAAAACCGTCAAACCAAAGCGACGCCCGCAACGCATCACGCTCGCCTCGCGCCGTCGGCATCCGCATCGCCAAGAACAACCACGAGCCATCCCAAGGAGCGTGCTGCGCCTCGCTGAGCCGCTCGGTGATCCCCTCCACCACGGCCTGGTGTTTCTCGGTCAGCGAGTAAACCGCCCGCCGCACCTCCCCCTCCCGGCGAACAATACCTTCCGCGACCAAGCGGCTGAGATGGCTCTTTACGTTGGATGCGGAGATGCCCAACGGCGCCGCAAGCGCAATCAGTTGCGGCGCCGTAGCCCGCTCCACCGTCAAAAGCAGGCCAAAAAGTTCGCTTCGCGTTCGCAGATTCATAATTGCAATTGAAAACGTTAGTGCATATATTTGCAACTAGAAAGAAAGGTATTTGCCAATGCCGAGCGCGAAAGCCCACAAGAATTGTCAATCGTGCGGTATGCCGATGAAGCGAGACGAGAAAGGCGGCGGTACCGAGGCAGACGGCAAAAGGAGCGGCACCTACTGCTCGCACTGCTATCAAGACGGAAAGTTCACCTACCCCGACCTCACCCTGGAACAAATGCAGGCGCGCGTGCAGGGCAAACTCAAAGAGTTTGGTGTGCCGGGCTTCGTGGCGAAACTACTCTCGAGCAATATCCCGAAGCTGGAGCGGTGGAAGCGCTCCTGACACTCAAATCTCTTTTATGAAAGCCTGCGCCGCCGCTGGCGCACGCACCTTCGCACCCGAAATGAAGTAGACGAAGACATCCCGCTTCGCTTTTGCAGGCTTCTTGCCGATCAGCGGCAGATCGTCGGGCACCCCGCCCGCATCCCACGTCTTCGCGCGAGCCGCCCACGCTTTGATGTCGCCGGGCTTGTACCCCGTCGCGATCTTCTCCTGGGTCCGCTGCAGTCTCAGATACATGAAGTCGCTCGTTGGGTCGGCGATCAACGTGTGCTTGTCGCTGTCGACCAGAACGACCGACACGCCATGGGCCCGCGCAAGCTCCACGAACTCGGGCACGGCAAACGTCGCATGCCGCGCCTCGACCGCATGCCGCAGCTTCCGCCCCTTAACCTCTTTGGGCAGCATCTTGAAGAACGCCTCGACATCCTTCGGGTCGAACTTCTTGGCGGGCATGAACTGCCAGAAGAGCGGCCCAAGCCGGTCCCCCATCCCCAGCACACCGCTCGCGAAGAACTTATCGAGCGCCGGCCCCGTCTCGGCGAGCACCCCCTTTCCCACCACCGACATCGGCCCCTTGACAGAGAACACGAACCCGTCCGGCACCTCCGCTGCCCACTTCGAGAACGTCTCTGCCGACGGCGTCTTGTAGAATGTCCCGTTGATCTCGATCGACGTCAGCACGCGGGACGCGTAGTCGAGCTCTTTCGCCTGCGGGTGCCCCTTCGGATAAAACGTCCCCCGCCACTCGGCAAAGTTCCACCCGCCAATCCCGGCCCTGATCATAGCCCGCCTCCAGCCCAAATATTTGGCCGAGAACCTTGCATAACCGCCTCCGACGGGCCACATGTTTCCGCGCGTTTCCGCTGGGAGGAACTCTAATGTCCGACGTCGTCGTCAAGACCCCGATGCAATATCTCGACCGTGCGCTATCGACCTTGCGCGAGATGGGGATCGTCCCCGCGAATAAGGGCGAAGAAGCCCCGATCAATGCGCTGCTGCACCAGATTTCGGACCTCGACCAGGACCGCATCACGATCATCGCCCGCACCCTGAACCAGGCCTCGAACTTCAACGAAGTCGTGCGCGAACACGTGGCGGCGATGGAGGTCGGCGACCGCTACCGCCAAATCACCGAAGGCTTCAACTCGATCCGCGATGACGCCAAGGCAATGGTCGACCAGATTTCCGACGGCAAAGTCAGCGTCTGGGAGCGCGCGACGAACAGCTGGATGAAGCTGACCCGCGGCGACGTCGCCGACCGCTTCGACAAGATCCGCAAAATCTACATCGACGTTACGAAAGAAACGAAGAATCAGATCCAACGCGAAGCCGCAATCCTGGAAGCCTACCGCGACTTCCGCGGCGCCTTGAAGCAATCCGAGGTCATGGCGCTCGAAGTCCTGAAGAAGGCCGAGTGGAAACTCGACGAAGCAAAGAAGAAACTGAACACTGCCGCCGAAGCCGTCGCCACCTTTGCTGGCACCGAGCCCGCCGAACGGGCAAAGCTCGAACTCATCCGCGACGAAGTCTTGCGCCAAACGCAAGATGAAGACAAACGCTACCAGATTGCGAAGGACCTCTCCGACAACCTCACGATCGGCTACAACACGTCCGAGGTCATCATGGCGCGCCTGATGCAGACGACGAGCGCGAAAGAACGCATCTACGCGCAGGCGGTGAGCTTTTTCTCGACGAACGACACCGTGCTGACCGCGCTCAAGGCGTCCTTCACCGGCATGTTCGGCCTGCATGAGTCGACCGAAACCGTGAACGCGATGAAAGAAGGCGTCTCGAAGTCGATCGAAGTGCTCTCCGAAATCGGCGACAAGGTGCAGGAAGCGGCCGTCCGCGCCGGCTACGGCCCGACGATCCGGGCTGACGCGGTGAAGAAGCTCGTCGACAGCGTCGTGAACTTCCAAGAGAAGTCGCAGATCATCATCGAAGAAATGCGCAAACTCGCGACGCAAAACTCCGCCGAAATCCGCGATGCCGTCGAAGACGGGAAGCGGCGGCTCGCCTCCCTCGTCGCACAAGGGAAAGCCTTTAACCTCTAATGTCCGGCAGCGCCGCCGCGGCAGCGACCGCTAAGCCGCAAACGCTCGACGAACTGATGCTCGCGATGGACGTGGTCGACACGATCCGCCATCGTGAGCTTCTGGTCGCGCGCGAACTCGGCCGGGGCGCCCGCGACGACGAACTTAGAAAACGCCTGCGCGAAATCTACAAGAGCCAAGGGATAGAGGTCACCGACCGCATCCTCGACGAAGGCATCAAGGCGCTCAAAGAAAGCCGCTTCACCTACACGCCCCCTGCCCCCAGCCTCTCGCGCAGCTTGGCGCTCATGTGGGTCCGCCGCGGCGCGATCATAGGCTGGACGAGCGCACTCCTAATCGGCATCGGCGCGCTCTGGGGCGGTTACCACTACGGCATCGTAGTGCCGCGCGAGCGCGCGCAGGAAGCCGCCCGCATCGAACTCACCGAAACCCTGCCGAAGCAACTCGCCGCCGCGCACGCCGCCGTCATCGCCGAAGCGCGCGTCCAACCGGCCCGCGACCGCGCCGACGCGCTGCTTCGCGACGGCCAAACAATTCTCGCCAGAAGCATAGACTTGCTCCTCGACGGCCAATCGGCCCCACCGGCAGGTCTCAGCGCCCTTGCTCGCACAACGCTCGCAAGCTTGGACGAACTTCACGCGAAGCTCGTGCAAACCTACAAACTGCGCATCGTCGCTCAAGGTACGACCGGCTTCTACCGCATCTCCAACGAATTCGAAGGCGCGCGCAACTACTACATCGTAGTCGAGCCGATCGCCCCTGATGGCAGTACGCTCACCCTGCCCGTCACGAACGAAGAGGACGGCCGCTCCTATCGCGTCAATGCGTGGGGCGTGCGCGTCCCGCAAGCGACGTTCGACGCCGTCGCCCGCGACAAGACCGACAACGGCATCATCGAAAACCGCATCATGGGCGAGAAGCAGCGCGGCGAGCTCGACCCGCGCTACACCATGTCCGTGCTCGGCGGCGCTGTCACAGCGTGGGACGACGAATAGATGTACGTATCGAGCCGTGATGCCCTGGCCGAAGTCGAGAACGCGATCGCAGGCGTTCGCGGCAACGAAAACCGCTTGGCGGCCGTGCTCGCCTCGGCAGCGGGCGAAGCCGAACGTCAGCGCAAACAATTGGCCGACAGCTTCAAGGGTCTCGCCCTCATCCGCCTCGACGCGCTCATGCGCAACGAAGTCGTCGGCGACCTCGACGCCGCCGAACGCCGCGCGCTCGATCTTCTGCGCACGCACAAAGCCAAACTCGACCAACTCTTGATAAGGCACGGCGGCGCACAAAGCGCGGTCGTCGCCGCGGAAGCCGATCACCGCGCAAAAACCGCGGCCGTCGAAGCCGCTGGCGAACCGATCAAGACCATGCAGACGGAAGTCGCCAGCAAGCTCGCGTCGGACACAGGTTGGACCGCGCAGCAAGCACGCGTCACCGACGCCGCCAATATCGCAAAAGCCGCCGACGACAAAGCCAAGCAATCGGAGAGCGACTTGGGCGAGAAGCGCAAGCCCTACGAAGCCGACCCACTGTTCATGTATCTGTGGAAGCGCAAGTTCGCAACCGCCGACTACAAAGCCGGCAATTTCGCGCGCACGATCGACCGCTGGGTCGCCCGTCTTGTCGGCTATGACACGGCGAGACCCAACTATACGCTCCTGAACGAAATACCCGTGCGCCTGCGCGAACACGCGACCGACCTCGCCAAACGCGTCGAAGACGAAGACGGAAGGCTCGAGCAGATCGAGCGTGCCGCGCTGATGGACGCAGGCATCCTCGGGCTCGAAACGAAACTCGCAACCGCACAAGCCGACCTCAAAGCCGCGACCGAAGCCCTCGCCAAAGCGCAAGCGAGCTTGGCAAGTCTCGATCAAGAACGCACGAAATTGCTCGACGAAGGCGACCGCCGTGCCCACGACGAAGCGCTCGCCGTCCTCTCCCAGTCGATCGCGCGCGAAGACCTGCAGACGATGTACCGCGAAGCGCGCACGACCCGCACGACCGACGACGATCGCCTGGTTCAGCAGATCGAACTCACCCAAAACGCCATCGCCAAAGCCGAAGCCGAAGTCGGAAAGATCCGCGACGAAGCCCGCGAAATCGCCCGCCGCCGCAGTGAGCTTGAAGGCGTGCGCGACAAGGTTCGCGCCAAGAACTACGACGGCCCCTGGGGACAGTTCCAAGTCAACAACAACGACATGCTCGCCGAACTCATAGGCGGCATCGTCAGGGGAGCGATCCAAGGCGCCGTCCTCTGGGACGTCTTCGACCGCGGCTACTCCAAACGCCGCGACTGGGACGACGATGACGACGACCGCGATGACGACGACGATGATGATGACGATCGCCGTAGCCGCCGGTCGACCCCATGGGGCAGCGGAAAAAGCCCAAGCTTCCGCCTCCCGTCCTCCGGCTTCCCGAAAATCGGCGGCATAAAAATCGGCGGCGGCCGCGGCGGCTTCCGCACGGGCGGGCGGTTCTAGACGCGCGCCGCGCGCTCACCCCTTCGGCAAGATCTCCTTGACCGTTTCCGACGGCCGGCAGAGTTTCACTGTGCGCGCCGTCACCACGATCGGCCGGTTGATCAGGATCGGATGCGCCATCATCGCATCGACGATCTTCGCATCGCTGACCTTCGCATCGCGCAGCCCAAGTTCTTCCGCCAATGCCTCTTTCGCCCGCAGCATGTCGCGCGCCGTGCCGCCCGAACGCTTGATCAACGACAGCAACTCCTCCCGCGACGGCGGATTCTTCAGGTACTCGACGATCGTGGGCTCGATACCCGCCTCGCGGACGAACGCGAGCACGTTGCGCGAGGTCTCGCACCTTGGATTGTGATAGATCGTGACTTTCTGCGCCATGAGCTACGTCCCTCGCGCCGCCACCCGCGCGATGAACTCCGCGCGCGAATTCTCCGACGGATAGGGCGCATCCGGCACCGGCACACCCAAGAACTTGCAAAGCGGTTCCCAACCTTGCCCCGCCTCGTAGACGAGCAGCCGCTCTGGCGCGATCGTGCACTTCACCTCGTCCGTGTGCCGGCGGAAGTAATCGGTCATGTACGCACGATCGTGCATATGCGCACGAAAGTTCTTGGTGAAGCTTCGAAAGAACGCGCCCAGCGGTCCGTCGTCCTGCGTGACCAGCGACCCCGGCGCAAAGATCGTCGCCTGCGTGGAATCGAACCACTTGTCGGGATCGCGCACCGAATGCAGCACCTTCGCATCGGGATAGTGCGCCGCCAGCTCGCGCCAATAATGCGCGCCGGGATAGTCGACCATCGACCGATAACCCGCGAAAATCTTGTCCCATCCGGACCGGCCCGCGCCCGCCTCAATCCACAGCGGCACGCTCTCTGGATGCGCGAACACCTCGACCATGTGATGGCACGGCCCGAAGCCCAGCATATTGAGCGCCGTCTGCAGCGACTTCGTCCCCGTCCGCCCAAGGCCGGACCCCACAACTTTCAACGCCATCGGTGTTTTCCCTTTGAAGGCCGAACCATGCGCAATCGCCAGGTCGTCCGCAACAAAAGTTGTCATCCCGGACGTTAGCGAAGCCCGCTGCGAAGCAGCGCGGCGCAGCTTACGATCCGGGACCCAGGCGCGGGCAATGGATGGCGTGCGTGCTTGCCGCTCCTAGGTCCCGGCTCGCACTTCGCTGCCGGGATGACAGGTCGTAGGGGCTAGCATTTCGCAAACCGGCCCGGCAAAGTCACGCGATCCAAGTACAGGTGTGGAACCAAGTATGAGCATTCTCGCCCGCCTCGCCCTTGCCGCGATCGTTGCCGCAAGCGTCCCCTTTGCCGCCCTCTCCGTCATTGCGCAGGCCGAGCAAACGGCGCCTGCCGCGCGCACCGAAGGCGACGACCTCTACCGCCGCGGCCTCTACCCCGAAGCGATCGCCTGGTGGACGGAACAAGCCGCCAAAGGCGACGTCGAAGCTGCCCGCCGCCTCGGTGTCGAGTACATGGACGGCAAGCCCAATGTGGTCCAACGCGACTTCGCGAAAGCACGGCAATACCACATGCAAGCCGCGATGGGCGGCGAACGCCGCTCGATGATGGATCTGGGCACGATCCACGACAACGGCTACGGCGTCCCCGAAAATCTGGCTGAAGCCGCACGCTGGTATTTGTGGGCCGCGAAGTACGGTCACGGCCCCGCGATGTACAACACCGCCCTCATGCTCGAAACCGGCGACGGCGGCCGCACCGATCTGGTCGAGTCCTACATGTGGTACATCCTCGGCGCGAAAGAGGGCTTCAAGATGCTGCCCGAAACGAAGTTCGACATCATGAAGCCGCCCG
Organism: uncultured Flavobacteriaceae bacterium; assembly: GCA_964647355.1. Taxonomy (GTDB): domain Bacteria; phylum Pseudomonadota; class Alphaproteobacteria; order Micropepsales; family Micropepsaceae; genus SZUA-430. Next base: position 17,859 of record CAZYGK010000028.1, on the reverse strand, counting down.
CCGACTCGGCGATGGGCGCGCTACACGGCAAACTTACCCCCGCAGAGCGCGCCGAAGCCCACAAGCGGGCAAACGCGTTCAAGCCGATGGCCGGCCCGCTGCCGCCGTCGGAGAATCGCTGAGACAACGACACCGCCGACGTCCGGACGTGCGCTAAATCAGCCAATTCGGCAATGCCAATCACGTCCGCACACGCACGGATCAAATCTGCGGCGTAGTATTCCGTTAAAGAGGAGGCATCTATGAGCGCATCGTTTCGACAATTCCATCGTTGGATGGCCGCCGTCTTCATGTTGGCGTTTGTCGTTAACGTCGTTTTGAACTTCGTGATCAAGGCGCCGGAGCAGGTCACCTTCTGGGTCGGCGGTTTGACGTTGATCCCGCTTGGGCTCCTTATGATCACCGGTCTCTACATGCTGGCACTTCCCTATTTTCGCGGGCACGGATCGGAGTAACGGCAATGGCTGGCAAGACAGCGAAGGTCCCGGTGAAGAGCGCAAAGAAGGCCGCAACCAAACCCGCGGCAAAGCCGGGCGCCGCGTCGAAACTCATCGACGCCCGCATCCGCGAACTCGCCGATTGGCGCGGGGCCACGCTCGCCCGCATGCGCAAGCTGATCCTCGAAGCCGACCCCGCAATCGTCGAAGAATTGAAATGGATGGGCACGCCCGTCTGGTCGAAGGACGGCATCATCTGCACCGGCGAGTCCTACAAGGCGATCGTCAAACTCACGTTCATGACGGGCGCAAGCCTCCCCGACCCCAAGCGCCTCTTCAACGCAAGCCTCGAAGGCAACGCCCGCCGCGCGATCGACATTGCCGAAGGCGAGACAGTCAACGCCACCGCCTTCAAGGCCCTCATCAAAGCTGCCATCACCCACAACGGCTCAAAGAAAAAGCGCTAGTGAAAATTCCGGCCCTTCGGCAGCACGGCGTGAACGTTGCCCGCCGCGGCACGCGCGTCATAGTCCTTCGCCGGCTGTAGCGGGCGAACGTTGCGCGGATGCTTATGCAGCTGCGCACGCTTCGTGCCGGGTGACGTGCCGCTGTCAGGCGCGGGGCGCTTGACCTCGTCGGCGCGCGCGAGAATCTCCAACGCCGACGGATCGTGATGAAGTTGGTCGAGCAGCGGCGTCAAATCGACGATCTCGTCGGCGATGACGTGAATGACGTTGCTTTCGCTCTGCAACTTGCCGCGCACGGCCGCGAACCGCGCCCCCAAAACCGTCGGACGGAACTGCTCGAACACTTTCGGCCAAACGACGATATTGGCGATGCTGGTCTCGTCTTCCAACGTCATGAAGATGACGCCGCTCGCCGTGCCCGGCCGCTGCCGCACGAGCACGAGGCCCGAAACGGTGACAACCCTATCGGGCTTGCACAAAGGTAGCGCCTCGTTGGCGACAATCCCCCGCCCCGCCAGTTCGTCGCGCAGAAACGACACGGGATGCGCCTTCAGCGACAAATGCAGATGACGATAATCTTCAACCACATGCTCGCCGGGCAGCATCGCCGGCAGCGCGAAATCGGGCTCCTGCGCACGCATCGTGGAGGCCGCGAGAAGCGGCAGGTCGTCCTTGTCGCCAGCCCGCCGCAACCCGCGCACGGCCCACAGAGCCTCGCGCCGGTCGAGCCCGAGCGAACGAAACGCATCCGCATCGGCCAACCGCTCAAGCACCGACGGCTCAAGCCCCGTGCGCAGCCAAAGATCGCGCACGGAATCGTACCCGCGACCGCGGCACGCGGCGATCACGCGCCCGTCCTCCTCGCTCATACCGGAAATCTCGCGAAACCCGAGGCGCAAAGCCTGCGTGGAGCGGATATCGTCCGCCATCTCCGCATGACGCTCATGCAGCCGCATGATCACCCCGACGTTTTCGTCGTGCCCGGGCTCAAGCGTGTTGTCCCAATCGGAAACATTGACGTCCGGCGCACGAACTTCGACGCCGTGCTCCTGCGCGTCACGCACAATCTGGGCCGGCGCATAGAAACCCATAGGCTGCGAATTCAAAAGTGCCGCTGCGAACACATCCGGGTAATGACACTTGATCCACGACGAATAATAGACGAGGAGCGCAAAACTCGCCGCATGGCTCTCAGGAAACCCGTAATCGCCAAAGCCCTTGATCTGCTCGAAGCAACGCACCGCGAAATCGCGCTCGTACCCGTTCGCAATCATACCGTCGATGAACTTGTCCTCGAACGTCTTGATCGTACCCAAATGGCGGAACGTCGCCATCGAACGGCGCAGACGGTCCGCCTCCGCCGCCGTGAACCCGGCCGCGACGATCGCGATGCGCATCGCCTGCTCCTGAAACAACGGCACGCCGAGTGTCCGATGCAAGACCTCCTCAAGCTCGGGCTTCGGGTAGAAAACCTGCTCAAGCCCCTGCCGCCGCTTCAGATAGGGGTGAACCATCCCGCCCTGAATGGGTCCCGGCCGCACGATCGCAACCTCGATGACCAGGTCGTAAAAACACTGCGGGCGAAGCCGCGGCAACATCGACATCTGCGCCCGGCTTTCCACCTGAAACACGCCGACCGAGTCCGCGCGGCACAACATCCGGTAGACCTCCGGCTCCTCCGAAGGAATCGCCTCAAGCTCGGCCGAAAAGCCGTAATGCACGTTCAACATCTGAAGCGCCTTGCGGATGCACGACAACATGCCGAGCGCCAACACGTCGACCTTCAAGATGTTGAGTTCGTTGAGATCGTCCTTATCCCACTCGACAACGGTACGATCCTCCATCGCCGCATTCGCGATCGGCACGACCTCGTCGAGCCGCCCGCGTGTCATCACGAACCCGCCGACATGCTGCGACAGGTGTCGCGGAAAATCGACCAGCTCCTGCGCCAGCATTAGCGCTTTCGCCAACCGCCCATCCGACGGATCGAGACCGATGCGCCGAACCTCATCATCGAGCGGCGCCGACGTGGACCAACCCCACAACGTCCCGGCCAAAGCGCCGATCGTATCTTCCGACAACCCGAACGCTTTACCGACATCGCGAATGGCACTACGCCCGCGATAGCAAATCACCGTCGCGGCAAGCCCCGCCCGCTCGCGGCCGTAGCGGTTGTAAATGTATTGAATAACCTTCTCGCGCTCTTCATGCTCGAAGTCGACGTCGATGTCCGGCGGCTCGCGCCGCTCGGCGGAAAGGAATCGTTCAAACAGAAGATCGACCTTGCTCGGATCGACTGCGGTCACACCGAGGCAATAACACACGACCGAATTCGCCGCCGAGCCGCGCCCCTGACACAAAATCTTCCGCTTCTCAGAGGTCTCCGACCGGGCAAAGCGGACAATGTCGTGAACGGTCAGAAAATACGGGGCGTAATTCAGCTCCTTAATCAGCTTCAGCTCATGATCGAGCGCCTTGCGAACCTTAGCAGGCACGCCGCCGGGATACCGCCAGCGCGCACCTTCTTCGGCGTAATGAACCAGCGCCTCTTGCGGCGTGGCAAACCCTTCGCGCGTCTCGTCGGGATATTCGTAGCTGAGCTGCTTCAACGAAAACTGGCACCGATCGGCAAAGCGAACCGTCTCCGCAATCGCCTCCGGCAGTGAGCGAAACAGACGAGCCATCTCGGCCGGCTTCTTCAAATGCCTCTCGGCATTCGCTTCCAGATGAAAGCCTGCCGCATCCAACGTCGTGTGCTCGCGAATGCACGTCAGAACATCTTTCAGCGCACGCCGCTCAGGCGCGTGATAAAGCACGTCGCCGATCGCAATCGGCGGCACGGCACAAGCGCGAGCAAGTTCGGCGACACGCTTCAGGTGGCGCTGCTCGTCGCCACGATACAAAAGCGCCGCACCAAGCCAAACTCGATCACATGCGACGGCGCGAAGACGTCGCAACACCGGCTCCGCAAGCTCAACCTGCGGGCGCGGCGGCACGACGATGAGCAGCAGCCCTTCGGCAAACTCGACAAGATCGTCGAGCTTTAAGATGCAATCGCCCTTCTCCGCCCGCCGATTGCCGGTCGTGAGCAACCGGCAAAGCCGCCCATAGGCGGCACGATCTGTAGGATAGGCGAGAATGTCCGGCGTCCCGTCACTGAAGACGAGGCGCGCGCCCACGATCATCTTAAAGTCGATCTCCTTGGCCTTCGCATAGGCGCGTACCACGCCCGCCAAAGAGTTGCGGTCGGTGATCGCGATGGCAGCAAGACCCAGCGCCTGAGCCTGCCCCACGAGTTCGCTCGGATGAGATCCCCCGCGCAGAAATGAGAAATTCGTCGTCACGCCAAGCTCGGCATAAGGCGGCACCTCCGGCGGAGACGAAGGCTTTGCCGGCGGCAACGCCGTGACGGTGCTCATGCAAAAAGTCCGTGCATGAACCAACGCGGGCTAACCGTCTCAGCGCCGAACAGCCCCTCGCGGTAGAGCCAGAAGCGCCGCCCGTGATCGTCCTCGACCCGGAAATAGTCGCGCGTCAGCGCCTGCCCCTGCGCATCGCGCCACCATTCCATGGCGATCCGCTCAGGCCCCTCGGCACGCGCGACTTCGTGGCTGACGCGCCGCCATTGGAACCGTGCAGGCGGCCCGTCGGGAATCTCGGCAACCGCTTTGATCTCCTCCGGCCTATCGAACAGACGCAACGGACGCACCGGCCCCACGGCATCCTGCACACGGCATTCGACCGAAAGCATCGCAGGCACAGGCTGATGCGCCGGCACGGGCGCGACGGCAAACTCAGGAATGTGCGTCGCCTGCGGCGTAAACCTAAGAACGCGGCCAAGGCCGAAGCGCACACCGAGCCGGTCGATAAGATGAGCAACGTCGTCGCTCCCCGTCGCACTCGAGACGATGTCACGCTGCGCAATGTGAACCTTCTCGGACGCCGTCACCGAAAGGCGGACGACATCGAACCCATAACCGGGATCGAGTTCATCGACGAGCGAAGAAAAACGCTCCTTGAACAGACGGCAAAGCGCCCGCGTATCGCGCTGGGCTTTGCTGGTAGCGACCGAAAGCCGGCGCACCGCGCCATCGACGCGATAGAGCGTGACTTGCAAGGCGCGCGCTCCCTCGCCGCGCTCCTCCATCCGCCGCGCGAGATCCACGGCGAGATGCTCGATCGTCTGCAGGATATGATCTTCCTGCGTAATCGGTTCGGCAAAACAACGCTCCGCAATGTATGGCGGCAACGGCAAGCGCGGCGTGATCGATTCCTCTTCGGCGCCCAAAGCCTGATCGAGACGGCGCAGCAAAATCGCACCGAAGCGCGCGGCCAAAGGCGCCCGCGGCCGATCCACAATGTCGGCAATCTTCTTCAAGCCGACGCGCGAGAGCGCATCGAGTTTGATGGCATCGAGCCGAAGTGCGGCAAGCGGCAAGCCAAGCAAACTCTCGCGCAGCGCATCGTCGGCAACGACGCGCTTGGCACCAAAACGCGCAAACGCCCAAGCCGCACCCGGCGTACCCGCAACCGCGGTGCGCGCCTTGAAACCTTGCAAGGCAAGGCGGCGTACAATGTCGCCGCGCATCGCCTCTTCCCCGCCGAAAAGATGCGCGCACCCCGTGATGTCGAGCATCATGCCGTCGAGCGGACTTAACCCCACGAGCGGCGTGTAACGGCCGAGCCAATCGGCAAGGGCCTCAGCGAGCCGCTGGTCGGCGCCGTCATCCGCATGATCGACGAGGAGCGAGGGATACATCGCCCGCGCATCGGCAAGCGCCTGCCCCACGCGCAGCCCAAGCTCCGCCGCAGCCGCATTCATTGCCGTCAGACGAAGCGCGCTTTTGACCTCCGTGACGGCGACACGCGCCTCATGCGGTCTTGGCGAAAGCGCGCGCTCGATCCGGTCGGTCGGTAGATGCGGAAGCCAAACCGCGAGAATGCGGCGGGATTGCAAACGAACGCTCATGGAACTGCCATTGAACGCGCCATTGGGCGCAAAGGCCGAAACGGTTCTTCACCAGGTCGAGGCTCATCGACGGCGCACCGATCCCCCCGTAACGGTCGGGCACGCTCGGCGCCGCCGAGACGCACCAGCGCGTGGTCGCAGCACTCGGCTCGATCTCGCCGGCTTGCCGCAGAATGAGACCGAAGCCCGCTCCCTCCTGCGCGGCAAGCGTAAGCCTGCGTGTCATCGTCAGATCGAGCACGCGCGTCTGCGGCGGGAACTCGGCGATAACGGCGGAGAAGCCGCGGCACTTGAGCGCCTCACCCATGGCCCACAACACATCCTCCGCCCGCGGCACATGGAGGTAGATCAGCGAGCCGGTATCGAAGCCGGAAAGCGTCAGGCCGGGCAGATAAGGCTGCCCACCCTCCCCGCGCATAAAATCATGCTGGATATAGAGCGTGTGCGTCCCGGCACCCGCCGCGCGCGCCGCCAGCCCGAACGCAAAGCCCGCAGCCGACGGCAGATCTTGGGCCCCACGCGGCAACACCTCATGCATCGCCCCACGCAGCAAGCCGCCGCCAAGCGTCCCATCGATCTCCGCGACGCCGGTCTCGACATGACGGCATGTGCCAGCCCGTCCCTTGCTCGGATAGGCAGCTTCGATCGCCGCAATGGTTTGCTTGAGGGATGCGACTCCCTCCGCCGCCAAATGTGTTGGCACGGGTCAGCCTCTGGTGTCCAAAGAGTTCCTATTTTGTTCTATAGAACACCAGCCCGAAGCCGCCGTCAACTGCGACGTGCAAGAAGCTGGAAAATTGCGAGATTTTCTAAGCCCGCCCGCGCTTCGACCGCGTCGGCAGCACATGCCGCTCGACCCAATTCTTGAGCTCCTGCGTGCGATGTCCAAAATCCGTGACCGCCGGGCTGATCCCGTGCCGCCAGGCGAGCGCCGTGTCGTTCGGATTACTCTCGAGCGCCTCCAACTCGCGCACATAGCTCGCGTGGTCGACCTCACCCTTGAACAGCCCCTGCTCGATCACCATCGCCTTCACGCGCTTCGTAATGATCGCGATGTCGCCGAACGAGTATTCCGGATGGTACTGCACGCCCCAAAACGTGCAACGCCGAGTCTTGATCTCGACCGCCTGCACCGAGCTCCAGGCATTCGTCGCGAGAATTGTCGTCCCCCGTGCCGTCTCCTCGACCTCGTCCAAGTGCACCGTGATCGCGTCGAACACGGGCGGCTTATCCCAATAAAGGTCGTGCTCCTCGCCCGCCTCCGTCAGCATGATGCCGCGCGCAAAGCCGATCTCGCGCCCCTTCGGGTTCTTACGCACGGTGCCGCCGGCCGCAACCGTCGCGACCTGCATACCCCAGCACGACCCGAAGAACGGCGTCTCGGTCTCGAACACCGCGCGCGCCAGCTCCACCTGCCGCATGATCGACGGCCCAAGGTCGTAGATGTGCAACGCCGACCCCGTGATCGCCACGCCGTCATAGCCTTCAAGGCCTGCACGATCGGGAAGATTGGCCCCCAGATCCGCCGGATAGCAAACGTCGACCCGCGCCCCCGGACACACCTTCCGAAGCACGTTCGCATAGTTCTCGCTGGCAACGACGCCACCCGCTTCCGCGTGCCACTTCCGGCCCTCGGCCGTGTTGCCTTCGACGACGAGAAGCCGGGGAGAACTCATTACGTTTTCAAATCACCTGAGAGGGTCATGTCGAAGATACGACGCGCGCCCTTCAGATCAAGCGGAACCGGATTGCCACCCGCGGTCGGATCGACGATTGCCATCTCGGCGATGAGCGATGCCTTTTCCGCGCCAACCTTAAGCCCGCTCAGCGTGTGTGGAATCCCGACGTCCCGGCGCAGGCTCAGAACAAATTCCTGGAACGCGTCGAACGTGCCACTGAGGCCCATATACGCCGCGAGCCGTGCAATCTTCGATTCGATCGCGCTGCGATTGAACGCCAGCACATACGGCATGAACACCGCATTGGTGAGCCCGTGATGCGTGTCGTAGAGCGCCCCGATCGGATGCGACAGCGCATGAATAGCGCCAAGCCCCTTCTGGAACGCGGTCGCGCCCATCGCGGCGGCGGCCATCATATTCCCGCGCGCCTCAAGATCGCTCCCGGTCTTCACCGCCCGAACGAGGTTCTCCTTCACAAGCCGCATGCCCTCGACCGCCACGCCGTCGGCCAGCGGATGGAACCCGGGCGCGCAATAGGCCTCAAGGCAATGCGCGAATGCGTCCATGCCGGTCGCGGCCGTGATGTGCGGCGGCAAGCCGACCGTCAGCGCCGGATCGCAAATCGTGACGACCGGCATCATCTTCGGGTGAAAGATCACTTTCTTCGTATGCGTCGCTTCCTGTGTGATAACGCCAGCGCGCCCAACCTCGGAGCCGGTGCCGGATGTCGTCGGCACGGCGATGACCGGCGCAATGCCCTTCGGATCCGCGCGCGTCCACCAGTCGCCCACATCCTCGAAGTCCCACATCGGTCGCGTCTGCCCGGCCATGAACGCGATCACCTTGCCGACATCGAGCGCGGATCCGCCGCCGAACGCGATCACGCCGTCATGTTTGCCCGCGCGCAGCATGGCGACGCCCGCCGCAACGTTGGACTCGACCGGGTTCGACTTGATTTCGGAGAACACGCCGACGCCGAGCCCCGCCGCCTTAACGCCGTCGACGGCCGCCTTCGTCATCGCGAGACCCGCAAGACCCGGATCGGTCACAAACAACGGGCGCGCGATCCCCGCCGCCTTGCACGCATCGCCAAGCTCGGCAATCCGCCCGGCGCCAAAGCGCACGCTCGTCGGATAGTTCCAGTTCGCTTTCTGGCTCATGATCTACACCTGATGCCGCAAATGATAAGACTTCGGCCGCGTCAGCATCTCGTAGCCGATCGGCGACAGCGACGCGCCGCGCCCCGTGTCCTTCACCCCCGTCCAGGCCAGCGCCGGATCGAGGTAGTCGCACCGGTTCATGAACACCGTCCCGGTCTCGACCTGATCGCCGATACGTTCGGCCGCTTCCAGATCGCTCGTCCAGATGCCCGCGGTAAGACCGTACGGCGAGTCGTTCATCAGCCGAATCGCCTCTTCGTCCGACTTCACCTTCATGATGCCGACGACGGGCCCGAAACTCTCTTCCATCATCACGCTCATCGAGTGATCGACGTTGGTCAGCACCTGCGGTGCCAGATACGGCGTGCCTTCCCTATTCGCCGAAAACGCCTTCACATCGACGTGGCTCTTCGCACCCTTGGCCAGCGCCTCCGCCGTCTGCTTGCGCACGATCTCCGCAAAGCGCGTATGCGCCATAGGCCCAAGCGTCGTCTTCTCGTCGAGCGGGCTGCCGAGCACGTATTGCCGCGTCAGGTTCACGAACCCGTCCAGGAACTTGTCGTACACCGCCTCGTGCACGTAGATGCGCTCGATCCCGCAGCAGCATTGGCCGGAGTTGTAGAACGCGCCATCGACCAGGTTCTCGATCGCATGATCGAGCTTCACATCCGGCCGCACATAGGCCGGGTCCTTGCCGCCAAGCTCAAGCCCCATCGTCGTGAACGTGCCGGCCGCCGCACGCTCGATCGCCTTGCCGCCTTCGACCGACCCCGTGAAGTTCACGTGATCGACACTCCCCGAAGACAGCATCCGGGTCGTCTGATCGTGGCTGAGCACGATGTTCGTGAACAGCCCCTTCGGCGCCCCCGCCTTTGCCATCGCCTGCGCGAACCGTTCGCCGACGAGAATCGTCTGCGAAGCATGCTTCAGGATTACGGCGTTCCCCGCGATCAACGCCGGCACGATCGTGTTGACGGCAGTCAGATACGGATAGTTCCACGGCGCGATCACGAACACGATCCCCGCGGGCGTGCGCTTGATCATCCGCTTGAAGCCCGCCTTCGGATCGGCCGGCAACACGGGCTTCAGCGAATCCTCCGCGATCATCGTCATATAGCGCACGCGCTCTTCGAACCCGCGGAACTCGCCGCCGAAGCGCACCGGCCGGCCCATCTGTTCCGCAAGCTCAGGCACGATCTCCTGATTCATGGCAAGCATCGTGTCCATGAACTTGAGCGCGAATGCACAGCGCTCTTTGATCGAAACCTTCGCCCACTCCCGCTGCGCGGCCCGCGCGGCCTTCAGCGCCGCATCGATCTGTGCATCCGTTGCGGTCGGCCGCCGCGCCACCTCGCGTCCGTCGATCGGCGAAATACAAACGATGTCTGTCATGTGTTCCTTCCTGGGAGCGCCGGCTTCCAGCCGGATCTTCCTTTTCTTCCCAAGAGGGCCGGCAAGATGCCGGCGCTCCCAGGCTCAAATAATCTCGAAATACCGCGCAAGTTCCCAATCCGTGATCGCCTTGCGGAACTCGCGCTCTTCCCATTTTCGTGTCGCCGCATAGTGCTCCACGAACGCATCGCCGAACAAGGCTCGCGCCGCCTTCGAATTTTCAAGCCGCTCCGCCGCCTCATACAACGTCCGCGGCAAAGCCTGTTCCGCGGGAAACGTCCGCGCGTAGGCGTTGCCCGCGATCGGCGCATCAGGTTCGATCTTGTGCTCGATCCCCCAAAGTCCAGACCCGATCGCGCACGCGAGCGCCACATAAGGATTGATGTCGGCCGCCGCGATCCGGTACTCGACCCGCTGGCTCTTCGCCGACCCGCCGATGACGCGCAACGCGCACGTGCGATTCTCGACGCCCCACGTTGCATCCGTCGGCGCCCAGAAGCCGGGGATCAGCCGCGTGTAGGAGTTCACCGTACACGCGATCATCGAAAGCAGCTCCGGCATCAGCTTTTGCTGCCCGCCGACGAACCAGCGCATCGTGTCGGACATCGTGTGCGGCGCCTTCGCGTCATAGAAGACGGGCTTGCCCGTCTTGTCCTCCAGCGACATGTGCAGATGCCCCGACTGCCCCGGCCAATCGCGCGACCACTTCGCCATGAACGTCGCCATCAAGCCGCGCCGCTGCGCCAAGACCTTGCAATAGGTCTTGAACAAGGCGGCACGATCCGCCGCTTCGATAGCGGGCGCATGCACGATCGCAGCCTCAAGCACGCCCGGCCCCGTCTCCGTGTGCAACCCTTCGAGCGGGAAATCCATGTCGGCGCCGAGCTGCATCAGATCGTGGTAGAATTCCGTATTCACCGACGAGCGCAGCACCGAGTAGCCGAAAAACCCCGGCGTCCAGTTTTTCAGATTGCGAAAGTTCTTCTCGCGCACCGAGTGCGGCGTCTCCTCGAAGACGAAGAACTCGAACTCCGCCGCCGCACGCACGCCAAACCCCATCCGATCGGCTTTCGCGAGAACGCGCCTCAGCACCCCGCGCGGACAACACGCCTCGGCCTCACCTTCGAACTCGGCGAGGAACGTCACCATGTCGCCTTCGAACGGCACCGCGCGGCACGTCTCGGGCAGCACGCGCACGTTGGCGTCCGGATAGGCCGTGTGCCAGCCCGTCAGCTTCACATTGTCATAAAGCTGATCGTTCGAGTCCCAACCCAAGACGACGTCGCAAAAGCCGAACCCCTTCTCGAGCGCCGAGAAAAACTTCTCCCGTCCCATGTATTTGCCGCGCAAGACGCCGTCGATATCGAACACGCCGACTTTGACGTGGGAAAGATTTCGCGCCTCGACGATGGCGCGCGCGTCGGCCGCGGTCTTGACGTGACGGGGATCCATAGGGCGCTCCGAAAATGCGCCCCAAATAGAAAGGAGGCTGCGCCCGCGCGCAACCTCCTTTCGAACATCAATCCACGCCTAGTGCGCCTTGTAATCGGCCTTGCCGCCGGACATCGCAAACTCCTCTTCCGGCGAAAGAACGAGCTGCGTCCGCCCGAACACGGCGAAATAGAGCATCATGATCAAGTAGTACGCTGCAACGCACATCACTGGCACTTGGAACGCGGCATCCGTGACTTGAAAATAGAGCGTGACCAAGGCGATGATGAGGGTCAGCCCCGCACCCACGACACCGAACGGACTGCGATATGGCCGCTCGATATTCGGCATGCGCGAGCGCAGCATAATGAACGAAACCGCCTGCATCACGTAAGAGATCATCGCTCCGAACACCGCCATATTCAAAAGCGCGCCGCCGATGAAGGCACCCCCGGCCGTCTCGCCGGCGATGTACCAAATTACCAACATCACCGCGAGACCGACCAACGCGCCCGCGATCAACGCCACATGAGGCGTATGATGCTTGCCGTGAGTCACCGACAGGAAGCGCGGGAAGTAGCCGGCACGAGAGAGCGAGTAGATCTGACGCCCGAAAGCAAAGATGATCGCATGGAAGCTAGCGACCAGCCCCGCGATCGCGACGACCGCCAAAATCTTCGCGAAGTCCGTCCCGAACAACGTGCGGAACCCTTCCAAGAGCGGTTCGCCCGAAGCCTTCAGGCCCCACGCACCCGGTGCAATACTGGAGTTGAGAACCAGAACGGCAAAGGCGCTCGCAACCAGCGTGAAGATGCCGAACAAAATCCCGCTCGGCATATCGCGCTTCGGGTCGATGGATTCTTCCGCCGCAAGCGGCAACTGCTCGATCGCGAGATAGAGCCACACGGCGAACGGTAGCGCCGCAAGCACCCCGTGCACGCCGTCCGGGAACCACGGCCCGTTACCCTCCGGCAACTCCACGAGTGCGCCGTCCGATCCGACACCGACATTCATCGCCCATCGCGCGAAGTCCATATTCGGCAGCGCCGCGATGTAGAAGAAGACCAAGCACGCCAGCGCGAGCAGCGTCACGAACACGGTGACGCGGAACGACAGCTCGACGCCGAACAGATTCGCCGCAACGAAGATGCCGTACCCCAATATCCAGTAGATCGGCTGAAACGATGACGGCGTCTCCAAGATCGCACCCATATACGACCCGATGAAGAAGACGACGACCGCAGGCGTCAGAACGTATTCGATGTTCTCCGCGACCCCGGTCACGAACCCGCCCCACGGCCCCATCGCCGACCGTGCGAACGAATAGGCGCCGCCCGTATGCGGCAGAGCGGCTCCCATCTCCGCGATCGAATAGGTGAGCCCCAAATACATCACGGTGATGACGATCGTCGCCACGAACATCGAGCCCCACCCGAAAGCGAGCCCATAGTTCCACCCGGAGAATTGACCGGAAATGACCGCGCCGACACCCAGCGCCCACAGCGAAAGCACACCGGCATACCGACGCAGTTTCCGCTTTTCGAAATATTCGCTTCCAACTTTTTCGTATTTGACGCCTTGCGTACTTGGTTCGGCCATCGCGGTCACTCCCCTTGATCGTACGAGACTCAGAGCAGTCCAAGGGTCTCAGAGAATCGCCCGGCACGCAACGAACCTCGCGTTAACGATTTGGCAGCGAGATTCAGATGACGAATCGCAACCTCCGACTACTGAGCATCTGCAGCAACGCGCAACAGGACCGACATGGCCGACATGAATCAGATTCTCGAAATCACCGTCCGCATGGGTCTTGCGACCGCAATCGGCGGCGTGATCGGACTCAACCGCGACATGCACGGCAAGCCCGCGGGCTTGCGTATGCTGGGCCTCGTCGCACTCGGCGCCGCCCTTGCCACAATTTCAGTGTCCGGATTCAGCACCGAGGCATTTCCACCCGACGCAGTCAGTCGCGTCATACAGGGCGTGCTCGCCGGCGTCGGGTTCTTAGGCGCAGGCGTTATCATGCGTGACGAAGTCGGCAACGTTCATCGCCTGAACACAGCGGCCTCTGTCTGGGTCACCGCCGCTATCGGCGTGGTATGCGGACTTGGCGAATACCTGATTGCTGCTATCGCGGCCGCGCTTGTGCTGATCCTGCTCACGATCGGCGCGGAGGTCGATCACCGCTTCTTCGGCCGCCTGGAGAAGAAGCAAGACCCGCGCGACTGATCAGTCGAGCGCCATGCTCGCGAGCGCATCTTTCGGAATACCGTAGTACTCCGAAAGCTCCTCGTGATCGTGGCCATAGTCGTAGACGAGCTCCTCGCCCGCTTTGATGTCGGCGAGCGCATAAAACTCCATCGTCTGGTCGGCATAGTTCGAGACCAGCGACACGTTCTCGGGCAAGCCGTGGTTGATCAAGCTGCCGAGCCCGAGCACGACCGCGATATCGTCCTCGTCGTTCCACTGAAAGACGTAACGCCCAACCGCCGTCTTGTCGGTGTGCTCCGACTCGTCGCCTGGCACCAAGATGATCGGATCGGCCAGCACCAACGACCCCTTTGCGATGTCCCGGGCCGCGAAGACGCAACGCCCCTTCCCTGGGACGGCGCGAACGATCAGATTCGAAGTGCAAATAGGAGTCACGAAACCCTCTTAACGAGACAACTGACGGGCGAGCAACCTACGTATTGCAGCGCAGCAATCAAGCCTTTTGCTTAGGAAATCCAATGAAACTTTTCACCAGCCCGTGACGTGACGTGCAACGATGCGCCGACTACATTCCGCCGCGACGCCGGCCGCTTCGCCCGGCATTCGCGAAAAGAGAGCTTCATGAAAAGACGTTCGTTCTTAGCCGGCGCCGCCGCAACGGCAGCGCTTTCCGTCGCCACACCAACAGTCGCCCTCGCGGCCAAGAAGGCAAAGAAAGGAAAAGCCTTGGGACCACTGCTCGATACTTGGACCGGCCCGTACGGCGGCATTCCCAGCTTCGACAAGATTAAGACCGCAGATTTCAAACCTGCGATGATGCGGGGCATGGATCTGCTGCGCGCCGAAATGAACGCGATCACAGCGAACAAGGCCGCGCCGACGTTCGAGAACACGATCGTGCCGTGGGAAGACGCCGGCCGCCCGTTTGGCCGCGCCTCGACGATGTTCGGCGTCTACACGTCGACGATGAACGACAAACCGATGCAGAAGATCGAGGAGGAAATGTCGCCCGTCCTTTCTGCCTTCGGTTCGGAAATCATCCAGAACGAAGCCCTCTTTGGCCGCATCAAGGCCGTCTACGACGCGCGCTCGGGCCTCGACCCCGTGCAGCAGCGGCTGACCGAGGTCTACTACAACCGCTTCGCCCGCCAGGGCGCCGCGCTGGACAAAGACAAGAAGGCGAAGCTGAAGGACATCAACCAGCGCCTCGCCACCTTGTTCACGAAGTTCAGCCAGAACCAGCTCGCCGACGAAGAAAACTACACGCTGACTTTGGACAGCGAAGCCGACCTCGCGGGCCTGCCGCAATCGCTCCGCGACTCCGCCGCCGCAGCGGCCGCCGAAAAGAAGCTGCCCGGCAAGTGGGTGTTCTCGAACACGCGCTCGTCGATCGAACCATTCCTCGTTTTCTCTGATCGCCGTGACCTGCGCGAAAAGGCGTGGCGTATGTGGACGAGCCGCGGCAACAACCAGAACGAACACAACAATCGGCAGATCGCGAGCGATATTCTGAAAGCCCGCGCCGAACGCGCCGCACTCTTGGGCTACAAGAGTCACGCCCACTGGATCGTCGAAGACAACATGGCCAAGACGCCGGAAGCGGCCATGGGCCTCATGATGAAGGTCTGGCCGGCCGCCGTTGCCCGCGTGAAGGAAGAAGTCGCCGACATGCAGGCGATCGCGGACAAGGAAGGGGCCAAGATCAAGATCGAAGCGTGGGACTACCGTTACTACGCCGAGAAAGTGCGCAAGGCGAAGTACGACATCGACCAGAACGAGGTGAAGGAATACTTCCAGCTTGAGAAAATCCGCGAGGGCATGTTCTGGGCGGCGGGCCAGGTCTATGGCCTGGAGTTCGTGAAGCTTTCGGGCATCCCGACTTATCACCCCGACATGACGGTCTACGAAGTCCGCCGCGGCGGCAAGCACGTCGGCCTCTGGTACTTCGACCCCTACGCGCGCGCCGGCAAGTCGTCTGGCGCGTGGATGAACGAGTACCGCACGCAGGAAAAGTTCAAGGGCGAGATGACGCCGATCGTCTCGAACAACTGCAACTACGTGAAGGGCAAGCCCGGCGAACCGGTGCTGATCTCGTGGGACGATGCCGAAACGCTATTCCACGAATTCGGCCACGGCCTGCACGGTCTCGTATCGAACGTCCCCTACCCGACCCTCGCCGGCACCAGTGTGAAGCGCGACTTCGTCGAGTTTCCGAGCCAAGTGAACGAATACTGGCTCTCGACGCCGGAAGTGCTGAACACTTACGCCGTGCACTACAAGACCGGCAAACCGATCCCGAAGGCGCTCGTCGACAAGGTCCTGGCGGCGAAGAACTTCAACGAGGGCTTCGGCACGGTCGAGTACCTAGCGAACGCGATCTACGACATGAAGCTCCACATGACGGCAACCCCGGAT
Source organism: uncultured Flavobacteriaceae bacterium (assembly GCA_964647355.1). Lineage (GTDB taxonomy): Bacteria > Pseudomonadota > Alphaproteobacteria > Micropepsales > Micropepsaceae > SZUA-430. The sequence goes on along the minus strand of CAZYGK010000028.1, from coordinate 1,698 downwards.
ACGACCATCGACATCGCCGAGTTCGAGAAGGCGACGATGGCCGAGATCGGCATGCCGAAGGAGATGGTGCTCCGCCACCCGGCGGCAGCGTTCGGCCACATCTTCTCGGGCGACGGTTACAGCGCCGGCTACTACGTCTACATCTGGGCCGACGCGATGACCGCCGACGTCTACGAGGGCTTCGTCGAGAAAGGCGGCCTCTATAACAAGGACGCCTGCAAGCTCCTCGAATCCTCGATCATGAGCGTCGGCAACTCGATCTCGCCCGACGAAGCGTTCCGCCGCTTCCGCGGCCGCGACGTTGACACCAACGCCCTGATGCGCGACCGCGGCTTCCCGGTCACTTAAGCAGCAGATTTGGTGGCGGGCATCAAAAGCGCGATGCCCGCCGCCACAAACCCCAATCCGAACAGAACGCCGCCGATCAAGAACCCGGCGGCCGCTTGCCCAACAAGGGCACCGGCCGCGCCCACGGCCAAGGAAGCGATCCAGCAGATCGCAGCCACCGCATCGATCCGCTTCAACAGCATCGCAGCACCGAGCGCCGCCAGCCCGATCGAAATCGCGTGAACGCCTGCCAAATAGGTGTCGATCCCAAATGCTTCCACATCCGGCCCGATAATGGACGCGACGCCGGTCTCCGCAACCACGAACGCCGCCAGCCCCGCCCAACCCAGCGCCGCACGATGCGCCAAATAGATGCCCATCAAACCGAAGAGCAGAAGCACATCGATCGCGAAGGCAATCGCCTCAAGACCCGCGCTGCCGTCCCATGTCATGAACGCCGTCGCAATCCTGAGCCCGCCGCCAAGCGCCGCCGCGGCGCCCGCCAGCCTGTAGAGCGCCCGGTCGTCCATCAGTTCACGCTGAGCCCATAAAGCTCCGCCACATTGTCGTGGCAGATCCAGTTCCGCTCCTGCTCGCTCAGGCCCGACGCGTGTTCGGCCAGCATCTGCTGCGACCACGGCCAGGTGGAATCGGAATGGGGGAAGTCGTTCGCCCACATCAGCCGGCGCACGTTGCAGAGGTCCTTCGTCTTGAACGCGACCCAATCGTCCTGGAACGTGACGTAGATGTGCTCGGCGAAATACTCGCTCGGCAGCCGCTGCAACGGCGGCGCTTTCATCCAGTAGCGATGCCGCTTATAGGCGTGATCCATGCGGTACATGTAATGCGGCACCCAACCGGCATCGGCTTCGACGCACACGATCTTCAACTGCGGGTGCCGGTCGAACACGCCGCCGAAGATCAGCGTGCCCATGATGTCCTGGCACCCACGAATGATCGAGAGAAACCCGTTGATGCGCGGGCCGCGTGGCTTCGCCGCGAGATCCGTCGACTTCGAGGTCAGGATATGAAACGACAACGGCAACCCAAGCTCGACCGCCGTCGCCCACACCGGATCGTACACGGGACTGTCGTAGTCTTCGACGGCGGGATCGCCCGGCATCATGATGCCCTTGAACCCCATCGCATGCGCAGCCTTCAACTCGGCGACGCCGTCGGCGGGCGTGCGCATCGAAACCTGCGCCATACCGAAAAGCCTATCCGGCGCCACCGCGCAATATTCCTGAAGCCAGCGGTTATACGCCTCGAAACATGCTTTCTTGTAGTCGAAGTCGGGGTGATTGCAGAGAAGCATGCCGACCGTCGGATAGATGAGCTCCGCCGCGACGCCGTCCTTCTCCTGATCCGCCA
>CAZYGK010000027.1:0-33755 GCA_964647355.1 uncultured Flavobacteriaceae bacterium | reverse complement strand
TCGCGCATATCGGGAACGCGCGGCCGGTGATCGTGTTCGACGTGCTGTTCCGGCTGTTGCGCCATACCTATGGCGAGAAGCACGTGACCTACGTCCGCAACATCACGGACGTCGAGGACAAGATCATCGCGCGGGCGGCGGAGCGCGGCGTTTCGATCCGCGACCTGACCGAAGGGACGGCGAAGGTCTATCAGGAAGATGCGCTGGCGCTTGGCAACTTGGCGCCGACGCTGGAGCCGCGCGTGACCGAGACGATGCCGGAGATCATCGCTATGATCGACAAGCTCGTCGCGAACAAGCACGCCTACGTGGCCGAGGGCCATGTGTTGTTCGATGTGGCCTCTGACGCCGATTACGGCAAGCTCTCGCGCCGCTCGCTTGACGACATGATTGCGGGCGCGCGCGTCGAGGTGGCGCCGTACAAGAAGAACCCGATGGATTTCGTGCTGTGGAAGCCGTCGGAGGGGGCAATGCCTGGGTGGGAGTCTCCGTGGGGTAAAGGCCGGCCGGGTTGGCACATCGAATGCTCCGCCATGGGCGAGAAGCATCTGGGCGAGACGTTCGACATTCACGGCGGCGGGATCGACTTGCAGTTCCCGCACCATGAGAACGAGATCGCGCAGAGCGAGGGTGCACATCACGGCAAGCCGATTGCGAGCTATTGGATGCACAACGGCTTCCTGCAGGTCGAAGGCGAGAAGATGTCGAAGAGCCTCGGCAACTTCATCACGATCCGCGAGCTGTTGGCCGAGAAGAAGTTCGGCGATCAGGCGTGGCACGGGCGTGTGCTGAGGCTGGCCATGCTGAGCACGCATTATCGGCAGCCAATCGACTGGACGGTGGATCGCCTCGTGCAGACAAAGACCACGCTGATGGAGTGGGCGCGGATGCTCCATGGCGCGCCTGCGGCGGAGGTGCCCGACGGCGAAGTGCTGGCGGCGCTGGAAGACGACTTGAATACCCCGGCGGCGATGGCGGCGATCTATGGTCTCGCTAGCGCGGCGCGGTCGAACGATGTCGATCGGGCGCGGTTCAAGCGGACGCTTGGCTTTCTCGGCCTCTATGCGGACGAGCGCGATGTCGACTTCGCGGTCGGACAGACTGTCGACGCGGCGCAAGTCGAAGATCTCATCGCCAAGCGCAATGCGGCGCGCAAGGCGAAGAACTTTGCCGAGGCCGACAAGATCCGCGGCGAGCTGACGGCGCTTGGCGTTGCCATTGAAGACGGGCCTAAGGGCACGACATGGAAGGTGGTGTCATGAGCTGCACCAATTTTTGTCATCCCGGGCGAGGGAGCGAAGCGTACGAGACCCGGGACGCAGGGGGGCAGGTTCGAACTCTGGGCCGGGTCCTCTGGGTCCCGGCTCGCGCTCCGCTGACGCTTCGCTTGGCCGGGATGACAGTGGTTTGTGCTGGGGAGAGTCACTATGGCGCGTGAACGTCTCTACCTCTTCGACACCACTTTGCGCGACGGGGCGCAGACACAGGGGGTCGATTTCAGTGTCGAGGACAAGCGGCAGATCGCCGTTCTGCTGGACGACTTTGGGATCGACTACGTCGAGGGCGGGTGGCCCGGCGCGAACCCAACGGACACGACGTTCTTTGGTGCGCCGCCCCAGTTGAAGCGTGCCAAGCTCGTCGCGTTCGGGATGACGAAGAAGCTCGGGCGCAGTGCGTCGAACGATCCCAGCTTGGCGAGCGTGCTCGATGCCAAGGCGCAGGCGTGTTGTCTGGTCGGCAAGTCGTGGACGTTCCATGTCGATGTGGCGCTCGAGGTGCCGCGCGCGGACAATCTGGCTGCGATCAAAGAGAGCATGGCAGCGGTCGCGGCGAAGTCGCGCGAGCCGATGCTGGATGCCGAGCATTTCTTCGACGGATACAAGGCTTCGCCCGAGTACGCACTCGCTTGTCTTGAGGCAGCGCTCGACGGCGGCGCGCGTTGGGTGGTGCTGTGCGACACGAACGGCGGAACGCTGCCGCACGAGGTTTCGCGGATCGTGGCGGAGGTGACGAAGAAGTTTCCGCGCGACCGGATTGGCATCCACGCGCACAACGACACGGAAAATGCTGTCGCGAATACGCTGGCGGCCGTCGATGCGGGGGCGCGGCAGATACAGGGGACGCTGAACGGGCTCGGCGAGCGCTGCGGGAACGCGAACATGATCTCGCTGATCCCGACGCTGTTGCTGAAGTCCGGTTTCGCAGAGCGGTTCGAGACCGGTGTCTCGCTCGCGAAACTTAAAGAGATCACGCATCTTTCGCGGCAGCTCGACGAGATTTTGAACCGCGCGCCGAACCGGCATGCGGCCTATGTCGGGTCCTCGGCGTTTGCGCATAAGGGCGGCCTGCACGCTTCGGCGGTGCAGAAGGATCCAAGGACGTACGAGCACATCCCGCCGGAGACAGTGGGCAATGCGCGGAAGATCCCGGTGTCGGATCAGGCGGGGCGCTCCAATCTTGTTGGCAAGTTGGTGGCGCTCGGTATCGACGTCGATTCCAAAGATGCGCGCATCGCCTCGCTCCTTGAGCGGATCAAAGAGCGCGAGTTCCTCGGCTATGCCTATGACGGGGCGGAGGCGTCGCTTGAGATGCTGGCGCGGCGGGCGCTAGGCAAGGTGCCGGACTACTTCAAGGTCGATGGGTTTCGTGTGTCGGTCGAGCGGCGGCACAATGCGCTGGGCGAGGAGGTCACGGTCTCGGAAGCCGTCGTGAAGGTCGTCGTGGATGGCGACAAGATCATGAACGTGGGGGAGGGGAACGGCCCCGTCAACGCGCTGGACAACGCGCTGCGCAAGGATTTGGGTCGCTACTCCGAGTGGCTCGAGGACCTGAAGCTGGTCGACTACAAGGTGCGTATCCTGACCGCCGGTACGGAGGCGGTGACCCGGGTCATGATCGAGAGCGCGGATGCGGCAGGCAATCGCTGGTCGACAGTCGGCGTTTCGCCGAATATTGTCGATGCCTCATTCGAGGCGTTGATCGACTCCATCACCTACAAATTGCTGCGCGACGGGGCGCCTCCGTCACGCGCGTGACGAGGGCCTCTTCCTATGAAAATTCCGGCACACGGTAAGCCGAAGGATCAAATCAAAGCCGAGCTCGAGGGGTTCGCCGCGCGCGATCTGCCTTGGCGCGAAGGCAAGACGCTCGCCTACATCTACGACGGCGGCGCGGACGTCGAGGAGATCGCGAAGTGGGCGTATATGCGCTACCTGACCGAGAACGGGCTTGATCCCACGGTCTATCCGTCGATGATGCTGATCGAGAACGAGCTCAGCGCGATGGCGGCGGCGCATCTCGGCGGCGTGCCGGGCGTCGTGGGAAGTTTCACCAGCGGCGGCACGGAAAGCTGCATGCTGGCGGTGAAGACCGCGCGCGACTATGCGCGGGCGGTCAAGCCGCAGATCAAGGAGCCTGAAGTCATCCTGCCGGTGACGGCGCATGCGGCCTTCCACAAAGCCTGCCACTACATGGACATCAAGAAGGTCTTGGTGCCGGTCGATCCGAAGACGTTCAAAGCGGTGCCTGAGGCGATCGAGAAGGCGATCACCCCGAATACGATCCAGATCGTGGCGTCGGCCGTGTCCTATGCGCACGGCGTTCTAGACCCGATCGAGCCGATTGCGGCGATCGCGGCCAAGCACAATCTCCTGTTCCACGTCGACGGCTGCATCGGCGGGTTCTTGCTGCCCTATTTCAAGCGGCTGGGTGCACCGCTGGGTGAATTCGATTTCCGCGTGCCGGGCGTGACCTCGATGTCGATGGATTGGCACAAATACGCTTACTGCCCGAAGGGCGCGTCGGTCGTGCTGCATCGGTCGAAGGAGATCCGGCGCTTCCAGATGTATGCGGCAGCCGATTGGACGGGCTACACGATCATCAATCCGACCATTCAGTCGTCGAAGACGGGCGGGCCGATGGCGGCGGCTTGGGCGGTGCTGAACTTCCTCGGCGATGACGGTTACATGCGATTTGCGAAGCGGATCTACGATGCGACGAACACGATCGTCGAGGGCATCCGGAAGAACCCAGGCTTGCGCCTCTTGGGCGAGCCGGACCTGAATCTCGTCGCCTTCACCTCGGACGAGTTCTCGTGCTTCCACATCATCGACGAGATGAAGGCGCGCGGTTGGTACGTGCAGCCGCAGTTCGGCTACCACGGCTCGGAGCCGAACGTGCACTTGTCGATCGGCCAGAACATGTTCGACAACGCGAAAGAGTTCGTGGCCGCGCTGAACGATTCCACGGAAGCGGCGAAGCCGAAAGGCTTCAGCCAAATCGCCGCGAAGGTGAAGTCGGAGCTTTCGCGAATGGACGCCGCTGCGTTCAAGCCAGCCATGTTGGCCGATCTGATGCGAGCGGCGGGGATCGAGGACGGGCAGTTGCCGCGCAAGTCGGCGGAGCTCAACCAAATTCTGAACGTGCTGCCGCCGAAAGTGACGGAGTTCGCGCTCGTCGAATTCATGAACGAACGTTACGTCTATCGCGATACGAAGAAGTGAATTGCCACCTGCGCAAGGCTGCTATGCGAGGTGCCGCATGGCGGCCTTGGGCGGGTGCTTGTAAGAGATACCCATGGGTGCCCCAGCGAGTCCTATTGCCAATCGCGGCGTGATTTACGCCGCCAGTGCTTACGCGACCTGGGGCATCATCCCGATCTTCTGGAAGTTTTTGGAGCAGGTGGGCGATGTCGGCGCGGTCGAGATCGTCGTGCATCGGATCGTGTGGACACTCGTCTTCGCCGTGGCGGCGTTGGCCGCGTGGTATCGCCTGCCGAAGCTTTGGGCGGCGCTGAAGGCGCCGAGGGCGCTGGCTGCCCTCACGGCGAGCGCGCTGCTGATCGCGGTGAACTGGGGGCTCTTCATTTGGGCCGTCACCGCGGACCGGATCATCGACACGAGCCTTGGCTACTACATCAATCCGCTGGTCAGTTTCGTACTGGGCGTCGTGTGGCTGGGCGAGCGGTTGACGAAGCTGCAGCTAATTGCTGTCGGGCTTGCGGTCTTGGGCGTCATCAATCAGACGATGGCTGTCGGCTATCTGCCGTGGATTTCGCTGGCGCTTGCCATCAGCTTCGGGATCTACGGTCTCATCCGCAAGACGGTGCCGGTGGAATCGCTCGAAGGGCTCGCCGTCGAAGCGCTGATCCTGGCGCCGGTGTCGCTCGCTTACATCGTCTACTTGGCCGCGCAGGGCAACGGCGCGTTCATGCATCAGGGGGTTGGGCTCGATCTGATGCTCATTCTCGCTGGGCCGCTGACGGCGGTCCCGCTGCTGTTGTTTGCGGCCGGTGCTCGGCTCGTGCGACTTTCGACGATGGGGTTCTTGCAGTATCTCGCGCCGTCGATAAGCCTCTTGATCGCGGTGTTTCTGTATGGCGAGACGTTCACGCAGGCGCACGGCGTGACGTTTGCGCTGATCTGGAGCGCGCTTGCCCTCGTTTCGTGGGAAGCGTTGCGGCGGGAGCGTTACTCAGCCGCTTGACGGCGGAAGTTCATGATCGCGGGCATCGTGTCTTCCGGCCGCGAGACCACCGTGTAGAGCTCCTTCAGGCCGTAGCGTGCGAAGTTGTGCGTGTGCACGCGATCGAACGTTGCGAACAGCGGATCCCAGAAGCCCTTCGTGTTGACAAAGACGATCGGTTTCTTGTGCAGGCCGAGCTGAGCCCAGGTCATCGCTTCCAAGACTTCTTCGAGGGTGCCGAGGCCGCCCGGAAGAATGACGAATGCGTCCGACAGATTGTGCATCCGCGTTTTGCGCTCGTGCATATCGGGCGTGATGACGAGTTCGGTCAGTGTGCCCAGTTCGATCTCGCGGGCGCGCAGGAATTGCGGGATGATGCCGACGACTTCGCCGCCGGCTTCGAGTGCCGCGCGCGCGACCTCACCCATGAGGCCGATCGAAGCGCCGCCGTAGATGAGGCGCGCGTTCGCTTCGGCGATGTTGCGGCCGACGGCGCGGGCGGCTTGCAGGTAGGCGGGATCGCTGCCCTCGGAGGAGCCGCAGAAGACACAAACCCCAATCAGCTTATGCATTTTTCTTACTCATGCCGAATGCGGAGGATCATATGGGAATGCACGTAAACACTTCGAAACCATCCAGATCATGTGGGCAGTTTAAGGCCAGATCGTGACAGTTTTGCCTGGCAAATTGTGGGGGCTTGGCGCGGCCGTCACAATCGTTACCATGCGTTAAGTTCAACGCTGTCGCATATCCGGGAGAAAAGCATGAGAGTTGCCGTTGCCACTGCCCTGTTGCTTGGGTCCGTCTTTGCTACCAATGCCTGGGGCACGACCCCGGCGCCGGCGCCCCAGCAAATTGTCGATACACGCATCGAAGGCATGAAGAAGCTGGGCGGCGACTTGAAGGCGACGGGGCAGGCCGCTACTCCGGCCGAGGCAAAGGCGAAGATCGCGGAGGCGATCGCGTTCTCCGAATCCATCGTGTCCCGCTTCCCAAAGGGGACGGGCATTGGCGATCCAGGCGTCACAAAGACGCGCGCGCTGCAAGACATTTGGGCGAAACCGGCGGAGTTCAAGACTTCGGCCGATGCGCTGACCGGTGTTTTAAAGAACATCAGCGCAGCGCTGGACAGCGGCGACAAGGCGAAGGTCGATGCGGCGTTCGGCGAGGTCGGCAAGAGCTGCGGCGGTTGCCACAAGATGTTCCGCGGGCCTGAAATTCCCGGCTGATGTTTCGCTGGCGCATACTGCTGCTCGCGGCGCTCCTCACAGGCGCCGCGGTGTTCGTTTGGCTGCTGGTTCCGGCGCGTGCGGTGGTTGCGATCCCCACTGGCATGTCGAGCGCGAATGCCGGCATGGCCGAGCGCGGCGCCTACATGGTTCGGGCAAGCGGGTGCGTGAGCTGCCACACCGATGCGAAGGTTGGTGGCGAACCGTTTGCGGGCGGTGTCGCGCTGAAGACGCCGTTCGGCACGTTCCATTCGCCGAACATTACGCCCGATCGAGAGACGGGGATCGGCAGTTGGAGCGACGAAGACTTCGTGCGCGCGCTGACGCAAGGGCAGGGCGCGCACGGGGAGGAACTCTATCCCGTTTTTCCGTACACGTCGTTTGCAGCCATGACCGTCGAGGATGCACTTGCCATCAAGGCGTATCTCTTCACGCTGTCCCCGGCGAGGGCTCCGCGGCGTGAGGACGATGTTAGGTTTCCATTTTCTTGGCGTGCACTGATGAAGGGATGGAAGCTGTTGTTCTTCAGTGGGGCGAAGCCGCTAGCAAACGAACCGTCCCGGGATGCAACTTGGAATCGCGGTCGCTATCTTGTGGCTGTGGGGCATTGCGGCGAGTGTCACACGCCGCGCGGTTTTTTCGGCGCGCAGCTTGCGGGCGCGTATTTGCAGGGAAATCCGAACGGTCCTGAGGGCTGGAAGGTTCCGGCGCTTGCCGGGGCAAATGCCAGGGAATTTGCGGTGTGGACTGTGGATGAAACCGCCGAGTACCTAAAAACCGGCACAAAGCCTGACTTCGATAACGCGCAAGGCCCGATGGACGAGGTGATTCAGGACGCGACGAAACATCTCACCGACGAGGATCGGCGCGCGATTGCGCTCTACTTGAAGTCGTTGGACGCGCGCTAGCAAAAGCTGTTGATAGATGCATCCCGCTGATTTGGCGGGCGCGTGTGCACGACTAAATTGTAGCGACCTGTAATCAGAACGGTGAAAGCCAGATGGCCCGCGTGATTGTCATTCTTGGCCTGATGATTGCCATCACGGCGACGATGTTCTGGATCACGCGCAGGCCGCCGGTCGCGACAGAAGCGGCGGCGACGCCGGTTGCCTCGCAGCCGAGCGCGACGGTTAGTCTTGCGGAGTTGAAGACGCCCAAGACCGCCGGTCCGGACGACGATTTGACGGACAAGCCCGACGATGCGCACTCGCAGGTGGCGGCAGAGCCGCGGCTGGTCACGAACGGTACCGGAGGCGCACAGCCGTCTGCGGACACGGCGAGCATGCAGGATGTTACAAAGGGGCCGGTTGCAGGGGCGGCACCGTCGATCGCGAGCGCCGGCATAGACCACAAGAACAACGCTTCGTTCACGGGAACTGCAACACCGGGTGATGCCGTTTCGCTGGTTTGGGACGAAAAGCCGATTAGCTGGACGACGGCCGGGCCTGAGGGCAACTGGACGCTGGAATTCAAGGCGCCGGTTTCCAAGAGCGAACACGAGCTCTACGTCACCGCGCAGGCGAAAGATGGTTCCGTCGTTGTCGGTCCGCAGCGGGCGTTCATCGGCGCGGCCGCAAGCGCGGGCGGCATGCCGCGCATTACGCTGCGCGCGGCGGATCAGTCGGTGAAGACCCTGCAAGACGATGCCCTTGTGGCTGCACCAGCGACTACGGGGATTATCGTCGAAAAGATTGCCGGCGATGCCGGCGGCGAAACCACGCTGACCGGCAGGGCCGATGCGGGCGCCACGCTGAAGGCGGAGATCAACGGCAAAGCAGCGGGCGAGACGGTCGTCGGATCCGACGGCAACTGGACCCTTGCGGCGGGCAATCCCTCCGGTAAGGCGGCGAAGAGTGTGCGGCTTACGCTTGTCGGCAAGGATGGGACGCAGATCGACGACACGGATGTACCTTACAAGGTGAATGCGCCTGAGACGAAAGTGGCTGCGGCCGAGCCTAAGACATCGAATGACTATCCGGCCGTGTTAACGTCGAAGCCGTTGGGCGGTGACGTGCCGGTCGTGGCGAAACCAGGCGACGTAGCGGCGCTGTTCGAGACGCCGAAGGATGTCGTGGCGGAGAAGCCGAAGCGGCAGGTCATTCGGGTGCGGCGCGGCGACAGCTTGTGGCGCATCGCGAGGCGTCACCTCGGCAACGGGAAGAAGTGGGACAAGTTCTACAGGCTCAACAAACGCAAGATCGACAATCCCGATCTGATCTATCCGGGACAGACGCTTATTCTCCCGGGCTAGACGGGAAATAGGCCTCCTCTGGAAGTAGCGTCCGGCATGGCTTAAGTGAGAGCCATGCCGCCATCCCCCGGACGTTCGACTGCAGTCGCCGGCGAAGCCCATCAGGGCGCGTCGCGCTTTTCACCCGTACGCACGCTTCTGCCTTACCTGTGGCCGGAGGGCCGATCCGACCTCAAGGTGCGGATTATCCTCGCCATGGTCGCGTTGGTGTTGGCAAAGGTCGCGACGCTCGCTTTCCCGCTGTTCTACGGCAGTGCGATCGACGCGTTGGACAAAGATCCCGCCGTGCAGGCCATCGGCATCGCGATTGCTTTCATTGTCGCCTACGGGGTTGCACGCATTCTTATGCAGGGGTTCGCGCAGTTGCGCGATGCGATTGCCGCGAAAGCGGTCTATCACGCTGTGCGCGCGGTCGCGGGCAAGACGTTCCGGCACGTGCACGCTTTGTCGCTGCGCTTCCACTTGGAGCGGAAAACCGGCGGACTGACGCGCGTTATCGAGCGGGGGACGAAGGGCATCGACGTGCTGCTCTTCTACGTACTGTTTTCGATTGCGCCGACGATCCTCGAACTGGTGCTCGTCTGCGGGTATCTGTTGTGGGTCTACCATTGGGGCTACGTCGCGATCACCGTTGCAACGGTGTTGCTCTATGGCGCGTTCACGATCCGCATAACGGAATGGCGGACGGCGATCCGGCGTCAGATGAACGACAGCGACACTGAAGCGAATACCAAGGCGGTCGACAGCCTGCTGAACTTCGAGACGGTGAAGTACTTCAACAACGAGGGGCATGAAGCGAGCCGCTACGACAAGGCGATGGTGCGCTTCGCAGAGGCTTCCGAGAAGGCACAGATGTCGCTCTCGGTGTTGAACACGGGTCAAGCCGTCATCATTACGGTCGGGCTTGTCGCGGTGATGGCGCTTGCGGCCTACCACGTTTCTAGGGGCGAGATGACCATCGGCGACTTGGTCGTGGTCAACGGGTTTTTGGTGCAGCTCTACGTGCCGCTGAATCTGCTCGGCACGGTGTACCGCGAGATCAACCAAGCGCTCATCGACATGGAGAAGATGTTCGACGTGCTTGGCGTTCCGCAGGAGGTACAAGACAAGCCAGGAGCGGCGGCACTCAAGGTTCTGGGCGGCGAGATCCGGTTCGAGGACGTGACGTTCGCGTACGATCCCGAGCGCACGATCCTGAAGGGCGTGAGCTTCACCGTGCCAGCGGGCAAGACTGTTGCCGTGGTAGGACCGTCGGGTGCAGGCAAGTCGACGATCTCGCGCATTCTCTACCGCTTCTACGACATCAAGTCGGGTAGGGTGACGATCGACGGGCAAGACATCCGCGACGTCACCCAGGATTCTGTGCGCGCCGTGATCGGCATCGTCCCGCAGGACACGGTGCTGTTCAACGACACGATCCGCTACAACATTCGCTATGGCCGTATCGAGGCTAGCGATGCCGAGATCGAGCAGGCTGCGCGCCTGGCGCAGATCGAACCGTTCATCCGGCAATTGCCGGACGGGTTTAATGCGATGGTCGGCGAACGGGGTTTGAAGCTTTCGGGTGGCGAAAAGCAGCGGGTTGCGATCGCGCGCACTATCCTCAAGAACCCGCCGATCCTGTTGCTGGACGAAGCGACGTCGGCGCTCGATACGCACACCGAGCGCGAGATTCAGTCGGCGTTGCGCGAGGTGTCGCGTAACCGGACGACGCTGGTGATCGCCCACCGTTTGTCGACGGTCGTCGATGCGGACGAAATTCTAGTGCTCGATCAGGGACGGATCGTGGAGCGTGGGCGGCATGCCGAGTTGCTCGCGAAGAACGGTGCCTATGCCGGCATGTGGAACCGTCAGCGGGAAGCGGCAGCTGCGCGCGAGAAGCTCAGCGAGGTCGAGAACGACCCTGCGGTGAGTCCGGAGGTGGAGCGGGTGTTGCCGGCGTAAGCGGCAGCGGGTGCGAGCTTACGCGCCGTGCTTGGCGAAGGCTGTGCGCGTCCCGTCCTTTGCGAAGAGCCAAACCGTGTAGGCTTCGTCCGGTTGTCCGGGGACTTCCATGCCGGGTGAGTTTACCGGCATACCCGGCACGGCAATGCCCAACGCCTTGGGCTTCTCCTTCAACAGGCGCTTGATGTCGGCTGCGGGGACATGGCCCTCGATCGCGTAACCGGCGACAACGCCGGTGTGGCAGGATGTCAGGTCCTCCGGCACGCCGTACTTGGCTTTGATGGCCGCCATATCTTGGCTGTCGTCGACATCAGTTTTGAAACCAGCCGCTTTCAAGCGGTCGACCCAGGCCGTGCAGCAGCCGCAGCTTGGGTCTTTGTAGACAACAATCGAAGGGCCGGCCCCAGCTGCACAAGAGGGGCCAGCCGCCAGCGCAGCCGCGGATGCCAGCAACACGTCGCGTCGCCTTAACATGGCGCACTCCTGTGAACGAACGACAGTTTACTCGGCTGCGTCGGGTGTCGGTTTGCGCTTAATCAAACCGAGCCGCGCAAGCAACCCTAGCACGCTTTGCCACAAGCCGGCGACTCGGACCCCAAACTTGCCGTCCGCCCAATAACGGTGCTCGATCGCCAGCATCGCCGGCGTGACGAACAGTGTGAGCAGGGTCGAGAAGGCAAGGCCGTAAACGATCGCGATGGCGAGCGGCACCCACCACTCGGCGCTCGGGCCTCCGAAATGGACTTCGCGCGAGAAGAAATCCACGTCGAACTCGTACATCAACGGTAACAGGCCGAAGATCGCTGTCCAGGTCGTCAGCAAGACCGGCCGCAGGCGTTGAACGCCCGTCCGGACGATCGCGTCCATCGGCTTGAAGCCTTGAGCGAGCAAGTGATGGAACGTGTCCACCAGTACGATGTTGTGGTTCACCATGACGCCGATCAGCGCTACGACGCCCGTGCCCGACATGATGACGGAGAACAACTCCCCCTCTATCAGCGTTCCAAGCAGCGCACCGAAGATCGAGAAGATGACCGCCGACAAGATGATGACGACATGCCAGAAGTTGTTGAACTGGATGAGCAGAATGCCGCCGATGGCAAGCAACGCGATAGCGAAGGCGATCATCAGGAACTGAGCGGATTTGTTTTGCTGCTCGTCGGCCCCGCGAAACTTGATGCGAACCTGGCGGTCGATGCCTTCGGCGGTGATCCACTTCCTGATTTCGCCGATGCGTTCGGCGATGTTGTAGTTTTTCTCCGTCTGAACGTTCGCTCGGATTGTCCAGACGCGCAGGCTGTCGACGCGCTGTAGGCGGTTAACCTGCTGTTGCGGCGTGCGTTGCACGAAGTTTGTGATCGGCACGCTGCCTTGGCGGGTATTCACGTAAATGGCGTCGAGCGCGTTGATCCCGCGGTCCTGGATCGGGTAGCGGACGCGGATGTCGATTTCGTCTTCGGCGTCGTCGGGGCGGTACTCGCCGACCTTGATGCCGTTTGTGACGAGCTGGACAGCCGCGCCGATTGTCGTGACGTCGGCGCCGAAGCGGCCGGCTTGTTCGCGGTCGATCGCGAGCGCCCACTCGATACCGGGAAGCGCACGCGAGTCTTCGATGTCGCGCAGGCCCGGTAGGCCGTCGAGGCGTTTGCGGATGCGATCGGTGATGCGGTCGAGCAGTTCGTAGTTCTCGGACCCCACTTCGACCTGAATGGCCTTTCCGGTTGGCGGGCCACCTTGGGCCTTGGACAGTTCCAGGTAGACCCCCGGGATTGTACCGAGACGGCGCATGACCTCGTCCCAAATGGGCTGCGAGGGACCGCGCTCAGCGTAGGGCTTCAACTCCATCGACAAGCGGCCGATCATGTCCACCGGTGCGCCGCCGCCGAAGAAACCGCCGCCGCTCGACCCCGACACCGCATAGACGCCATGCACGCCCGGCGTGCCGAGCACGCGGCGTTCGGCTTCCATGATCAGGTCGCGCTTTTCGTCCGCCGAGAGGTTGCCCCGCGCGCGCACATAGAGGCTCGCCTGGAAGGCGTCGGTTTCGACGAAGAACTGGATGCCCTTGCCGTACATCGCAAGGCCGAACGAGATCGCGACCAGCGATGCGGCCACAGCCGCCATCACCAACAGCGGTCGCTTAATTGCTGCGGAGACCATGCGGGCATAGGTGCCGACCCAACCCTTGATCGCGAAGAGGTCGCCGGACTCGGACAAGTGGATCGCCTCGGCGGAGTCGGCGTGAACCTTCTCGGCCTTGCCGAACAGAATGCCGATCGCGGGCAAGAAGATGAGCGCGACCACCATCGACGCCGTCATGATGAAGATCATGGTTAGCGGCAGGTAGCTCATGAACTTGCCGGTGACGTCAGGCCAGAACAGCATCGGCGCAAATGCGGCGAGTGTCGTGGCGGTCGAGGAGACGACAGGCCAAAACATGCGCTGCGCGGCCATCGTGAAGGCTTCGCGCTTCGAGAACCCTTCGGTGAGCTTCCGGTCGGCGAATTCGACGACAATGATGGCATTGTCGACCAAAAGGCCTACGGTGATGACCATGCCCATCATGATCATCATGTTGATTGTGTAGCCGCCGAACCACAGGCACATGAGGCCGATGAGGAAGGAGGCCGGGATCGAGAAGCCGACGATGAGACCGGAGCGCAAGCCCAGCGCGGCGACAACCACGACCATGACGAGCGCGATCGCGAGAAGCACGGCGTTCGTAAGGTGCGTCAGCTGAGAGCTGATCCAGTTGGACGAGTCGAACGAGTAGTCGATCTTGACACCGTTCGGGATTTGCGCGCGGCTATTGTCTACGAGGGTCTTCACGCGCGAAATTGTATCGACGATGTTTTCGCCGACGCGTTTCTTTACTTCGACCGAGATGGCGGGGTTGCCGTTGAAGCGCAGATAGACGCTGCGGTCGAGGAAGGTGCGGCGCACGTCGGCGATGTCTTGCAGGGTGACGACGCTGTCGCCGCTGACTTTGACCGGCAGGCTCAACACATCTTGCGGGCGCTCGACGAGGCCCGGCACCTTGACGGCGAAGCGGCCGCGGCCGGTATCGACGTTGCCGGCGGGGATCAGTTGGTTGTTGGCGGAGACGACGCGGAACAGGTCGCCGCTCGAAACGCCAAAGCTCTGCAGGCGGGCCTGATCGACGATGATCTCAAGCACCTCTTCCCGCTGACCGGAGAGGTCTACGCTGAGCACGCCCGGGATCGCTTCGATTTCGCGCTCCAGGCGCTTGGCGGTGCGCAGCAATGAGCGCTCGGGCACCGAGCCCGAAAGCACGACCGAAATCACCGGTTCGTCGGCGATGTTGATTTCGTTGATCTGCGGTTCTTCGGAATCCTGCGGCAGTTCGGGCCGTGCGATATCGACTTTTTCGCGCACGCGCTGGCGGACTTGGTCCTTGTCGAAATTGACATCGAATTCGAGCGTGACGCCGCCGTAGCCTTGGGCTGCGGTGGAGGTCATCTGCTTCAGGCCCTCGACGCTTTTGAGTTGCGCCTCGAGCGGGCGAACGATCAGCCGCTCGGCGTCCTCGGGCGAAATACCGGGGTGAAACACGAGGATGCTGAAGACCGGGATCGGAATATCCGGGTCGGCTTCTTTGGGGATCGAGATGTAGGCAACCGTACCCAGCACGAGCACGGCGACGAGCGCGCTCAGCGTGAGCCTTAGGCGCGACAATGCCCAATCGACGACACCGATCATGACTGCGTCGCCTTGCCTTCCGGCGCCGCATCCACCTCTTGGCCCGGCGTCACGAATTCCTGACCGACGGTGATGATGGTGACGGTCTTCGGCAACCCGGTGACCCAGACTCCGTCCGTGCCGTCCGCGACGATGGTCACCGGAACGAACTGCACCTTCTTCTTGTTGTCAACGACGCGCAGACCAACGGTGCCCTTGTCGTCCAGCGACAGGATCGCTGGCGAGATTTTGTGAGCCTCTACGGTCGCCGACTTGACGTGAATTTCCGCTGTGACGCCGTCACGAAGGGTGCCCGCGCCATTCGGTACCTCGAGTTCTACGCGGAACGTGCGTGTGGCCTGTTCGGCGCTCTTGGCAATGAACCGCACCTTGCCATCGACGCGCTCGCCGGTCGTGAGGTTAGCCCAGCCCGCGTCGCCAATCTTGATCTGCTGCACGTCTTTTTCCGACACTTGCCCAACGACGAGGAACGGATCCTGGTCGATGACCATTGCACAGGCCTGACCGGGGGCGAGGTAGTCGCCGACGTTGACCATGCGGTCGTCGACAACGCCGTCGAAAGGCGCTTTGAGCTTCGTGTTCTCGAGCTCCTTCTCCATGCGCTCGACTTGCGCTTTGGCCGCTTGAAACCGCGCAAGATCGCCGGCGGTCGAGGTTTCCGAGCGGAAGCCTTTTTCCTGGAGCTTCTTCGAGGCTTCGTACTGCAGCGCGTACTGCGTCTGGTTGGCGCGCGCTTCGCTGAGCATCGCAAGGCGGGCGTCGACGTTCAATTCGCAGATCGTGTCGCCGGTCTTTACGAATTTGCCTTTGTCGGCGCGGATGGCAGCCACTTTGCCGGCGGTCTCGGCGCGAACCTGCACTTTGCGAAGCGCCTCCGTCTTGCCGCGGATCGTGAGTTCGCGCGGACGCGTCTCGGCCGTGATCGTCCGAACGCGAACCGACGGCTTCTGCTGCGCCTCCGTCTTGTCGTCCTTCGCCGTCGCTTTCGCGACGGATTTTTTCGGATCGGTTGCCGCGGATGCCGCGATATCGCCCTTCGCGGGCTCATCGCTGCGATTCAGTGCGCCCGAAGCGACCCAAACGGCGAGCAGCAAGAAGATCGTCGCCGCAATGATGTACGAGCGGCGGATCGGCGTTCTGGTGACATTGTTATCGGTGTGCTGACTCATTGAACTCTCGACGGCCCCCATGCGCGAGAGCCCATTATCGGCATAATCCGTTGCAGAAACGTCGCGAAGACCCGCATTGCTTAGCGGATGTTCTTGTTTTGGTCTGGCAGAATCTCCGACCTGCGACGCCCAGCCACAAGCTGCTTCTGCGCTGATTTTATTGGAAATAGGCGCTATTGGGCAATTTACAATAGCGTGATTGCCTGTGCGCCTGACTGGTCGAAGTACCTCGGACGAGTAGGGGACATGATTAATGCACGAGGCGCGCTCGGCAGCTCAACTGGTGAATGAAACGGAAAGGGTCGTAAGAATACCCGCTGAATCCTTTGGCAAAGTGCAAAATCTGCCGATACGGTCAGGTCAGTAATTCGGCTTGGCGAATCTGCGCTACGCTGCGCGTTTCGGCGACCGATCTTCTCACCCCGGGGGAGAGCCCAATGAAAGCCTATGTTCCAGCTGCACTAGCGGCTCTGGCGATGTTTGCAGCGAGCGCGGCCTACGCCGAGTCCGTCGGCAACGCGTCGGCGATTATCCCGTCCGCCTCGCAGGCGACGCAAGGCACGCGCAGCGACCTTCGTATCAAGGACAACATCATTCGCAATGCAGAACTCGTGACGGCTGATCGCGGGGCGCTCGAAGTGACGTTCAACGACGGCTCCAAGCTGACAATGGGCCAGAACTCGCGGCTGACAGTGGACGAGTACGTCTACAGCGGACCGAACGCCGGAAAGCAAACCGTTCGCTACACGAAGGGTCTCTTCCGTTTCCTTTCGGGCTCGATCCCTAAGGAGAACGTCAAGATCGAAACGCCGACGGTCACAATCGGTATTCGCGGCACGATCTTGCGTACGGTGGTAGGGGCTGATGGCGCTGGCGCAACGTCGGTCGAATTCGGGCCGAATGGCGAAGAATACGAAGTGGTCCTGACGTCCAAGGCGACCGGCAAAACTGTCGTGCTGAAATCAGGACAGAAGGTCGGCTTCGACAGTGCCGGGGTGTTCGAAGGCATTATCGATGGTCAAGTGGAGGGCTGCCAGTAGTGGCGCCGTCCTTGAAGTCAAGAGCCGGGAACTCCAAAGAAAATCTGGGATGAATGGGCACATGCGCAGCAAAAACCTCCTACTCGCGCGCGCCTCGACGGTCGCTCTTCTAGCGGCCGCAGGTCAGTTCGGTGTCGTCGCCGAAGTGCAAGCGGCGTGTCTGCCGGTCGCAGCGCCGACGACGATCAATGCCGACGTCGAATGCGTTACCGTTACCAGTACGGTGAACGGCGACGTTACGAACCTCGCCGTGATCGGGCCGCCGGTGGAGGGTGGGCCTAGCTTTTTCATCGGCGGCGAAGGTTCCATTACCGGCGAATTGTTGAACAGCAACACGATCGCCGGTGGCGGCCTGCTCGACGGCGCGCTCACGATCGGCGACAGCGGAGACGTTGCGGGCGGTATCCGGAACATCGGGCAGATTACCTCCGACTCCGGCAATGGCATCAGCCTTGGCTACGAGACGACCGATACGTTCATTTCGCCGGCTTCGCTCACGGGAAGCATCTCGAATTCCGGAACGATCAGCGCCGGCGCGAACGGCATTATCGCCCGTGCCGGCACGATGAGCGGGCAGCTCGTCAACACTTCCGGTGCAGTGATTTCGGGCGGCAACGCGGGCGTGCTTATTGCCAATTCCTTCACGAACTGGAGCGGAGGCATATCGAATAGCGGCCGCATTGGCGGCGACGACGCCGGCATACAGGTCGGCGGCTTGACCAGTGGTCCGGGCGGTGTGGTGTTTTCTGGCGGCATCCAGAACTACGGCACGATCGACAGTCTGAGCGGGCCTTCGATTATTGCGGGTGGAACCAGCTTTAGCGACGGCATCACGAACTACGGCACGATCACGCAGCGCGACGGGGTGGAGAGCGCCATCGGTGTCAATGTCGGCGTGGGCATCCTCGTCTCGGCCGAGACGTTCAACGGCAATATCACCAACGAATATTCCGGCCGGATCGACGGGCGCGCTGGACCTGCGATCTGGGTGACGGCCGAGAACGCGACGTTCAACGGGAACATTGCGAATTTCGGGCTCGTTCAGAGTTCGGGCGATGCGGACGCCGTGGGCATATGGATTCAGAGCGGCTCGTTCAACGGTAACGTCGATAACTACGGCACCATCAGCAGCAGCGGGGACGGCGTTCTCATTGCGCCGGGGGAGTTCCACGGCAACGTCAGCAATCGCGGTCAGATTATCGGATCCAACGGCGGCGGGTTGATCATCGCGGCCGATGTGTTTGACGGCGGCGTCGAGACGCCGGCCGAAATCTTCAACAACAACCGTATTCAGGGCCGCTACACCGGGTTGGGCATCTACGGCGGCAACGTTGTCGCCAACATCGACAACCACCAGGAAACTTACCTCTTCGCACCGCAAGCCATCATCGAGGCGACGAGCGGCGTCGGTGTGGCAATCATGGTCGACAGCTGGGACGGCGACATCACGAACTCCGGCACGATCATTGGGCACGCCTCGGAGGGTGGTCCGGTGCTGTTTGCGCAGGATCTGATCGAGGGCGGGAGCGGGACCGGTATCTATGTGACCGCGCACACGTTTACCGGCAGCTTCACGAACAGCGGAACGATTCAGGGCGACGCGCACGGCGTCGAGCTCTACATCGCATCAGGCTCCCCGATTGACTGCTCGAGCGAGTGTGCGTACGTCGGCGGCTCTTTCAACGGCTCCGTATCGAACTCGGGTACGATTCGCGGAGGCAGTGTAGGGCTCTCGATCGAGTCCGGCGGCATCACCATCGACGACAGCACTTTCGACGGCACGTTCACGAATAGCGGCCTGATCGAGGGCGATTACAAGGGTCTCATTATCGATCTCGGGGACTACACCGGCGACATCGTCAACGACGCCAGTGGGACCATCAACGGTGGCTTCGTTGCGGTCGACGTCAACGTGAATAGCCTGACCGGCAACTTCACGAACTTCGGGACGATCCACGGCGGCGTCGATGGCGTGAACATCATCGCCAACACGATCAACGGCGACATCACGAATAACGGTTCGATCGTCGGCGAGGGTTACGATACGGCGCTCTATGTGAGTGCCGGGTCGATGACCGGGAGCGTGGTGAACACGAACTTTCTTTCGGCGGCATCGAACGCTCTGCATGTGGACATCGGAACGCTGACCGGTCAGGTGACCAATAGCGGACATATAGAGGCGACGTTCGGCGGCACGGCTGTTCTATTGAACATCGGCAACGGTACCACGTTCGAAAACTCGGGCGGCGGGCTGATCGAAGGCGACGTCGAGTTCGACGATCCGATCGCAGGGATCGGGTCCGCCTACGTGTATAGCGCCGGCGACGGCGAGATCGACGGCAGCTTGCTTGGCCAGATCGACCCAAACACCTCGCTGAACAACGATACGATCGTCGTCGATGGCGAGCATTCGTTTGTCGGCGGCTCCGCCACCAACTTCGCATCGTTCACCGTCGCAAATGGTGGTGTGGCGTTGATGGGCGCGAGCGGGATGGGCTCAAGCGCCAGTCCCTACAGCTTCACGAATGTCGACGTTCTGAACGTCAACAACGGCGGCACGCTCTACATCGATCGGAGCACGACGCTGGCCGTCGACGAGAGCTACACGCAGCAAGCGGGCGGCATCTTGATGTTCGATCTCGGCGCGCCGGCGGGGCTTTCGAGCGCGAGCGGTACGGTCATTGCGGGCCCGTCCGATTACGGTCAGATCAACGTGAACGGGCCGGTAACATTGGCCGGCACGATCGCGGGTTGGCTGGACCCTGCGTTTGCGACCGCCAATGCTGCGTTGGAAGAGGTCATCTACAACGACGTCATCACGTCGAATGCACCGATCACGACGGACTTTTCGGCGACGGCGCTGGTAGCGAACAACTCGTTGTTCCAGCTGTTCGATCTGATCGACGGCAACACGGTCGACCTGCGCGTCGCGCGGGCGCCGCTGGGGCAGTTCCCGGGCGTCAACGTCATCGTCGGTACGAACGATCCGTTCGACGCCAACATAGCCGACCGTACGAACGGCATCGGCTCGGCGGGTTGCGGCCTTGCCGGGGGCGGATGGTGTTTTAACCGGTTTGCGGCGAACGAACCCGGCGCGACACAGGTCATGACCGACGCGTCGCCGGGCGAGGATCCGTTTGCGTGGCTGAGGACAGGCGTGCGCCGCGTCGGCGAAACGGCCGTGTGGGGCCGTGGGGTCGGCGTTTGGGGCGACACGGATGGGCAGACCGGCATTGGTATTCCCGGTAGCGACTTCTCTCTTGCCGGCGGCATCGTCGGTGTCGACCACGTGTTCACGACGACGCTGCTGGCGGGTCTTGCCGCGCAGTGGACGACGACCGATGTCGAGTTCGACGGGCGGCGGGACAACGCGGATGTCGACAGCTTTGAGATCGGCGCCTATGCGTCTTGGGGAGACACTCGGCTCTATTTGAACGCCAACGCCAGCTATATCTGGCACGACTTCGGGATCCACCGCTTCGATGGGCCGGATTTCGCGCGCGGCGACTATAATGGCAATACGATTTCGGCTTACGCAGAGGGCGGTAAGATCTTCGAGACGTCGAGCGGGTTCCGGATCCAGCCGATCGTGGCGGTGAGCTTCGCGCATCTTGAGACGGATGCGTATAGCGAGACGGGCACCGCTGCCACGCTGCTGAACGTGTTCGACGCCGATTACACGTCGGTCAAGAGCTTGCTCGGCGGGCGGTTTGCTTATCCGTTTGAGCTTGAGTCCGGCCGCAAATGGGTACCGGAGGCTCGGGTCGTGTGGTCGCACGAGTTCGCCGACGATCATGCTTCGCACTTTGTCGATGTGCAGGGTGGCCCTGTCGTCAAGAATCTGGTCAGCGGCGAGACGTTTGCCCGCGACAGCCTAATCGCTGGCACGGGGCTCACGGCCCCGGTCTCCGACGCTGCGACCGTATTCGTGGACTATGACGCCACGCTGAGCGCCGACGTCACGATCCATACGGTGTCGGCGGGTGCGCGCCTGCGCTGGTAGCTTCGACACAGGGCTCCCCAAAAAGCTGGGGAGCCCTGAGCCTGCGCTTCTATGTCTTTGATTTCGCGGTTAAAATCGGCGCGAAAAATACTATCCCCGGTGGTGAAGCTGCGCTAGAATACAGGCGTTGGGGGATTTTCTACAGTTTCTGGCGACCGGGGGACCCAGTTGATGGGATCGCTGCTTCTGTTTGTTGTGGGTGTTGCCGCGCCGTTAGCCGTGGCTCTGACCATGATTTGGGCCGAGCAAAGCCGCAAAGAGCGGCGGCTCAAAGGTGCGCACCGTGCCGAGGCACGGCGCATGCAGCCCACTACGCGTTCGTCGGTGCTGACCGGTGCTGCTGCAGCCGCGGCCATTGGCGGTTCAGCCGAACCCGCGCCTGCTGCAACAGCGCAACGCAGTCCGGCACTGCCCGGTTTGAGCGAGCGGGACGCAGCGATCCTGAAGCAGGCTTTCGACGAGTGGGGAGCGGAAGGATTGATCTCTGCGCTCGACCAATTGAAGGGCCGTCTCGAGGCTGTTGCCGAGATGGAGATGATCTGGGCCGATCCGCATTCGCATTTGGCGCAAGATCAGAACGACATGCTGCATCGCGCGCTCTGGGTGTTCGAGCCGGAATACGTCGTGAGCGAGGGGCGGTTCGATGTGGACGCGCGTTATGGAGCGGTTGCCAAGCCCATGGTTGGCGCGAGCCTGGTGCCAGGCCATCACATCAAAGAGGGCGAGCCCGTGCTCGTCGTCGAGTTGAAGAACGCGCGCGCGACCGTCGGGGCCGATCAGCAGCAGAAGGCTTGGGCGAACGTGCGCGATTTGATCCGCGGCGGCGTGCTCAAGGAACGCGATCAGGTCGATGTCTTCGTCGTGGGCGGCAACGTCGATGAGCTTGACGGCAATCCGCGGCTCGAGGGGCGCTATCGCAATGTGCGCATTACGTCCTACGACTACGATCAATTCATCACGCGTGCGAAGCGGCTCACGTTCGGCCTGTACGATGCGCTGAAGGATCAAGCGCCGTTCTTGCGCCGTCATCGCGAAGAGATCGCTGCGGCGCAGAACGCGGCGGCCGAGCAGGCTGCAGCGGAGGCTTCGGCCCCAGCGCCCGAGCCCGTTGCGCCGGTGGAGCAGGTTGAGCCTGTTGAAGAACCAGATTTGGTGCGGCACGAAGATTTCGCCGACGCACCACGACGCGGCGAGTATGAGGACGAGCCGTCTGCGCGTCCTCAACCGGTCGCGCCGGTGGCCGCGCGCGTGCCTGCGCCTGTGGGACGTCAGCGCGCCGCACAGTGAGCCGCTTCAAGATCGTCACATTCGTCCCCGCGCACTTGCCCGAAGCGGTTGACCTTTGGGTTGGGGCGTGGTCGCGGGCAATGCCCGGCATCGATTTCGAGGCGCGGCGCGTGTGGTTGGTCGATCGCTTGGCTACGATGCAGCAACAGGGCGTTTCGATTACCTGCACGTTCGATTCAGACGACGGGCGTATGGCGGGCTTCATTACGCGCGGCCCTGATGGGTATATCGATCAGCTTGTGACGGGTGTTCACGCCTGGGGCTCGGGTGCGGCTCGTGTGCTGCTTCACGAGGCGAAGAACGCATGCGGCGGTGTCCTCTATCTGGACGTCAATCAGGACAACGTGCGTGCCGTGCGCTTTTATGAGCGCGAGGGATTTCGCCGGGTTGGGACCGGGTTGAACTCGGCGTCCGGCCTTGCGACATGGCGCTACCGATGGCAGTGCGGGGCGTGATTTCGTGGCGGTAGGTTAAGATTGAGTTGACCGAGGGCCGCTGAAACAGGGCAATTTATCTTCAGATTAATCGGCGTGCGCTAAGGATAACCCGGGCCCATGGGGTTGGCCGAAGGGGGACTTGTGAGCACGCTACCGCAGGAACGCGCGCGACGCGCCGTCGACAGCGATGCGCCTTGGGGTGAAATGCCAGCACTCAGTGCCCGGGTGGATGCGTATTTCGACCGGATGCGTGACGGCCATGTCGTCATGGGGCGCGTGCCCGGTGTCGACGGTCTCGAGCTGTGGAGCAACGACTATTTGGGTCTCGGCGGTCACCCTGAAATCGTCAAGGCGCAAGTCGACTCTCTCGAAGGGCACACTGAAGGCGTTTTCATGTCGGCGGTGTTCCTTGGTGCCACGTCGCTGCAGCGCCGCTTCGAGCGGCAGATGGCTGCATATTTGGGCGCGGACGCGGCTGTGCTTTGCCAGTCAGGTTGGAGTGCAAACGCCGGCCTCGTGCAGGCGCTCGTCGACGAGCGCACGCCGGTCTATCTCGACCAGTTTGCCCATGCTTCGATGTGGGAAGGCGCGCACATGGCGGGCGCCGAGGCGCATGCGTTTCGGCACAATCAAGCAGCCCATCTGGAGCGCCAAATCAAGCAGTATGGACCGGGCCTCGTCCTGGTCGATGCAATCTATTCGGCGTACGGGACGGTTTGTCCCTTGGCCGAAATAGCCGCGGTGAGCGAGCGGCTCGGCTGCATCCTTGCGGTCGACGAGTCCCACTCGATCGGCGTGTACGGGCCGCACGGCGAGGGCCTTGTGCACACGCTGGGCCTGACGGAGAAGGTTCAGTACCGCACGTTCAGCTTGTCGAAGGCGTTTGCGACCAGGGCCGGCATGGTGGCCGGACCGCAGCGGGTGATGTCGTACTTTCCATACGAGGCGCGGCCGGCGATCTTTTCCTCGGCGGTTCTCTTGCACGAAGTTGCGGGACTCGCAGCCACGCTGAAGGTCGTCCAGGAAGAAGACTGGCGTCGCCAACAGCTTTGGTACAACACACGTTACTTGCGCCGCGGCCTGCGCGCTCTTGGCTATGCTGTCGATCAAAGCACGTCGCAGATCATCGCCTTGCATAGCGGCAACGATTTGCAGACGCGCACGCTGCGGGATGCCCTCGAAGATCGCGACGTGTTCGGCGCGGTATTTTGCGCACCGGCGACGCCGAAAAACCACGGCGTCATCCGCCTGTCGGTGAACGCGCGCCTGCGCGAAGACGATCTCAACCGCGTGATCGAGGCGTTCGCTGCTATAGCGCGGGATCGCGTTCTCGATCCGTGGCCGCGCGATTTGATCGCCGCGCACAGCGCCGCCGACGAAAGCGAGCGGCTGGTCAACAGTGCGGTTTCGTCGCTGCGATCGGCGGCGAAGGATTTGCGACGCGCAGCCGACCGCTGGTTCGACCGGGATTCGAAGTCATGAAACGCTCAAAGCTCACGAACGCCGTGCGCGAGTCGGACGGGACGCTCGCCTATAATTATTGCCAGTGGCTCTACCGCTACCGCTGGCACGTCGTCGCCTTCTATGTGCTGGTGGCCGTTGTCGCGTCCTGGCAGGCGCTCTCCCTGAAATCCACGATGGACAATCGGGTGTTCTTCGGACCCGAAAACCCGGAACTCAAACTTCTGACGGCACTTGAGAAGGACTACACGCAGACGAACGATGTCCTTGTCGCCATCGAGCCGGCAGGCGGCGACGTCTTCACCCGCGAAGCGCTGGGTGCGATCGTCGAGCTTACGGATAGGCTCTGGAAGGCACCATTTGCCACGCGCGTCGACTCGATCACGAACTTCCAGTACTCGCGCGGCGCAAGCGACGAGGTGGCGATCGGCGACCTGGTGCCGAAGGGCTTCAGCTATGCGCCTGCGGAACTTGCCGAGGTGCGAACGATTGCGCTTCACGATCCGCTCCTTAAGGGCTTGTTGGTCTCGGCCGACGGCGGGGTTGCGGGCATTCGCGTCAACTTCCAGTTTCCGCGCCACGACACGGCGAGCGTCCATGAAATCGCGGGCTATCTGACCGCGCTGCAGGATGCATTTGCGGTAAAACATCCCGGCACGAAGCTTTACTTCACCGGCAACGTGATGGTGATGCAGGCGTTCGGCGAGGCTCAGCAACGGGACATGCTGTACCTCGTGCCGTTGATGCTCGTGGCGATGGCCGTGATCCTTTACTTGTTGCTCAGATCGTGGGCAGCGATGGCCATTGCCATGTCGGTCGCAGGGCTTTCGATGCTGATCGCGATGGGCGCTGCCGGTGCCATGGGCATCGTGTTGAGCGCAGGCACGGCTCCGGCTCCATTCATCGTCTTGACGGTTGCGTTGGCGTACGGGGTGCATCTGATCGCTGAGTATGTCGACGGCTGCCGCTTGGGAGCGTCAAACCGCGTATCGGCGCTGGGGGCGGTCGAATCGAACGTATTTCCGATCTTTCTTACCGGGCTGACGACGGCGATCGGCTTCTTGAGCATGAACGCCTCGGATGCGCCGCCCTTCCACGATCTTGGGAACATCTCGGCAATCGGCGTGGCGTCGGCCTTCGTGCTGTCGTTCAGCCTAACGCCGGCGCTGCTGCAGATATTCACGGTGCCGATCGACACGAAGGCCAGTGTGACCCACATCGCGTTGAAAGAGCTTGCGAAGTTCGTGAACGCGAAGCCGGGCCAGGTCTTGGTAACGATGACGATGGTGGTTGGGGTTCTTGCGGTCGGCATTCTGCACATGCGCCAGTCGGAGAACTGGGTCGGCTACTTCGACGAGACGTTCCAGTTCCGGCGCGATACGGACGCGGTGCTCGAAAAGTTGACTGGGTTCGACGTTCTTGAGTTCTCGGTTTCCGCGAAAGCTCATGGCGGCGTCGAGAGTCCGGAGTACATGGCGAAGCTGCACGAGTTCACGACCTGGCTGCGTAAGCAACCGGAAGTCCTCAATGTGGTGGCCGTCAGCGATATCGTCAAGCGCGTGAACCGCAACGTGCACGGCGACGATCCGGAATACGATCGTCTGCCGAAGGCACGGGACGAAATCGCGCAGTACCTGTTGCTCTATGAAATGTCTTTGCCGCAGGGTCTTAGCCTGATCGATCGCATTACGGCTTCGCGCGATGCGTCGCGGGTGACGATTGTGGTCGGCAAGGACGGCAAGAATCTGCCCTCGGACGTGCTGATCCCGGTGTCTAACCGAATAGAGCATTGGCTCAGGACGCACGGTGGGCCCAGCATGGCCGCGGAAGGGACCGGCCTCTCGCTGATGTTCGCGCACCTCTCGGAGCGAAACGTCTCGCTCATGATCGGCGGCACATCGGTCGCGATCTTCCTCGTCTCACTGATCCTGATCATCGGGTTGCGGAGCTTTAAGCTCGCGCTCGTATCGCTTGTCGGCGACTTTGTACCCGCGGTTATGGCGCTGGGTCTCTGGGGCTTTCTCGTCGCCGAGATGAATGTGGCCGTGTCGATCGTTGCGGCTATGACCTTCGGTATCGTCGTGGATGACACCATTCACTATTTGTCGCGCTATGCGCGGGCGCGACGCGTCTTGGGCATGACGCCTGATCAGGCCGTGGAATATGCGTTTACGTCCACGGGCAAGGCGATGATCTTCACGATGACCGTGATGTGCTTCGGCTTTACGGTCCTCAGCTTCTCGTCATTCGGCGTGAACGCCACACTTGGTTCGCTCACGCTCATCACCTTCGGTTTTGCGCTGCTCTCGGACTTTTTGATTTTGGCGCCGCTGCTGTTGATATGCGACCGCGAGCTCAGCCTGTTCGCCTGGCATCCGACGCGGCGCATCTCTGGAGTCACGGAGAATGAGCCGTTACGCGCGCGCGTCGATGCCTATTTCGAGCGCATGGAAAAGGATGGCGGGCACTTGGTCGCCGGCGAGGCGCCGGGACCTGGGGCGGTGCAGCTTTGGAGCAACGACTATCTGGGGTTGGGCGGGCACCCGGAAATCGTGAAGGCGCAAGCCGATGTGCTTGGCGAGCACGACGAAGGCGTGTTTATGTCAGCGGTCTATCTGCATGAGACGAGTCTGCAGCGCCAATTCGAGCGAGAGATGGCGGCGTTCCTGGACGCGGAAGCTACCGTGCTTTGCCAATCCGGATGGAGCGCCAATACGGGGTTGGTGCAAGCGCTGGTCGATGAGCGCACGCCGGTTTATCTGGACCAGTATGCGCACGCGTCGTTGTGGGATGGAGCGCGCATGGCACGGGCTAAGGCTCACCCGTTCCGCCACAACGATCCCGCGCATCTCGAACGAATGATCAAGCGCTATGGCGCGGGCCTCATTTTGGTCGATTCGATCTACTCGGCATTCGGCACGGTCTGTCCGCTGGAGGCGATCGTGGCGGTAGCCGAGCGGGAAGGATGCATGCTTGTCGTGGACGAGTCCCATGCGGTTGGGGTGTGCGGGCGCGAAGGCCAAGGCTTGGTGCACAAGCTGGGATTGACCGATCGGGTTCACTACCGGACGCTGAGTCTGTCGAAAGCGTTCGCGACGCGTGCCGGCATGGTGGCGGGTCCGTCTCGCGTCATGACGTATTTCCCCTATGAAGCGAAGCCCGCGATCTTCTCGTCAGCGGTCCTGTTGCACGAGATCGCCGGGCTCTCGGCGACGCTGAAGGTCGTCAAAGAAGAGGGGTGGCGCCGCGACCAACTTTGGCGCAACACAGCGTATCTGCGCCAAGGGTTGCTGCGTCTCGGATACGCGGTCGATCAGACGGAGACGCAGATCGTCGCGCTGCAATCGGGGACAGACGGTCAAACGCGTGCATTGCGTGAAGCGCTTGAGGAGCGTGGGGTGTTTGGTGCGGTGTTCTGCGCGCCGGCGACCCCGAAGAACCACGGAATCATCCGCCTATCGGTGAATGCGCGCCTGACTGTCGGGGAGATGGATCGCGTGATCGATGCTTGCGCTGCTATCGCACGCGAGAGGGCGATCAAGCCGTGGCCGGAAGATCTCTTAACCAGCCGTCCGGCCGCTCAGGGGCCGCGCGAGAGGGATGCGTTTGCTTGGCGTGGATTTGCAGGCCCCGTGCCGTCGGCCGGGTCGTGAGGGGGGAGTGATGTTTAGAAAACAAATTTGGAGCGTATCGGCAGTCTTCGTTGCGGCGTCGGTGTTGTCGGCGGATGCTGCGTCGCAATTGTCAGCGGATCCGAAAGCTAAGGGGCGCGAGATCACTGCGGAGTCGATCCGCCGTGACGTTGGGTTCGCCGACACACGGTCTGAGATGACGATGTCCTTGATGAGCGACGGCGCGGAGGTCAGCCGGCGGACGCTGCGGATGAGTGTGCTGGAGGGGCCGAATAGCGACGTCGGCGACAAGTCGATGATCTTCTTCGAGACGCCGAAGGACGTGCAGGGCACAGTGCTTCTGACCCACACGAAGATACTCACCCCGGACGATCAGTGGATATTCATTCCGGCGATTTCGCGCGTGAAGCGGATCGCTTCGGCCAACAAGTCGGGGCCGTTCCTGGGCAGCGAGTTTGCGTACGAAGACCTGACCGCACAGGAACTGGGCAAGTACGAATACCTGTGGCTTCGCGATGAAGCGTGCCCGGCGCCGGACGCCGGGCGGCAGTGTCACGTCGTGCAGCGCAAACCGCTCTATGAGAATTCGGGCTACAAGCGCCAGGTCGCTTGGGTCGACATGACGGACTATCAGTTCCGCAAGATCGAGTTCTACAATCAGGAAGACCGTCTCTTGAAGACGCTGGCGCTCGGGAGCTACCGGCAGCACGAGGGGCGCTATTGGCGGCCGCACGTACTGACGATGGTCAATCATCAGACGGGCCGCTCGACGAAGCTCGATGTTGCGGCGATCAAGTTTAGGACGGGGTTAACCGAAAGCGACTTTACTGAGCAAGCGATGGAGCGGCTCAGGTAAGAATTCGTTTACGTGTTGGGACGGGGAAGAAAAAGATCGATCAATCTTCTCCCGCTCCTCACGGTTGCTGCGGGCGTGCAGACGGCTGCAGCGGGCGAGGGTGGGCTGACGCTGCGCGGGAGCGTTGGGGTCGAGTTGCGTGCTTTCACGATGCGCCCCGCCTACGCGCTTCAGGACGATCAGCTGCTTCAAGGATCGATCGTCGCGAACGCGAAAGTGTCCTGGGCTTCGGCGGACAACGATGTCGTGATCGACGTAGCGCCGTTCTTGAGGCTGGACCACAACGACGACGAGCGGTCGCACGCGGATTTGCGCGAAGCCGCAGTCAATGTCTACTCGGATCACCTTGATCTGCGGCTTGGGGTAAGCAAGGTTTATTGGGGGGTGACGGAGTCGCGGAAACTCGTGGACATCGTCAATCAGACCGACTTGGTCGAGGAGCCCGAGGGCGACGAGAAGCTTGGCCAGCCGATGCTTATGCTGCGCGGCCATGTGGCGGATTTCGAGGCTTCTGCACTGGTTTTGCCTGCGTTCCGGCCGCGTACGTTTCCGGGCGCGGAAGGGCGTTTGCGGCCCGCCATTGCGATCAACGAAGATGCGGCTCGCTACGAGTCCGCCGAGCGGACGGGGCGCGTGGACGTGGCCGGCCGCCTCAAGGGCAGGGTCGAGGACTTCGATATCGGCTTTTCCTACTTCAGCGGGACGAGCCGCGAACCCCGGTTCGAGTTCGACGGGGCCGCACTCGTTCCGGCATACGACGTGATCGACCAGGCGGGGCTCGACGTTCAGGTCACGCTCGACCAAACGCTGCTGAAACTCGAGGCGATCACGCGCGACGGGCATCGGGGCGCGGACGCGCGGCGGTTTTCGGCAGCCGTTGTCGGTGTCGAGCACACGCTTTCGCAGATTGCTGGCACGACATGGGACCTTGGTCTCATTTTGGAGTTCGACTGGGACGACAGGCCGCAGTCGGCACCGCCAACCATCTACGACAAGGACTTCTTTGTCGGGGCACGATTTGCCTTCAACGACGACGGGGACAGTTCGGCGCTGTTGGGTGCTCTCGTCGACGCCGAGAAAGGATCCGTTTACGCAACCGTTGAAGCTTCTACACGGCTGTACGAATCCCTGCGGCTTGAGATCGAGGGAGCCCTTGTTTTGCGGGCAGACAATCGCGATGCGGTTCTGCGGCAATATCGAAACGACTCGTTCCTTAGCGTTCGCTTAACCCAACATTTCTAGTTGGCTTAGCGCAGCCTTAAATGCCCATCGCCTAGGATGAGAACTCAGTCCTGGGTTAGCTATGCATAGGCAGTTGTCCGATGGCGTGAACGGCAAGGGTTCGCCGAGTGGCGAGCCCGAGGCTGCGCGCGCGTCGGGTTCCAACGTGCTGGCCGCACTACGAGCATCGCTTGAGCGTTCCTACAAGACTGTCGAGCCGATCGCGACCGCCGTCGCCGCGTTCGGTATCGTGGGGATGCCACTCTACTACGTGATTTGGCAGGACTATTTCCCGCAACCGTACGAGAGTGCGGCGCTGCGTCTGGTGGGCAGTGCTTTGTGCCTCATCACCTGCGCGACGACCCTGCTGCCTTTGGCGCTGCGGCGGGTGTTTGGCCCGATATCCTGGTATCTGACGGTGACTTACTGTCTGCCGTTTTTCTTTACGTACATGCTTTTGATGAACGGCGGGGCGCCCGTTTGGCTGGTCACTTGGCTGCTGGGCTGCGCGTTGTTGGCGATGGTGACGGAGTTCGGCGGCTTCGCCTTCCTTATGACGGTCGGCATCGCGGTGGCTTGTGTTGCGTACTTCGCAGGTGGGGGAACCGTCGCGACGTTGTCGCCGCTGGTCGAGCAGGTTCCGGTTGCGATCTTTACGACGATCGCCGCGACAGTATCGATCTATCGGCAACAGATCGCGCAGCAAGTACTGATGCGCGCGCGAGATGCCGCAGAAGCCGCGAACCGCGCGAAGTCGGAGTTCTTGGCTATGATGAGTCACGAAATCCGCACGCCGATGAACGGCGTTCTCGGCATGACGGGCGTTCTGCTCGACACCGAACTTACCCAAGAACAACGGCGCTTTTTGAATACGATACGGGAGTCCGGTGAGGGGCTTCTGCACATCATCAACGACGTGCTCGATTTTTCGAAGCTCGAAGCAGAGTCCGTGGAGCTTGAAGACGTTCCGTTCGACCTGCACGCTTTGCTGTCGTACGCGACCGACATCGTGATGCCGCGAGCGAATGCAAAGGCTGTGCGGCTTGAGTTGTCGATTGCGCCGCAAGTGCCGCGTTTCATCAAGGCGGACGCCGGGCGTGTCCGTCAGGTTCTGCTCAATTTGGTCGGCAATGCCGTGAAGTTCACGGATCGAGGACGGGTGAGCGTATCGGTGCTTGCAACCGACAGCCAGCGGCTACGCGTCGAGGTTCGCGATACCGGCATCGGGATCGCGTCCGAGCACATGCCGCGCTTGTTCAACAGCTTCACGCAAGCCAACGCGACGATCTCGCGCCGGTTCGGCGGGTCGGGCCTTGGACTGGCGATTTCGAAGAAGCTCGTCATGCGAATGGGCGGCGATATCGGCGTCGAGAGCGTTCTGGGCGAAGGGTCGCTGTTTTGGTTTGAGTTGCCGCTGCTCGCGTCGAGTGAAGAAGAAGGCGCGTCGGTGGGGCTGAGTGAGGCCGGCCGGGCTTTCGAGGATGCGCTGTTGGCCCTCAAGCGGATGGGCCGTCCGCTGCGCGTGCTCGTAGCCGAAGACAACGCGACGAACCAGCTTGTGGTCAAGGCCGTGCTGGCGAAGTACGGCATGACGATTGTCGCGGCGGGGAACGGTGTCGAGGCGGTCGATGCGTTGCGGCACAGCTCATACGATGTGGTCCTTATGGACGTTCACATGCCGGAGATGGACGGTCTCGAAGCTTCGCGCACCGTGCGTGCCCTGAAGGGGCCCGCAGCCCGCGTTCCGATCATTGCGCTGACGGCGAATGCGCTGACGAGCGATTTCAACGAATGTCGCGCAGCCGGGATGAACGCCTATGTCTCCAAACCGTTCAAGACCGAGGAGCTGATCATTGCGATCGCGCACGCCGTCTCGGGTGCCGGCGTGCGGAACGGGCGTGCGGACGAGTGTTGCTTGCCGGACGAGCGGTCCGCCGTCAATTGGGCGACCCTCGAAACGTTTCGCAAGGCTACCTCGGACGAGATGTTCCGCGAACTGTTGGATACGTTCCTCAGCGATACGGCCGCGAAATTGGCCGAACTACACCGCCTTGCGGTCGAGGCGCCGTCGTCTCGAGACGCGGTACGGTTGGTTCACTCGTTCAAGAGTTCGGGTGCCATGGCGGGTGCCGATGCGCTGTCCGCTGCAGCCGCCGGAATGGAGCTGCAGTTGTCGGCGAATGCCGCGCCGCTCAAGACCTGCGATGCAGATCGCCTGCGCGAGCTGTTCGAAGCCTATCGCACGGCAATTGCCGAGCGTGGGCCTGCGGTTTGAGGCTTGCTACTTGGCCGTCCACTTGCGGGCGATCGCAGCGTTTTCTTCGTCAGCACCCATGGTCGCCTTGACGCCGATGCGCGCGATTGCCGCTTCGATCACCGCGTTTTTCGGCGCCGCCGCCGTTTGGTAGGTGTCGGTGAACTCGTGCGTCGGGATGTTTGCCAACGCCTCGATGCACCACTCATCCTCGTCCAGGTCGCGGCAGGCGATGATGCGCGCGGCCATCTCCTTGTCGCGGACGTGGAGTTCGCGGCAGGAGCGGCCGTCATTGCCGACGAAGCTGACGACCGGGCGAATATTCAGATCGCCGACGCGAACCAGATCGCCCGAGCGCGTTTTCATCGCGGCGGTTTCGAGTGCGCCTGAGATCGCCACGCCGTCTTCGACTTGGCGCAGCCACCCGGCGGTTTGGGTCGTCAAGAGGCTCGTGCTCGACATCCAGACGGCCAGTGCGGCTGCAATGGCGGCGCCGGTCGGCATCCACCACGCGGTGCGCGGCGCGCGCTTCAGCGGGACAACGTTCGAGGTGTTCTCGGGTTGCAGGAGCTGCGCAAAGCGCTCCGGCATATCGAGGCTCGGCGCCACGGCTGCGCGCAGCAAATCGTCTGTGTTCCGCGTCGCCTGAAGGCGCGCGCGCATTGCTGGGCTTGCCGCGAGGGCTGCTTCAACTTCGGCCGCGCGCTCTTCGCTCAGCTCGCCGTCCACAAATGCCATCAAGGTTTCGTCGTCGATCGGTGTCATCAGTTTGTCCGCAACACTTCTGTTTTGTTCTCTTCAATCATCTTCCGGAGCGCATCCCGGCCGCGGGAAAGGCGGCTCATCAGCGTTCCGATGGGGATCTCCAGCTGGTCCGCCGCCTCACGGTAGGATCGACCGTCCAGGACAACCAGGGCGAGCACCAGTCTTTGCTCTTCCGGCAGCCGGGAAAAGCAGTCTCTGGTCTTGTTCAGCATTAACATGGTTTCCGCCACGTTAGGCCCATCCACCGTTTCATCCGCACCCGCGCTGTTCAGCGCCTGCTTCTTCTCGTCCGTCCGGCGGCGGCGAAGCTCGTCGCGCCAGATATTCTGCATGATCTTGAAGGTCCAACTTTCCAGGCTGGTGCCAGTTTGCCACTGGTCTGCCTTGGTTAAGACCCTCTCGATCGCCGCCTGTACAATGTCGTCCCCCTGTTCGACCGAGCCTGCCAGGGCCATCCCAAAACGCCTCAGGCGCGGCAACATGGCCGCGATAGCTCGCCGAACTTCGTCATTGGGACTTGTCATACGTTCGTGCACCGATACAACGAGCGGGCCGGGCGATTTATTCCCGAAGCCTGAAGGAATATAGCCCAGGACTCGATACCCCGTTTCAACCTAGAATTCGAGGCATTGCTAACGTTGGATTCGCGCGTGCTCACCCGCCTGAAAAACGCTGTTCTTGGCTGTTTTGCGTGCTTCGCCCTGGCCTTTGCCTTGGCGGGCGCGGCGAACGCGTCATCAGGGCCAGGCGGGGGCGACGACAGCGACGACGACCGCGACACCCAGGACAGCGATTCGTCCCCGGACGACGACGGCGCTTCGGACGACAGTTCTGACGACAGTAGCTCAGGCGACGACAGCGGCGGTGCGGAAGACGGCGGCGAGGGTGGCGACGACTCCAGCGGCGGCGAGGGTGGCGACGACTCCAGCGGCGGCGAGGGTGGCGACGACTCCAGCGGCGGCGAGGGTGGCGACGACTCCAGCGGCGGCGAGGGCAGCGACGGCTCGAGCGGCGGCGAGGGCA
>CAZYGK010000026.1:0-34573 GCA_964647355.1 uncultured Flavobacteriaceae bacterium | reverse complement strand
TGAAGACGTCGTTGCCGGCGACAAGGTCGAGACCGTTCAGGTCCAAATTGTCGCCCGCCGCACCGTCCGCCGAACCGCTTTCGATCCAGTCGTCGCCTTCGTTGCCGACCAGCAATTCGTCGGCCGTGGAGCCCAGCAAGAAGTCGTTGCCGGTGCCGCCGAAGGCTTCGCTCAGATCCTCGCCGGTCGCGATGAAGTCGTTGCCATGGCCGCCGAGCAAGAGGTCGAGACCGTTACCGCCGTGGATGACGTCGTTGCCGTCGCCGCCCTGCAGGTTATCGTCGCCGCCTTTGTCGGTCAGGATGTCGTCACCCTTTCCGCCGAACAGCATGTCGTTGCCGTAGCCGCCTTCGAGCTGGTCGTTGCCATCATCGCCCCAAAGCGTGTCGTCGCCGATCCCGCCGACCAGGATATCGTCGGTCAAGTCGGTGCCGCCGAGGACGACATGGTCGCCGCCCGCGTACTGCAGGTAATTCGTGTCGCCGCCTTCCGTGTTCGGATTGTCGCGGATGACGAGCGGGAACAACGGATCGCCGCTGTCCGGATCGGCGCGACCGTCGACGCCGAGCCCGGTATGCTGCTCCAACGGATTGACTTCCAAGAAGTACGCCGGCGTCAAGAACACGTTACCGGACAGGTGCTTGGCGTCCGAATTCGCCGCGATCAGGCGTGCGAACGTGTTGTTCTCAAGTTCCGTCAGGAAGTTCAGACCCGACGTCCGATCGAGGTAGTAGAACCGGTCGGCGTTCTGCAGCGCCTCCATCTGCGTCTCGAAGACGAAGTTGAACGTCGAGCCCAGCATGCCGCCGAACGGCATCTTCTCCTCGGCCAAACCACCGATCCAGAAGTCGATCGCGTCAACGCCCGTTGTGGTGATGCCATCGACGTTCGCGTAAGCGCCTTGGCTGTTCAAGAACGCGAACCGGTCGCCCGGGATCGCGTCCGCATCGAAAGTGCGGAAGACGCCTGGGGTTGTTTCGATCTCCGCCGTGCCGCCCAGCACCAATGCCGCTGCAACCGCGCGCTTCTCAGCCAACGTATTGACGTCGGACGCAATCAGCTCCGCATGTGTGCCATAGGCCGCAATGAAGTTGATCAGCGACTCCGGATGCTTGAGATGCTGAACGAAGTCTGCCCAGCTCGTGTAGGGCTTCAGGTTGCTGTCGCCCGTTTGCTCGTAGAAGTCGCGCCGCGCCTGGTTCAGCGTCGCCATCCCCGTGTCGCGTCCGCGCGCGAGGTTCAGCGTCGCCAAGTCGAGCGGCAGCCCGACCAGATTGTTGCGCAAGGCTTCGGTCACGAACTCGTCGATCTCGTTGCCCACGTCGCGCGTCACGCCGCGCACGATGGCGCCGACCGCTTCGTCGGGCGTCGCACCTGAGTCCGCGAACGCCAGCGGGTTCAAGAACGCTGCGATCAAGCCGATCTCGGTGTTCTGGAATTGCGGATCCATGACATCGAGCGTTTCGGTCAGCATCGAGTGACCGAAGCGGTAAACGACGTGCGCGAACTCCGCCACGATCGAGGGATCGACGTTGGCGTCGTAGTTGATCTGCCCGCCGAGGAACACGTCGATGTTCGGCTGGATCAGGCGGCCGAACTCTTCGAACACAAGATGCTGATACTGCATCTCGGTGCCGAACTTCGCGGCCTGGAACAGACGTTCGCCGTTCCACACCAAATCGTCCATCGAGAGCGGGAACGGACCATCGGGATCGATCTGATGGTTGGCATCCAACCACTCGTTGAGGAATGCGATGTCGCCG
Source organism: uncultured Flavobacteriaceae bacterium (assembly GCA_964647355.1). Lineage (GTDB taxonomy): Bacteria > Pseudomonadota > Alphaproteobacteria > Micropepsales > Micropepsaceae > SZUA-430. The sequence continues at coordinate 32,810 of CAZYGK010000026.1, read as the reverse complement.
GTAGCGAACGCCACATCTTTCGTATGTTGAACGAGGCGATTGTGCTCCGAGTGGAAGACGGAGTGAACGGCGGTTAGGCCGATATTCTCGTTCACGCGGCCGTCGCCCGCGATGTAGTGCGCGTCGAGCAGCTCGTTGTCGTATTCGCCCGACGCGACGGGGCCGCCGGCAACATCGTCGGCGTCCTCAGTCTTCAGCACGCCCGCCGACGTGTACGGAGAGGCGGTGTGCGCGATGTCGTCGAGGAATGCGTGCCCCGTGCGAACCGCGTTCTCCAGGCTAATCGGTGCAAGCGGATTGCCCTCCACAAGCTCCGTGCCGTCATCCGCCGTTCCGAACTCGCCGTCGAGACCGGCTGTACGCATCACGACCTGCGGGAACCCATTCTCCCCGCGCAGGAAGTTGCCGTACTGGTCCGTCGCAAGCAGCGGCACGTTCGTGACGTCGGCATCGGTCAAGTCGATGCCGAGAACGTCGCGGGCTTGCGCCTTCACGATCGCCCATGTCGCCATGCCGGCGCCTTCGCCGTCATCGCTGGTGCCAAACTTCCCATCGTCGCCGAGGTCGCGGCTTTCGATCAGCTTGCCGGTCGCGACCGGCTCGCCGCCGACGAGTTGGTATTCGCGCAGGAACACCTGGTGCGACGGATGCGAGGAATACGTCTGGTTCTGGTCGATGAACGGCGACGTGGTGTTGGTGTGCTCATGGATGTCGTCCGACGTACCCAATACGCCGTCTGGACCGGGCTGATTTGTCGCCCGCGTCAGCACCATGAAGTTCGTCGGCGATCCTTCGACGTAGAGCGGATCGTCCGGCTGCAGCGGGATGAACACGGTTCCCGAACCGCCCTTCGTCACCAGGTCCAGGCCGTGGTCGAAGAACTGCCCGAAGAACGTCATCCAGGAGTTGAACGGTGCCGATAGGCCTTCGTCCGGTGCAACGTTGTTGTGCTGGAAGACGTCAACGTCGTCGTCCGTGCCGAAGAGGCCATCGAGGCCCGGGCTGGTGACGATCGTGACGCCATCCTTGAGCGTGTCGTCGCCGCCGCCGGCGACGCCGTCGGCGCCGAAGTCGTAGGCTGCCGCATAGGCTGCCGGGTTGTTCGCGGTCTGATCGACGATCAGGTTCGAGATCGTCCGCGGCGCGGAATCGATGACGAGTCCCGCGTTTTGCGCGTAAGACGAAGGTCCAGGCACGTCGATGAAGTTCGGATCGGTCATGCGCGGGAACACGTTGTCCGCCGCACCGAAGCCATCCTGACCGGGAGTCAAGTTGTTGTAGCTGCCGTCGACCGTGCGTAAGCCCACCGACGCGCGGTAGTTCGGCACAAGCTCAAGCAGGTCCTGACCGCCCGCATGAGCTTCCGCGATCTTGATCGAGTCGAGGATGAACTGCAGGTCGGAGCGGATATAACGAACGCCTTCGCTGTCCGCAGTGACCGTCATGTCCGGGGCAGGGGCGGGCGGAGCAGGCGGTGCACCCACATCCACCAACGCCGTCGCCGCCGAAAACACGCTTTCGATGACGCCGTGCGCGTCCTGGTAGACCGCACGAACGCGGATCGCCAGACCTTCGAGGTCGGGCGTGATCAGCAACGTGCGCGACGGGATCGGCGCGCCGGCCGCTTCGTTGACGATGTCCACGAACACGCCCGTGCCCGGATCGGGCTCGAACTGCCAATAGAACGCCACCGCACCGGTGATGGCGCCATCCAGGTTGGTCAGCGTGATGTTGTCCGCGTCGGTGACGCCGGCAATCGAAGCCGTCAGCGTCGCGCCGGACTCCACCGTGCCGGTGATGGTCGCAAGGCCGATCGGATCGTTGTTCAGACCCTCGAACCCGGGAAGCGTCACCGACTCGTCGGCAAACTGAAGACGCTCGATGCCCATCAAACGGTCTGTGCCGTCCCGGCCAACCACGGAGTCGCTCACGCGAACGACGTCGTCGCTCGTATCCAGCGTGCCGCGGTCGTCGAATTGAATGTCGTAGTCGGCGAGGTTGCCCGAGAACACCGCCGTATCGAAGTTGAACTTGCCTGGTACTTCACCAACGGTCTCGCGCGGTGTGCCATCCACGATCTCGCGGACGATCTCAAGCTGGCTTGGGTTGATCTCACCCGACAGCATCCGCGGCATGAGGTCCGCAATGCGATCGACGGTATCGATCTCGATCGAGTGATCGTTCGCGTCGCGCACGCTAACGCGCACGTTCAGCCACTTGTCGCCGTCGATCAGGTCGTCGCCGCCGCGTCCCTCGATGAAGTCGCTGCCGTCGCCGCCCAGGATGATGTTGCCGGATCCGAACGATGTGACGGGGAACCCGAGCGCATTGTCGAGGAACTCCTGCAAACCGTCGATCAACGCGATATTGGTCAGAACGCTTCCGCGCGTGCCTGCCGCCGCGATGCCGGCTGCGTCGTCATCGTTGCCGCGCAGAATGTCGCTGTGGCTGGAGCCCGACAGACCTTCGTTATTCTCGAACTCGGTGAGGATCGCTGCGACCGACACCGGCAGCGGCGCGGCATTGAACGCCGCGACGTTCAGATCGACGCTGACGCCGAAGCGGTCGTCCTTGAAGGTAACCCAGTCGAAGCCTGAGCCGCCGTCGTACTTGTCCGGGCCTTCGGTGCCGATGACGATATCGTCGCCGCCTTCGCCGATCGTTTCGTCGGCCGCCGCGTCGCCGACAAAAACGTCATTGCCGTTGACGAGGTCGTTGCCGAACGGATCGAACGTGTCGCCGGGCGCGCCGTCGCTCAAACCGCCTTCGATCCAGTCGTCGCCTTCGTTGCCGACGATGACCGGGTCGGTCTTGGCCGCCAGGATGAAGTCGTTGCCTTCGCCCGCGAACGCCTCGCTGGAATCCTCGCCCGTTATGATGAAATCGCTGCCCCGGCCGCCGATGATCAAGTTGAGGCCGTTCCCGCCGTGGATGACGTCGTTGCCGTCGCCGCCCTTGATGACGTCGTCGCCACCCATGTCGGTGATGATGTCGTCGCCGGCGCCGCCCTGTAGGTCGTCGTTGCCGTAACCGCCTTCGATGCGGTCGTTGCCGCCGTCGCCGTAGACGGTGTCGTCGCCGATGGACGAGATCAGAATGTCGTTATTGTTCGTGCCGCCGAGAACGACGTGATCGTCGCCCGTGTACTTCAGGTAGTTATCGTACGAAAGCGGACCGTCGTCCTCCAGGTTGACGCGGCTGACGAGCGGAACCAGCGGGTCGTCGCCGGTCGGATCGGCCCGGCCGTCAACGCCGAGGCCTGTGAACTGCAGGCTTTGGTCGGCTTCCAGCGTGTAAGCCGGCGTCGAGAAGATGAGCGCCGGCAAGTGCGCCACGCCCGTATTCTTCTGAACGATGCTGGAGAACGAGTTCGCCTCCAGTTCGTTAAAGAAGTTCAAGCCCGCCAAGCGGTGTAGGTAGTAGAACCGGTCGCCGTCCTGCAGCGATTCGAGCTGCGTCTCGAACACGAAATTGAATGTCGAGCCCAGCATCCCGCCGAACGGCATCTTGGCTTCTGCCAAGCCGCCGATCCACAAATCGATCGCGTCCACGCCGGTGATCGTCGCGCCATTGGGCAAGTTCGCGTACGCGCCCTGGCTGTGCAGGAAGTCGAGCCGATCCGTGTCGTCGATGGCGATCGTTTCTTCGTCGATCTGCCCTTCGTTGAGCGTGACGGTGCCGCCCAGAACGAGCCCGGTCGCGATCGCCCGCTTCTCGGCCAGCGTGTCCACCCGCGCGTCGGAGAACAACGCATGCGTGCCGTAGGCCGCGATGAAGTTCACCAGCGACTCCGGATGCTTGATGTTCATCGCGAAGTCGACCCAGCTGACATAAGGCTTCAGCTGAGCGTCACCGGTACCGTTGAAGAATTCGCGCCGCGCCGCGTTCAATGAGGGCACGCCTGTGTCGCGGCCGCGCGCCAAGTTGATCGCCGCAAGGTCGAGCGGCAGCCCGACCAGATTGTTGCGCAATGCCTCGGTCACGAACTCGTCGATCTCGTTGCCGACGTCGCGCGTCACGCCGCGGATGATCGCAGCCGCAGCCTGCTCGGGCGTCGCGCCGGAGGCTGCGAACTCGAGCGGATTCAAGAACGCGCTGATCAGGTCGATGTGATTGGCGTCGAAGTTCGCGTCGTAACGATCGACCGTCTCCGTCAGCATCGAGTGACCGAAACGGTATACGGTGTGCGCGAACTCCGCCACGATCGACGGATCGATCGTGTCGTTGAAGTCGATGAACGCGTCGACGTTCGGCTGAATCGTGCGCGCGAACTCCTCGAATACGAGATGCTGGTACTGCATCTCGGTGCCGAACTTCGCCGCCTGGAACAGACGCTCGCCGTTCCACACCAGCGCGCCGATCTCTTCCGCCGTCACCGGGAACGTTTCGGGTGCCGTGCCCGGCATCAACCATGCGCTCAGGAACGCCAAGTCGCCGCTCGCCAAAGCGACTTCTTTCGTGTGCTCGAGCAGACGATTGTGCTCGGCGTGGAACACCGCGTGAACCGCGGTCAAGCCGATGTTCTCGTTCACGCGCCCGTCGCCCGCAACATAGTGCGCGTCGAGCAGTTCGTTGTCGTAGGTCGTCGCGAGACCGTCGTTGACACCGGCAACGTCGTCGTCGTCAGCCGTCTTCCCGGCCGCCGGCGCCGCGTCGTGCGCGATATCGTCGAGGAACGCGTGACCCGTGCGGATCGCAAGCTCAAGGCTGATCGGCGCCGCCGGATTACCTTCGACAAGCTGCGTCCCGTCGTCTGCCGTGCCAAACTCGCCGTCGAGGCCCGCCGTACGCATCACGACTTGCGGGAAGCCGTTCTCGCCGCGGATAAAGTTACCGTAGGCATCGGTCGCCAGCAGCGGGACGTTCGTCACGTCGGCGTCGGTGAGGTCGATACCGAGAAGGTCTCGCGCCTGCGCCTTCAAGACGCCCCACGTCGCCATGCCGCCTTCCGGCGATGTCAGCAGCCCGCCGGTTGCAAACGGCGCCTGCACGATGATCGGTTCCGCCTCGGTTCCGATATTCAGCGGCCGTGCCTCGTACGCCCGCAGGAACACCTGATGCGACGGATGCGAGGAGTACGTCTGGTTCTGATCGACGAACGGCGAGGTCGTGTTCGTATGCTCGTGAACGTCATCCGGCGTACCGAGAACACCATCCGGACCAGGCTGGTTCGTCGCCCGCGTCAGGATCATGAAGTTCGTGGGCGAGCCTTCCACGTAAAGCGGATCGTCCGGCTTAAGTGGGATGAACACGGTGCCGGAGTTGCCCTTGGTGACCAGGTCGAGACCGTGGTCGAAGAATTGCCCGAAGAACGTCATCCACGAGTTGAACGGCGCCGACAGCCCTTCGTCAGGCGTGACGTTGTCGAACTTGAACGTCAGCTTGTCGTCTGCCGTGCCGAACTCGCCGTCGAGGCCCGGGCTTGTGACGACCGAGACGCCCTCGTTCAGAACGTCATCCTCGGTCCCCCAAAGACCGTCTACGCCCGCGCTGCCCGCCAAGGCGACCGCAGCTGGGTTGTTCGGCGTCTGATCGACGATGAGGTTCGAAATCGTGCGTGGCTGCGAGTCGAAGACGACTCCAGTCGTCTGCGAGTAGTGCGTCGGCAGCGGCGGTCCGAACACCGCGTTCTCGCCGGCCAGGAAGACAGGGTCCAGCATCCGCGGAAACGTCTGATCGGACGACCCCGAAGTGCTTTGCCCGGGCACCAAATGGTTGAACGACCCATCGACCGTTCGCAGCCCGAACGAGAGTTCGGTGTTCGGAATGATGTCAGCCAAGTTCTCGCCGTTGGCGTGACGCTCGGCGATGAGGATCTGCTCGAGAATGAAGTCGAGGTCGGATCGGATAAAAGCCACCATTTTCGTGTCTCCTTGGGCTCTACGGCCCTTGATTGTCAGCCGACGCTCAACCCAGAGCCTGCAAAGGCCTCGGCTGACGTCTCATGGAAGTAAGAAATTGCGCGGTGCGTTCTGTTTGATGCGCTGTGCCGGACCGCGACGACGCGCGGGCGCGCGTCGCCCTCTCGCGCGGTTCGATACGCGGCGGTGTTCGAAAACGGCACACCGCTTTCAGTTGATGTTGGGCGCGGAGGTGCCGCTGCTTTCGCGCGGTTCGACTTCCCCATTAACCCTCTGCCTGCACGCATTTAAGCCTCATTCTCAGCAGCACGAACTGCCGCTGCCCCACCTAAGAGTTGTCAAAGCGGCAATAATTCCCCTCGCGCCAGTGACAGGACTGTCGCAAATTCCGTACCGAATTTGGGGGAGCCGCTTCGGCTACATTTCAGATTTGATAGAAACCTTTCGGCAATCCGGCCCAGGCCGTCCATACCTCTTTCGAAGCAAAGGTTACCCAAATGGGCTAGTTCGACTCGCCAAGGGTTCACAAAGCCGAATGGACAAGAGAGTTAAAGAGGAAAGAAAACAAAGAATAACGAAGAGAAACGGGTGTTACGCGAAGATTAATGAAAGACTGTGCAATAGTGATGGAATAATATGCGTCATTCTATGCTAGTGAAACATTTGAAGCGCTCGCCGGGCGAACCACCAGAGAAAATTTCTCCCAACCGCTGTGTTGGGAACGACCTGCCGTGCAGAAAGGCAACATACCGGTGGAAAAGCTCAGCGCACGCAACACTATTGAACGTGGCGGCGGAATATTCACCAAGGAGCGTCGGCGGCGACGCCGGCAACCATTAGAGAATCGGGCGAGCCGCGTTCGCCGCATCGGTTTGGGCGGCCGGAAAGTGGAGAAACACAATTGTTCCCGCGCCGGGGGTGCTCTGCAACGACACGTGACCCTGATGGAGCTCGACGATCGACTTCGTAATCGCGAGACCTAACCCCACCCGGCCGCTGGCGGTCACACGCGCTTGGTCGCCCCGGTAAAACCGGTCGAAAATTCGTGCCTGGTGTTCAGGAGCAATGCCTTCGCCGGAATCCGCAATCTCGACCACGATGCCCGTGCCGTCGGCCGCCGCACGAACGGCAATCCGGCCGCCCCGCGGCGTGTGGGCGAATGCGTTGGATAAGACGTTGCTCACCGCGCGTTGGAACAACGTCGGATCGGCCATAATCGACAACCCCTCATCGCACGCCACAGTGAAATCGATCTCAGCTTCGGCCGCATTCACCTCGAAGAAAGCCCGGATCTTTTCAAGCCGCTCGGCAACGTTCATTTCGAACGCTGTCAATCTGGCTTGGCCATTTTCGACCCTTGCGAGGAACAGCAGAGACGTCACCATCCTGCCCAGGTGCATGCACTCTTCCAGCGTCGACTCTAGCGCCTCTCGGTATGCGTCGTCATTGGCCTCTCTCAGCGCAACCTCGGCGCCGAGCTGCAACCGATTGATAGGCGTGCGCAGTTCATGCGCCACGTCGTCCGCATATCGGCGCAGCGCCGCATATGTCGTTTCGAGCCGCTCCAACATCTGATTGAACTGGGCCGCAAACTCCTCCAACTCCACAGGGAGTCCTTCGAGCGAAACGCGCCGGTCAAGTGTCGATTGTTCGACCGTGGTAGCCGCATTCGCCAATCGGCGAAGGGGGAGAAGTTGTTGGCGAACGACGAACCACCAAGCGAACGTGCCGGCGAACAAGGCGGCTACCGCGACTGTCCCTGCCAACAAAAGGCGGCCGGTCGAATCGGCGGGATCTGCGCTCGTCTCAATCGCGACTTCGATCGTCGCAAAGCCGCCACCGGACAGTGGAGGCAGGGGTGTCGTCAGCGTCAGCGTGCGATAGCGCCGGCCACCCACGTCCACGTCGCCGAACCGCTTGTCGCTGGCAAGGGGTTCTCCGCGAACGGCGGTAGCAAATGCAGGCATGTTTGGCGCCTCGAGTATCCCGAGTGCTCCCGGCCCGGAAACGCGAACGAATAGTGTGCGGGGTGCGCCAAGGTCCGCGCGTTCGATTTCACGCTGCAAGACGTCGCGATCGCCTGCATCAACGACCTGTCGCACTGCCAACGCACGCAGCAGCAGCAGCTGATCGTTGTCGTTGCTGCCGGCGGTTCCGCTTCCGATTGCGGCGTACACGAGCCCAGCGGTCGAAAAGACGAGGGCTGCAGCGACCCCGGCAAACCACAGCGTCAGGCGCGCGACGAGAGAATTGCCGCGGACGAACTCATCGAATGACATAGCCGCGGCCGCGAACCGTATGAATGATTTTGCGCGGAAACGGATCGTCGACTTTGTCCCGCAAGCGGCAAATGTTCAGCTCGACGACATTGCTGTCGTCCTCCAAAGTCATACCCCAAACATGTTGTGCGATATGGGAACGCGATAAAACTTCGCCCTGCTGCCGCAACAGCAGTTCAAGCAGAAGAAACTGCTTCGATGTCAGTTCGATTTCCTGTCCTGCCCGCTCGACGGTCAAGCGCCGGTGATTCAGCGTCAGGTCGGCAAACGAAAGTACATCGGGAACGAAGTCTTTGCGGCGGCGTAGGATGTTCTGAATGCGGGCAAGAAGTTCTGAAAACGCAAACGGTTTGACGATATAGTCGTCGGCCCCTTCCATAAGCCCCTTCACGCGATGTTCCACCGCGTCGCGTGCGCTCACCATGACGACGGGGACCTTGCAATCGGCTGCGCGCAACTGCGCCAGCACTTCCCAGCCGTCCTTGCCGGGCAACATGACGTCCAAGACGATCAGATCGTAGGCCTGCGACAACGCCATATTGAGGCCGTCAACACCGTTCCCGCAGTCGTCAGTGTCGAAACCGTATTCACTGAGACCTCGCTTCATCAAACGGACGGCCTTCGCGTCATCTTCGACAACCAAAAGTTTCACGCTTTCCGTCCTCTGTCACGCGACCGCTGTCCGGGTCGCCAAATCGGGCGTCAGACATCGTCTGACTTGCGCCCGAAAAGTCAATGCAGACGCTGCGAATCAGAAGGCCGCCGCTCAGCGGCGCGGCTATCGCTTGGCGCACCGCTGGTGCTAAGAGTTGCAATGGAGACCACTTGCCGCGGACGATCGCGCGCCAGTCGAGCAAAGCCCGTTCCTCTAAGGAAGACGAGATGCCCACGCAGTCGGAGCGCGCCGGACAGGCCCCACCTAAGGTCAAACAGCCGATAAGGTGGCATTTCGTGTACTACCTGCTTGCGGCCTTCGATCTCTGCGCGATCGCCGGAAGCCTCTATCTCAGCCACCAAGTCATGGAAATTTTCCGGTCTTCGGTGGAGGTGAATCAGCACTGGGCCGCCAAACTATCTGACCTTTCCGACATCGCGTCTGCTGCCGGTGCCGTCGACGCGCCCGGCAATGACGTCTTCGACTCGCACGACGTCGACAAGGAAACGGCCCGTCAAACCGCTGCAATGACGGTATTCCGAAACCGTCTTGAAACTTATCGAGCCAGTGTTGAGACCGTCCCCGATGTAGCGGCGAGAACGCAGCTGAAAGCCGACATTGGCCGTATCGCCGCCTCGGTCGAACAGATGACGGCGGAGGCCAACCTCATATTCTCCTACTTCAGGCAAAACAACGCCGAAGCCGCCGGACGTCGCATGGCGACGATGGACCGCAAATATGCCCTGCTTGTCGATACGATTGCCGACGCGGAGCGTAACGTCCGCAATATCCAGCGGCGCCATTTCCAGGATCAAGTGGCAGCAGCAGCATTTCTCGGCAACTTCGAGTATCTGTTTGGCGCGCTGATCGTGATCATGGTGGGTTGTGTCCTCGTCTATGGTCATCGCTTGGCAGCCGAGTTCGTACGATACGAGCAGGAGCGCTCGGAGCACACGGCTCAACTTGAAAGCCTGTCGAATAAACTGCAGGCGTCGTTGGCCGAAGCAAACGCTGCCAATCTCGCCAAGTCCGAATTCCTTGCAAACATGAGCCACGAAATCCGCACGCCGATGAACGCTATTCTCGGCATGAACGGCCTTCTGCTCGAAACGCCGCTGCAAGACGATCAGCGGCATTTTGCGGAAACGGTTCAGGAATCAAGCGAAGCGCTGTTGAGTACGATCAACAATATCTTGGACATATCCAAGCTTGAGGCAGGCAAGATCGAAGTCGAGAAGGTCGAATTCGATCTGTCGGAAATCGTGGAGAGCGCGGTCGATCTCTTGTCGCCGCGGGCTCGTGCAAAACAGATCGACCTCCAGGCGCACATAGCAGCCCCAGCCCTAGGGGAGTTCGTCGGCGACCCGGCGCGTATTCGCCAGGTCATCCTGAACCTGGTCGACAACGCGGTAAAGTTCACGGACAAGGGGGCGGTCTCTGTACACCTGACAGTTCTGAGCGGTCACAACGCGCAAGGCGGTCCGATTGCGCACTTCGAAGTGACGGACACCGGCATCGGCATCTCGGAAGCGGACCAGGGGCGGCTGTTCGAGAAATTCACTCAAGCCGACGGTTCGGTTACGCGCCGGTTTGGCGGAACCGGTTTGGGGCTCGCGATCTCGAAGCAGCTCGTCGATCTCATGGGCGGCAAGATCGGCGCCAGGGGCAAGAAGGGCGCCGGATCGACGTTTTGGTTCGATCTTCCGTTAGAACGGCCTCGCGTGCACAGCTCCCCCAAGCGGCCCTTGGTGTCTCTCGTGAACGCCGGTTGCCTCGTCGTCAACGACAACGATACCAACCGGAGAATTCTCGCAGATCAACTCAAGCCCCTCGGGCTTGACGTAAAGTTCGCGCAGGACGGCTTCGAAGCCCTTGCTGAGCTCGAACGCGCGAAACGTCAAAAGCGGCCATACTCGGTCATATTCGTAGACCAGATGATGCCGGGCATGTCCGGTGACGAACTGGCGCGCAGGATTCGCTCGATCGCCGATATCTCCAACACGCAGTTGATCTTGTTGACCTCTGCCGGAAAGGACTCGCTACCCGATACGGTTGCGCTGCTGTTCGATGCCGTTCTGGAAACGCCGGTACGGGAACATGAACTCACGCAGACTTTGGCGTCGCTTTACGGTGCCCAAGCCGCCGCACGCGTTGACCAGCCGGCGGCACCTGCCGAGGCACCAATCCACGCACCGGCCTCCTCGCATCAAATACAGCCACTGAACGTCCTTCTGGTCGAGGACAATGCGCTGAACCAAAGGTTCGCGCTGGCTCTGCTCAGAAAAGCAAAGCACACCGTCGATGTAGCCGAAAACGGGAAGCTCGCCGTCGAAGGCGTGCGCAGCAGGGACTATGACGTCGTCCTCATGGATGCGCAGATGCCGGAGATGGACGGAGTTGAAGCGATCCGCGAGATTCGAGCGCTCGCCCCCCCTAAAGGTGACGTGCCCATCATCATGCTGACCGCCCACGCCATGGCCGGCGACCGCGAGCGCTATCTGGCCGCGGGCGCCACCGACTACATCGCAAAGCCGATCTCGGTGCCCCTATTGAACGCTAAGCTGGCGATGATCGCGGGCTTGCGAAGAGCGCGCGGTTCCGGGGCGCCTTCGCCGAGCAACGCTTAAGCCAAGCGCACCTGCTCGACCGGCGGGAAACGGTCTGGCGCGGCGCCTACTCGCGCCACGCCCGGTTGATACTGTCCGTGAGAGGCTGCGTCAGGTAGGCGAGGGCGGTGCGGTCGCCAGTTTTGATGAGAACGGCGGCCGGCATCCCGGGCTGTAGCTGCACGTCCTTCAACAGCGCAAGTTCGCTCTCCGGCACGTCGACGTGCGCCACGAAATACGTTCCGCCCGTGCGCGAATCCTGTAGCGCGTCCGCCGAAACGTTTGAAACACGGCCGTGGATCGGCACCGCCGCACGCTGATTGACGCCGGTCAGCTTGATCTCGGTCTCGAGGCCCACTTTCACCGAATCGACGTCGTTCGGCCGGAGCTGTACTTCGACCATGAGTCTGTCGTCCGCGGGCACGATCTCGAGGATCGTGTCGCCCGGCCGCACCACCGACCCCAAATTGTTGCCGCGCGATGCCATGACCGTGCCCGCCACCGGCGCGCGGATCGTCATTGCCTCATATGCCTTCTTGGCGGCGTTATACTGCTCGCGCAGCGTCGGGATCTTGGCTTGCGTGTCGCGCAGCTCGCTCTGCACGGTCGTTAGCAGTTGATTGCGTGCCTGCACGAGCTTCAGCTCGTTCTCGATCAGCGCGCTGCGTGTGCGGGCGGCGCTTGCGGCTATGCGTCCGGCGTTGCCGGAGAGCTGGGTCACTTCGCGCCGTAGCGAAAACACGCGCGTGCGCGTCGTATAGCCCTTCTCGAACAGGTCCTCGACCGCGTCGAGTTCCTTCTTCGTCAGGCCAATCTGCTGCTCGGCTGAGCTGCGTTCCGCGTTGAGCCCGGCAAGCTCGTCCTTCAGCTGCTGGTGCTGCTCTTCGATGATCGACAACTGCCCGCGCATCTCGATCCGGCGAACGTTGAAGAGCTGTTGCTGGCCGTTGACGATCGCCCTAAGCGTGGGAGTCATATGTGCGTCCGCGGTGAGTTCCGCGGGCAACTGCATTTCCGGCTGGTCGAGCGCCTCTGCCATCAGACGCGCTTCGCTCGCGACAGCGAGATAGAGCGAATCGCGCGACCGCGCAAAGCGCTCTGCCGCATCGGCGGCTTCGAGTTCGACAAGAACGTCGCCAGCCTTGACCATCGAACCGTCTTCGACGCGCACAGCACGGATCACCCCGCCGGTCGGATGCTGAACCTGCTTGCGCTTGGACGCCACGACCACTTGGCCGTTCGCGACCACCGCGCCAGCGATCGGAACCGTTGTGCTCCAGAGCGCGAAACCGCCAAACGCGAACACGATCACGGCGAAGCCGAACGCAACGGCGCGCTTGGTCGACATGGAAACGGCCGCGACTTTGTCGGGCCAATTCGGACGGCGGGGTCCGGCCTTAGCTGCTTGCATGTCGGGATTCCAAATTCGTTACGCTGGCCTGTTGCCCAGGCCGCGGCTGATTGTTGGCCGCCGCAGCGGCGGCTTTGTTCAACGCAGACAGAATCTCGTCGCGCGGACCGAACGACACGATTTCGCCGCCGCGCAACACGGCGATCTTGTCGACCGCGGGTAGAATGCCCGGCCGGTGCGTGACGACGACGACCGTACGGCCCTGCGCCTTCAGCGCCTCCACGGCGCGGCGCAACTCGGCCTCACCGTTGGCGTCAAGGTTTGCGTTCGGCTCGTCCAGCACGACGACGCGCGTGTTGCCGTAGATCGCGCGCGCAAGCGCGATGCGCTGGCGCTGCCCCCCGGACAGTAGCTTGCCGCGGTCGCCGATCACCGTGTCGTAGCCGTTCGGAAGCGTCAAAATGAACGCGTGCGCGCCGGCAATTTTGGCGGCCTCAACGATCGCTTCTGAATTGTGAACGCCATAGCGCGAAATATTCTCGGCGACGCTGCCGTCCAAAAGCTCGACGTCTTGCGCCAGATATCCGACATGCGGCCCGATCTCGGTCGCAGGCCAGTCCGACACCTCGACGCCGTCCAGACGCACGCTGCCCGCTGTCGGCTTCCAAGCACCGATCATCAAGCGCGCGAGGGTCGACTTGCCCGTGCCCGTGGGCCCGATAATGCCGAGCGCCTCTCCGGGCGAAAGTTCCAACGAGACATTGCGCAGGATGGGCTCCTTCACGCCGTCGAACCGCATCCACACGTCTTCCAGCTTGTAGGCGCCGGCCGGTGGCGGCAGCTTCGTACGCTGTCCCGTCACGTCGGCCTTGAGCGCGCCGCTCAACCGCGTATAGGCCTGGCGCGCATTGATGAAGCCTTTCCATTGCCCGATCGCCGCTTCGATCGGCGCCAACGCGCGGCCCATGATGATCGAGGTGGCGACGATGGCACCCGCCGAAACTTCGTTGTGAAGGGCCAGCCATGCGCCGAGCGCCAGCGAGAGCATTTGCAGTGCCTGGCGCGACAGCTTGGCCGCCGTGTTCAAGCGCGTAGCGCGGTCGCTCGCGAGTGACTGCCAAGCAAGGCTTGCGTCGTGGTGCTCCTGCCAGCGCTTGCGGATGTTCTCCGCCATGCCCATCGCCCGCGCCGACTCGGAGTTATTGTGAAGCGTACCCACGAAATACTCGGAGTCGCGGTGCGCCGTCGTTGCCTCGGCGAGCGCCTTGCGGGTCGCCAGCTCGCTCATATAGGTCAGCCCAACGATGACCGCAGCGCCGCACAACGCGAGCATGCCGAGCGCCGGGTGGATCACGAAGACGAGCAGCATGAAGATCGGGGTCCACGGAGCATCGAACATCGCGATGAGCCCAGGCCCCGCCAAAAAGCCGCGCACGGCATCGAGATCGCGCAAAGCCTGCGCCGACGACATCGACTTGTTCTGCGCGTCGAGCGAAATGCCGAACGTCGCGGCACTGAGCTCCTGGTCGAGCTTGGCCCCTGCGCGGATCAGCAAATCCGATCGAGAAATCTCAAGCGCCGCCTGAAAGCCCAACAAGCCTAGAGCCAAGATCGTCAGAAACAGCAACGTATCCTCGCTCTGCGAGGTCAGAACCCTGTCGTAAACCTGCAGCATGAACAGAGGCCCGTTCAGCAATGCGAGGTTGATGAAGAAGCTGAAAATACCGACCGTCGCGAACAGTTTGCGCGAGCGGAATAGTGCGCTGTCGAGCAGACTCGAGCGAGGATTGCTCATGACGAAACCCTCGACGTGCGCGATGCGCGCTCCACTTTGGTACACGCGGCCGATCGTGCGAACCCGCTGCCATAGGGCTGAAATCGCCAAGAAGTTGGCTCGGTTCCGGTCATAATATTCCTTGATCGCGCTCTCGTGCCTGCTTGGCGATGCAGGTGCCGGGCCAGGGGCGCAACGCGGCCGTCGATTCGTTAACCCGCGCGGATTCATCCCTCACATGCGCGACCCCAGCGGTCACGTTCGCAAGTCCGACGCTCATTTTCCGGTTCGAGAACCCCACGTCACCCCGCAGACTTCATCGCCTGTCGTGCTTGTGACGGGCAACATTCACCCGGCGCGCGAACACACCACAAGCAAAGTCTTCACTTATTCCCGAATCCACCAGAGGTACCTCTTTTGCGCTGACTTTTGGAGCAGGATTGCACCGACTGCGACATTCGCTTGGCGCGAATCGTATTGAATCTTAGGCGCTGCACTTCGACCGAGCCCATGCGCTTCGGCACCTTTCCCGGCACAACCGTGAGAGGCAGCACAGTGTTGTCCCTGATTAACGTTATTCGCGCTTGCAATGTGTCAAAATGGGCACATTGGTTCGCGAAAGCCTGGGGAAAGCGTTAGTTACATTTCAATATTGATATTTATTCCTATAGGTTCTTAGAATATTTTAGCCACATCTGACGAAAAAGCTAATGCCGAAATCGGCAGTCAATTGGCGCGAAATCACGCATTTCGGGGAACCAAAAATGAGAAAAACACTACGTCTGGTTGCGCAGGGCGCCGCGAGTGCCTTTGCAGGTTTGACATTTTTCGCGGCCGCCGTCGGCGCGCAGTCGACGCCGGATATCCCGACAGGGCTTCCGGCAAGCCCGTTGTTTGGCGCGCTGCCGTTCTCGCAGGAAGTCATGCAGTTCGAAGAATTCGGCACCAAGGCGGTGCCGACGTCGACGACCTGTCCGACATGCGTGCAACTGCCTCAACCCGCGACATGCGATGGCGCGCCGGACTCGATCGCGCTCGACAATTTCCTCAAGCAAACGCTGTATCCGCTGCCGCAACGCGAGGCGAATACGGCGCTAAGCAACCCTTGGGCCTCGAAGATCGGCTCGTGCGTCTATCCGCTTGCGACAAGCGCGGCGGAAGGGCGTCCGAACGGCGAGTGGTTCGCACATCAGCGCTGGAGCGAATTCAAACCGCGCGTCTTCGTGCAGACTGCGCAGGCGGGCGCACGCACCAACCGCGGCCTGCGCGATAGCTTGCAGCGCCATAAGTTCAGCAAGGGCGAATTCGCCCCTGGCGGCCTCTACTATCGCGGCGGGACCAACTCGGGCGCGCAAGTTCGCTTCCATCCGAACATGCCGGCGCAAGAAGGAAACTCGGTGTGGACGTTCGACGGCACGATGCCGCCGAAGCTGCTGGTCGCCCGCTACGGCGAGCCGATTGTCTTCCGCCACTACAACACGCTTCCGATCGACAAGGCGGCCAACAAGGGGTTCGGTGCGCATACGATCACGACGCACCTTCACAACGGCCACAACCCGGCCGAAAGCGACGGCTTCACCGGCGCCTTCTACTTCCCGGGGCAATACTACGACTATCGCTGGCCGATGATTCTAGCCGGCCACGACACGATCAACACGACGGCCACCGATCCGCGCGCCGGCTTCCCGAACGGTGCCGGCGGCGTCACGCGCATCCGTGGCGACTGGCGCGAGACGATGAGCACGCTGTGGTTCCACGACCATATGGTCGATTACACCGCGCAGAACGTCTACAAGGGCAACGCGGCGGTGATGAACATCTTCAGTGCCGTCGATCGCGGCAAAGAAGGCTACCTGTGCAATTACACGAACGCAGCAAACCCGAACCTGTGCCTGCCGAGCGGCACCGCGCTCGATTGGGGTAACCGTGACTACGACGTCAACCTGCTCGTCGCCGACAAGGCGTGGGACGCCAACGGCCAGCTGAAGTTCAACATCTTCAACACCGACGGCTTCCTGGGCGACCGCGTTCTCGTGAACTGGACGTACAAGCCTTACATGAACGTGCGCGCCCGAAAATACCGGTTGCGCCTGCTGAACGGCAGCGTCTCGCGCCTCTGGAAGTTTGCGCTCGTGACTGCCAACGGTACGCGCGTGCCGTTCCACATGGTTGCCAACGACGGCAACATCATGGAACACGCGGTGCCATTCCCGAACGCGGAATCGCAAGAACTGCCGTTCCAAGGCATCGGCGAACGGTTCGACATTGTCGTCGACTTCAAGGCGTTCCCGGCCGGCACGAAGCTCTACCTCGTGAACCTGTCGGAACACGCCGACGGCCGCGAGCCGAAGAGCGCGGTGCCTCTGGCGTCGGTGATGAACAACACCTACAGCGGCGATCCCGTTGTCGGAAAGGTCATGGAATTCCGCGTTGTCGCCTACTCGGGCATCGACAAGAGCATGAACCCAGCCGACTACGTCGAGGGTAAGAAGAAGATGATTCCGCGCCCTGAAATCACCAGCGCGGAACTCGCAACGGCGCGCGTTCGGACGTTCGAGTTCGGCCGCAGCGGTGGTACGGACCAGATGCCCTGGACGATCAAGACCGACGGCGGTCAGGGCCTGGGCACGGATATTCACCGCATCGATGCCCATCCGACCAAGGGCGCGCTTGAAATTTGGAAGGTCAGCACCGACGGCGGCTGGGCGCATCCGGTCCACATCCACTTCGAAGAAGGCCGCATCATCGCCCGCGACGGCGGTGCGCCGCGGCTGTGGGAGAAGTGGGCACGTAAGGACCTCTACACGATCGGCAACACGGGCGACCTGGCGCGCAGCTACGACATCGCTATCCGCTTCCGCGAGTTCATGGGTACGTTCATGGAGCACTGCCACAATACGCAGCACGAAGACCATGCGATGCTCTTGCGCTGGGACATCAAGAACCCAGGCCAGACGCTCATGATCCCAGCACCGATTCAAACCTGGGAAGGCACGACATACGCGCCGTCCTACAACAACGCCTCGCTCCCGGCGGCGCCTTAACGGCGTCTCCGGCACACCTGCGTGCTTCGAGTTGACGCCTTTGGGGGGTGACGGACGTGCGCTTTCTGCGCTTGATCTTGCTCGGTGTGGCCGCACTGGTACTCGGTGCGGCCGCCCCTGCGCCGGTTGAAACCGGCAGCGGGTGGCACGGCAACTACTTCCCGAACGTCGAATTGACGACCCATGAGGGTAAGACGGTCCGCTTCTACGACGACCTCCTGCGCGGCAAGATCGTCGCCATCAACTTCATCTACACGAGTTGCGGCGACGTATGCCCGCTCGACACCGCACAGATGCGTCAGGTGCACGCCCTGCTGGGCGATCGCCTCGGCAAAGACATCTTCATGTACTCGATCTCGGTCGACCCCGAGAACGACACACCCGAGAGGCTGCGCCGCTACATGCGCACATTCGACGTGGGCAAGGGCTGGACGTTCCTGACCGGCAAGCGCGAGGACGTCGTCCTCATTCAGCGCAAACTCGGTCTGCGCATCATCGACCCGAAGAACCTGACCGATCACGACACGCGCCTGATGCTCGGAAACGAAAAGACGTCGCAATGGCTGAAGCGCACGCCCTATGACGACCCGACCATCCTCGCGAACTTGCTCGCCAGCACGCTGAACAATCATGCGGCGACCCAGGTCGGTACGCTTGCCGAATACAAAACCGCCAGCGAAGTGAAAGACCTCTCGCGCGGCCAGTATCTCTTCCGCACGCGCTGCGCCTCTTGCCACACGGTCGGCGGCGGCGATCGCCTGGGCCCCGATCTGAGAGGCGTAGCCGGATCGCGCGAACGCAATTGGCTCGTGCGCTGGCTGAAAGAACCGAACAAAATGATCGCGGAGAAGGATCCGATCGCGCTCGAACTTCTGACGCGCTACCGCAACCTGCCGATGCCGAACCTAAGCCTAAACGACGACGACGCGGCAGCTGTCATCCACTACATGGAAACCCAGGACAAGGCGCACGCCGAGATGGGGCACTAGACCGAAAAGCTGGTCCCGCAGCCGCACGACGACTTCGCGTTCGGGTTCTTGATCTCGAAATGCGAGCCCATCAATCCCTCGGTGAAGTCGACCACCGATCCGCCCAAGAACTCGAGAGACACCTGATCGATCAACACGCGAGCGCCGTCCTGCTCGATCAAGACGTCGTCGCCGGTGCGCGTATCGTCGAACGAGAAATCGTACTGATAGCCCGAGCATCCGCCGCCGTTGACGGCGATGCGGAACATGACGCCCTGGCCCTCGGCTGCGGTCAGGGTTGCAATGCGTTTCGCGGCACTCGCGCTCACGCGGACTTGGGTCACGGCTTCCATCGGTAACTTCCGGTTAACTCAGACCCCCTTAAAGAGGTCTGACGTAGCACTACTATTATATGTGCGCGCGGGCGCTCGCGTCCAAGCCCAAGATGGGCGGCCGATTTCTCCCCCGCGAAAGGTGCTTCAGTGAGCGGTTTTCGCCCCTCTGCCGAGCTTTCCCCGATCGCCTCCCGTGCGGAGACGAGCCGCGGCCGTCAGTTCGCGGAAGCCGAAAGCGCCACTCGCACCCCCTACATGCGCGACCGTGATCGCGTCATTCACTCGGGCGCCTTCCGCCGCATGAAGCACAAGACGCAGGTCTTCGTGTACCACGAGGGCGACTACTACCGCACGCGCCTGACCCACTCGCTCGAGGTCGCGCAAATCGCGCGCTCGATCGCGCGCGTTCTGCGCCTCGACGACGATCTGGCCGAAGCGCTCGCGCTCGCGCACGATCTTGGCCACACGCCGTTCGGGCACGCCGGCGAAGACGCGCTCAGCGCCGCGATGCAGCCGTATGGCGGCTTCGATCACAACGCGCACGCGCTGAGGCTCGTGACGAAGCTCGAACAGCGCTACGCCGAATTCGACGGCCTGAATCTCACGTGGGAAACGCTCGAAGGCATCGTCAAGCACAACGGTCCGCTGATCGGGCCGCAGGCGAAGCAGAAACCGGTCCCGCTGGCGATCGAGGAATTCAACGCAGCATTGGACTTGCGCCTCGATTCGTTCGCCAGCGCCGAAGCGCAGGTCGCAGCACTTGCAGACGACATCGCGTACAACAACCACGACGTGGACGACGGATTACGGGCCGCGCTGTTCACTATCGAAGAAGTGGTGTCGCTACCACTTGTAGGCGGCATTTTCACGCAGGTAATGGCTCGATACCCAAATCTCGATCGCTCCCGCCTGATTCACGAAAGCGTCCGTCGCATGATCAGCGCGATGATCGAAGACGCGATCGTCGAGACGCAGCGTCGCGTTAAGGAGTTGAAGTTGCAGACGGCCGAAGATGTGCGCGCTTGCGGGCAACAGGTTGTCGCATTCGGGGACGCAATGAGCGCCAACGATAAGGCACTGAAGGCCTTCCTTTTCAAGAACATGTACCGCCATTCTAAGGTCACGGCCATGATGGCGAAGGCCAAGCGTGTGGTCGGCGATCTCTTCGCGCTGCTCTTGCGTGAACCGAATGTAATGCCTGCGCAGTGGAGCGAGCTCTGCGATGGCGCTAGTACGACGCGCACCGCGCGAGTCGTCTCTGACTATATCGCCGGGATGACGGACCGTTTCGCATTGGAAGAGCACCGCCGTTTGTTTGCGAGCGACGGTGACATCCCATGAGAATTCGCTTCTTAGATCAGTGGGATGTCGGTGTACTCTGGCGAGGGCACACCACGATTCGTAACTCCACTAAATTTTTGTCGTGTTGAGGGGAATAAACGCCATGGTCAATCCGGACCGCAATTTGTATGAGCCGCCGTATGACGATGCGCTCCTCTATGACACCGACCTCGAGCCGGAGCGTCCGCGTTCGCGTCCGATCGTCGTGCTGCTCGGCATCGTCGTGCTCGCGGCGTTCGCGGGCGTCGTGTGGGTCGCCTACAACCAAGGTGTGAAGCAGGGCCAGAGCGGTCTTCCCGTTTTGACCGCAGACGCAGGCCCGACGCGCATCGTACCTGATGCGGCGACCGCTTCGCCCGCGATCGATCCCGCGCCCGCGAAAAGTTACGACCGCCTGATGAGCTCCGAGCCCGACGGCGACCAAGTCAACATGCTGCCGAAGCCCGAGCAGCCGAAGACGACGCCGTCGCCGCAAGAACTCGCTGTCGCGCCGACGACCGAGGAAGCAACCGGCGGCAAGTTCGGCATCAACGCGAGCGACTTCGACGCGCCGGTCGACCCCGGCATGGACACGACCGTCGGTGCAATCGGCACCGCGCGCGCAAGTCGTGAAGACATAACCTCGGCGCTGCCCGCGCGCGACACGGCGGCGAAACCCGCGCCGAATGCGCTCGCCCCCGCGAAACCTATCGCGCCAAAGGAAATCGCACCGCCTCCGGCCCCGATCCAACCTGCGACGCCGAAGCCGGTGGCAACGCCGGCTCCGGCGCCGCTCACGACGGCACAGCCTGAAGCCGTCGCCGAAACCACGGACCAGCCGGCGGGCATTGCGATTCAGCTGGGCTCGTTCCCGAACTCAGCACTCGCGGCATCGGCTTGGTCGAAGATCATGTCTTCGAACCAGGCGCTCCTGGCCGACTATAAGCCCGCCTTCGCAAAGGCTGAGATCCCTGGCAAAGGCACCTGGTTCCGCCTGCGTGTTGGCGGATTTGCTGACAAAGCCGCGGCCAAGTCCGTCTGCGACCAGCTGCAGGCGACGGGCCAGGCTTGCATCATCGCCGCCAAGTGATCTAAGCGCGGGGGCGTGCGCGGGGGGAGGGGTTCTCCCGCGCCCGACGGGGAGTGGGATCAGTGTCCGCACGTGCGGTGATATTCGGCTTGGACGGTCTTGAACTGACCGCCGAAGAGCACGCGTTCTTCAAGGACGCGAACCCCTGGGGATTCATCCTCTTCCGGCGCAACTGCGACACGCCCGATCAAGTGCGCAAACTCACCGACGCCCTCCGCAACTGCATAGGCCGCGCCGACGCTGCGATCCTGATCGACCAAGAAGGGGGTCGCGTTCAGCGCCTCCAAGGCGAGCATTGGCGCAAGCGCCCGGCGGCAGCCACTTTCGGCTCCCTCAGCCGCCAAAATCGCACGACCGCGCGCGACCTTACCTATGACAACGCCCGCGTGATGGCCGCCGAACTCAAAGACCTCGGCATCAACGTCGACTGCACGCCCTGCATAGACGTGCCGATCGAAGGCTCGCACGACATCATCGGCGACCGCGCCTTCGCGCGCGACCCGTGGGTGGTGGCCGAACTCGGCCAGTCCGTGATCGACGGCATGCTCGACGGCGGCGTGCTGCCGGTGATCAAGCACATGCCCGGTCACGGCCGCGCCAAGGCAGACAGCCACCTCTCTCTACCCGTCGTGGAAACCGCCCGCTCCGAGTTGGAGCGCACCGACTTCGCGCCTTTCCGGGCCCTCGCGCACGCGCCGCTCGCGATGACGGCACACGTGGTCTACACCGACATCGACGCATCGGCGCCCGCGACCGCAAGCAAGCGAGTCGTTGACGAGGTGATCCGCGGCGCCATCGGCTTCGACGGTGCGCTGATGACCGACGATATTTGCATGAAGGCGCTCAAGGGCTCGTTCACGGATCGCGTGAAAGACTCGATCGCCGCCGGTTGCGACCTCATCCTCCACTGCCTGCGCGACATGGACGAGATGCGCGAAGTGGCGAGCGCCACGCCGATACTGTCCGGCAAAGCCAAGCAACGCTGTGACCGTGCCTTGGCGATGCTGAAACCCGCCAAACCCTTTGCCGTCGCCGAAGCGCAATCGCGCATCGATGCCGCGCTTGTCCAGGTGTAACGATGACAACCGATTTCGACAAACCGCCTGTCGCCGAAGTCGCCCCGGGCGAAGCCTTGATCGTCGATGTCGACGGTTATGAAGGCCCGCTCGATGTCCTGCTCGCGCTCGCCCGCGCGCAGAAGGTTGATCTTCGGAAGATATCTATCCTCGCGCTCGCCGAGCAGTATCTCGAATTCATCGCCGAAGCCCGCAAGAAGCAACTCGACCTCGCCGCCGACTATCTCGTGATGGCCTCCTGGCTCGCGTTCTTGAAGTCGAAGCTGCTGCTGCCCGAGCAAGAGAAGGAAGGCGAGCCCAGCGCCGAGGAGCTTGCTGAGCGCCTGACGCTGCAACTGCAGCGCTTGGAAGCGATCCGCATCGCCGCGACTCGGCTCATGGCGCGCGATCGCCTGGGCACCGAAGTCTTCCTGCGCGGCGCGCCCGAAGGCATCCGCGTGATCAAGTCGCCGAAATACTCCGACACGCTGCTCGATTTGCTGAAGGCGTATTCGACGCAGCGCGTGAAGAAGATCGCGCACTCGAACTACGCGCTGCAGCGCATGCCCGTCTTTGCCATCGAAGACGCCCGCCATCGCCTGGAGCGCATGCTTGGTGTCGTCATCGACTGGGCCGTGATCGACGCGCTTATCCCCGACGACTTCAACTCGGGCAAATCGCGCCGCTCCGGCATCGCGAGTATGCTGTCGGCGAGCCTCGACCTAGCGCGCGACGGTCATCTCGAACTGCGCCAGATGGCACCCTTCGCGCCGCTCTATGTGCGGCGCCGCGAAACCAAACCATCAGAAAAAGAGGCCGCAACATGACGCCTTCTCCAGCGCGTGCCATGAAGCCCGATGACGACATGAAGAACAAACAAACGACCGACGCGAAAGACGCCACGGTCACCCGCCTGTTTCCGGGCGACGGCGTGCCGCAAGCGATGATGCATCTGCGCATGGTCGAGGCGATCCTGTTCGCGGCCGCCGAGCCGCTGGATGAGGACTCCATCGTCGAACGTATGCCGCCGGATTCGAACGTGCCCAGCCTGCTGCAGGAGTTGGCGGAAGCCTACGCAAAGCGCGGCGTAAATCTGGTGAAGCTTGCGGGCAAGTGGGTGTTCCGCACGGCCCCCGACCTCGCACACGTGTTGCAGAAGCACGCCGTCGAACAAAAGCGCCTCTCGCGGGCCGCTTTGGAAACGCTCGCGATCGTCGCCTACCACCAACCGGTGACGCGCGCGGAAATCGAAGAGATCCGCGGCGTCACGATCAACAAAGGCACGCTCGATATTCTGCTCGAGCTCGGCTGGGTGAAGATGCGCGGCCGCCGCCGCGTGCCCGGGCGCCCGGTCACCTACGGCACCAGCGACGACTTCTTGGCGCACTTCGGCTTGGACAAGGTCTCCGACTTGCCGGGCCTCGACGAGCTACGCGCCGCGGGCCTGATGGAGGGACGCATCCCGCCCTCTTTCAACGTGCCCTCGCCAAGCGACTCGCTGGCCATGGACGAGGATCCTCTGGACGCAGACGACACCGGCGACCTGTTCGAACCCGAATCGCCCGAGCCGAAAGACGGCAATTCCGCCGAATAATGCCCCTTAACAACGATGTGAACCGCGCTATCTCGTCGATTGCGCGCTGAAGCGCCATTTGGGACAATTGCGCGGACAAAGGATCGTGACCCATGGGTAGCATGTCGATTTGGCACTGGCTGGTTGTCGGTGCCCTCATTCTGATCTTGTTTGGCGGTCGCGGCCGCATCTCCGACCTGATGGGCGACGTTGCGCGCGGCATCAAGAGCTTCCGCAAGGGCTTGGCCGACGACGAGAAGCCGATCGATCAAGACAAGTCGCGTACCGAGAACAAGGACAGCGTCAAGAACTAAGGCCAGACGCCATGTTCGACCTCGGCTGGGGCGAGCTTCTCCTGATCGGCGTGGTGGCGCTTCTCGTCATCGGCCCGAAGGACATGCCGCATGCATTCCGCACGCTCGGCCAATGGATGGCGAAGGCGAGGGCGCTCGCGCGCGATTTCCAGGGCCACCTCGACGACCTGATGCGCGAGTCGCAAGTGGACGACATGAAGCGCGAGTTCAACGAGATGACGCGCCCGCCGGACTTCAGCGATCTGGAAGATGATCTCATGGCCGGCCGCGACCCGGAAAAGAAGCCGAAGCCGCCTGAAGCGGCGTCGCCCGTTGCCGCGCCGGAACCCGTGGTACCGCCCGCCCCATGAGCGCCTCTCGCGACAACGACGACGAGGCCCACATCGAAGCATCGCGCGCGCCGCTGCTCGATCATCTGATCGAGCTCCGCCAGCGCCTGATCTGGTCGCTCGCCGGGTTCGTCGTGGCGTTTCTTTTCTGCTACGTTTTCGCTGAGCAGATCTACGCGTTTCTGACGCAACCGCTCGCGCATGCGCTGGAAGGGCAACCGGGCCGGCGCATGATCTATACCGCGCTCTACGAGACGTTCTTCACCTACATCAAGGTGGCAGGCTTCGGCGCGCTATGCATCTCGTTCCCGATCATCGCGACGCAGATTTGGATGTTCGTGGCGCCGGGTCTCTACCGCAGCGAGCGCCGTGCGTTCTGGCCGTTTCTGATCGCGACGCCGATTCTGTTCACGCTGGGCGCGGCGCTTGTCTACTACGGACTCATGCCCGTCGCGATCAAGTTCTTCTTAGGCTTCGAAACGCCAGGGGGCGCGGGCTCGTTGCCGATTCAACTCGAAGCCAAAGTCGCGGATTATCTCGACCTCATCATGTCGCTGATCTTCGCCTTCGGTCTGAGCTTCCAGTTGCCGGTGCTGCTGACGCTCTTGGGCCGCGTCGGAATCGTCTCCTCCGCGTTCTTGAAGAACAACCGCCGTTACGCGATCGTCTTCGCCTTCGTCGTGGCCGCCGTGCTCACACCGCCCGATGTCATAAGCCAGGTCGCCCTCGCGATCCCGCTCTGCCTCCTCTATGAAGCCTCGATCTGGAGCGTCCGTCTCATCGAAAAGCGCCGCGACGAAGAGGCCAAAAGCGCGGAAAGCGCCGTTTAGCCCTGTTGTAGGGCAGGGGGCGAGCCGCTAAACACGCCCCCTCAACGCAAAACGGCTTGGCCATGCACGACATCAGATTCATCCGCGAAAATCCTGCCGCCTTTGACGAAGGCTTAGAGCGCCGCGGCTTGAGCCCAATGTCGCAGCAAATTCTCGGCCTCGACCAGGAATGGCGCACCGCCACGCACCGCCTGCAGGAGATGCAGAGCCTGCGTAACGACGCCTCGAAGAAGATCGGCCAGGCGAAAGCGGCGAAGAACGAAGCCGAGGCGAGCCGCCTGATGGCCGAAGTCGCGCGCATAAAGGAAGAGGTGCCCGCAACCGAACTGCGCGTGCGCGAGTCGGAAGAGGCGCTGAACGAGCTCCTCTCTACAATTCCGAACCTGCCGGCGGCGGACGTGCCCGACGGCCCGGACGAAACCGCGAACAAAGAAGCGCGCCGCCACGGCACGCCGCGTTCGATGAACTTCGCGGCCAAGCAGCACTTCGACCTCGGCGAAGCGCTCAAACTCATGGACTTCGAAGCCGCCGCCAAAATGTCCGGCGCGAGGTTCGTGCTGCTAAAGGGCCAACTCGCCCGCCTCGAACGCGCGCTCGCGAACTTCATGCTCGACCTGCACACCGGCACGTTCGGCTACCAAGAAGTCGTCCCGCCGTTCCTCGTGCGCGACCAGGCGATGTTCGGCACCGCGCAACTGCCGAAGTTCCGCGACGAGCAATTCGGCACCACGAACGGCTATTGGCTGATCCCGACCGCCGAAGTCTCGCTCACGAACCAGGTGCGCGAACAGATCCTCGATGAAAGCGCGCTGCCGTTGCGCTTCACCGCCTGGACGCCGTGCTTTCGCTCCGAAGCGGGCGCCGCCGGCAAAGACACGCGCGGCATGATCCGCATGCACCAGTTCTCCAAGGTCGAACTCGTATCGATCACGACGCCGGAGCAGTCGAACGCCGAACACGACCGCATGACCGCCTGCGCTGAAGAAGTTTTGAAGCGGCTAGGCCTCGCCTACCGCACGATGGTGCTCTCCACCGGCGACATGGGCTTCGCCGCGCGCAAAACGCACGACATCGAAGTCTGGCTGCCCGGCCAAAACGCCTACCGCGAAATCTCCTCCTGCTCGAACTGCGGCGACTTCCAGGCCCGCCGCATGGACGCGCGCTACAAGTCCGCGGACAGCAAGGGCACACGCTTCGTGCACACGCTGAACGGTTCGGGCCTTGCGGTCGGCCGCACGCTGATCGCCGTCCTTGAAAACTACCAGCAAGCCGACGGATCGATCGCGATTCCCGAAGTGCTGAAGCCCTACATGGGCGGCCTCGAGGCGATCACACCCAAATGACCAAAAAGCTCCGTATCCTCCTCTCGAACGACGACGGCATCAACGCGCCGGGCCTGGTCGCGCTCGAAAAGATCGCCCGCGAACTCTCCGACGACGTTTGGATCGTCGCTCCCGAAAGCGAAGAAAGCGGTGCCTCGCGCAAGCTGACGCTGACCCAGCCCTTGCGTATCCGCGAAATCAGCAAGAAGCGCTTCGCCGTCCAAGGCACGCCGACCGACAGCGTGCTCATGGGTGTCATCCACGTGCTGAAGGATCATCGGCCGGACCTCATTCTCTCGGGCGTCAACCGCGGCTCGAACATGGCCGACGACGTGACCTACTCGGGCACCATCGCCGCAGCCATGGAAGGCACGGCGTTGGGCATCCCCTCGATCGCCTTGAGCCAGTCGACATTGTTCGACGAAGGCCCGGTGAAGTGGGCCTGTGCCGAAGCCCACGGCCCCGGCCTCATCCGCCAGCTGCGCGAAGTCGGCTGGCCGAAAGACGTCGTCATCAACATTAACTTCCCTGACGTCGCCCCCGAGGCCGTCAAGCGCGTGGAAGTGACGAGCCAAGGCAAGCGCGACCAGTCGCTCACGAACCTGATCGAGCGCACCGACGGCCGCGGTAACCCGTATTTCTGGCTTGGCTTCTCCCGCGTTCGCTCGAACCCGCCGGAAGGCACCGACCTGCGCGCCATCTACGACGGCCGCATCTCGATCACGCCGTTGCACATGAATCTGACCGAACACAGCGTTCGCAAAGCCCTGAGCCAACACCTCGACGGCGCGCCGAAAATCTAGGCGGTTGCATCTTAACGCCCTTGGTGCTACTCAGTAGTACCATGGAGATAGTGATATGACCGCCAAAAGATCGATTTCTCTCACCGATTCTCAGGAGGCTTTTGCTGAGCGCATGGTCGAGAACGGTACGTTTTCGAACATAAGCGCGGTCCTCCAGCACGGCCTCGAGATGTTTCGGGCCGAGCGCGAAAGGCACGAAGCCGAACTCGCCGCCCTTCGGGAGGTGCTTGAAGAACGCCGCCGTGGCAAGTTCGTTAGCCTCGCCGAAGGGCGTAAGCAGACCGAGCGGATGATTGCGCGAAAGAAGGCTGCGCTTCGAAAGGCGAAAGCTTGAAGTACAAAGTCGAGCGCGCCCAGGAAGTACGGGACGACCTCGATCGCATCTTCGACTTCCTCACGGCATCATACGTTCGGTTTGGAGACGACCTTGAGAGTGCGATGGATAGAGCCGGAGCGCGGCTGGCACGCCTCGAAGCGGTATTCGACGATCTATGCAACAGGCCGCATCGGGGCACCCTGCACAACGAGCTTCTTGCCGGATTGCGCTCGACAACCGTCGATCGCGCTGTGATCTACTTCGACATTGATGAGAGCAAGCGTGTTGTCCGCGTTCTGGCGGTCTATTTCGGCGGCCAAGACCATCGCCGGCATATCGTCGGGCGGTTGCCAAGTTAGGTAAGGCTAGTTGCGGATCGGTAATTCATTTCTTTACCACCCGCGGGCAACCTTGGGGCCGAGACACCGGCCGAGGTCTTGATGCACAATGCCCTGAGAGTAGCCGAGGGTCACATGACGCCCGACGTGCGGATGATCCGCTTGTTAATGGAGCTGCGCCGCCAGGGCATCGGCGACACCGACGTGCTGTCGGCGCTCGAAACCACCCCCCGCGAACTGTTCGTGCCCGAAGTTTTCGCCGACCGCGCCTATGACAACGTCGCCCTGCCGATCGACGAAGGCCAATCGATCAGTCAGCCCTTCATTGTCGCCTACATGACCCAGGCCCTGGAGCTGAAGCCGGCGCATCGCGTGCTCGAAGTCGGCACCGGCTCGGGCTATCAGGCGGCGGTGTTGGCAAAGCTCGTGAAACGCGTCTACACGATCGAGCGTCACGCAGCGCTCCTCGAACAAGCTGTAGAGCGCTTTAAGAAGTTGCATCTCTTTAACATCGACGCCCGCGTCGCCGACGGCATGCGCGGCTGGCCCGGCCAGGCACCGTTCGACCGCATCGTCGTCACCGCCGCCGCCCGCGAAAATCCGCCCGCGGAGTTGTTAAATCAACTCGTTATTAAGGGCTCCATGGTTATTCCAATTGATCGTGGTGTCGACGGGCAGGTGCTAGTCCGCATAAGACGGACGGCACAGGGTTATCAGAGCACGGATCTCTTGCCCGTGAAATTCGTGCCGTTGTTGGAAGGCGTGGCGAAAAGCGATGGAGCGGTCGAATGATCCGCAAAAGCGCCGCCAAAACCGCAAGCGTAGGGAGCAAACGGCGCAGTCGCTTATCGCGGCGCTCTTGCTCGGTACGGCAAGCGGCTGCGCGACGGTTGACGTACAAGCGCCCGTGTACAATGCACGGCCGGCGCGCCCGGCGACCGTTGTCCTCGCTCAAGCTGGCGACACCGTCCAAAACCTCGCGCGCCGCTACAAGGTTCCCGCCGAAGCGATTATCGAGACGAACGGCCTGAACGCGCCGTATCAGCTCACGCGCGGTCAACGCGTGGTGATCCCGCCGGCCTACATCGCAGAGCAGTGGCAACCGCAGGCCGCGCCGCAACCGAAACTGCGTCCGCGCAAAGCGCCAGTCGAACCGCAAGTCGAACCGATCGAACCCGCGCCGAAGCCGCGTGCTACCGCCCGCGTCGCGCCGGTGAAGAAAGAGGTCCTGGCCTCGCCCGTGGTCGTCGAACCCGGCGAACCCATGCCCGATCCGCGTCTTGAGGGCGCACGATTTTATGCGTTGGGCACGCCGCGCGCGAAGCCGTCGTTCGAAGGGCAGGGTGGGCCGGAAGACCTGGCGCCGCCGCCGAAACTCGCAGAGACGGCGTTTGTCATGCCGCGGCCGAAGCCGGCGCGCGACATTGCCGAGCCCGATCTCGATGCGCCGTACGAGCCACCGAAGAAGCCCGCGCGCGACGCAGACCTCGCCTACGAAGAGAAGCCGAAGACCAAGAGCGTTGCGATAGCCGAGCGCGATCCCGACGCCGCCTTCGACGAGCGCCCGGTAACGCGCGGCACGGGACGCTTCGTGTGGCCGGTCAAAGGCAAAGTCATTTCCGGCTTCGGCCGCCGCGGTTCCGGCATGCACAACGACGGCATCAACATCGCGGCCGACCCGAACACGCCGGTCAAAGCGGCGGACGGTGGCACCGTCATCTACGCCGGCAACGAGCTTGCGGGCTATGGCAACCTGCTGCTTGTGCGTCACGCCAACGGCTTCGTCACCGCCTATGCGCACGCCAAGAAGCTGCTCGTCGACCGCGGCGACAAGGTTCGCCAAGGCCAGACGGTAGCGCTCGTCGGCGCCACCGGCGACGTCGACCGCCCGCAGCTGCACTTCGAAATCCGCAAAGGCGACCGCGCCGTCGACCCGAACCGGTATCTGAACCGCGACACGGCAAGCCGCTAGCCCGCAGCGTTCGCTATCTATTTGCGGGCGGCGCGTGAATCCGCTTCAACCTTCGTCAGCGGCACCAGCCGGATCGTCGAACTCGCCTTGGCGAGCACAATGCCGTTCGCGTCTTTCAGCACCCCTTCGGCAAAGCAAGTCGACTTGCCCATCCGCTCGATCCAACCCTCGGCGATCAGCCGGCCGGGCCGCGCGGGCGCGAAATAGCTGACCTTCATCTCGAGCGACATCGGCGACATCTCGCGTCCGGTTAGACTGATTGCGGCATGCGCCATCGCCGCGTCGATCCAACCGCTGACAAAGCCGCCCTGAACCACGCCGCCCGAGTGGCACATATGCATCCCGGCGTCGTATTCGATCACCGCCCGTCCGCCTTCCATCGAGACGACGCGATGCTGGCCAAGCGTATGCTGAAGCGTTCCAGGCGGGGCAGGGTGGTCGGTCATGGTTGGTCTCTAAGAAGAAAGGGTGACAGTGTGTATCGCGCAGTGATCGCCCGCTCCGCCGTCAGAGGACAATCCCAAGCCCTGGGACCGCGGGCGGCCTCGCCCGCTCTTGCTGGCTCTCTGCGGATGGTGCGTTTAAGATGTTGGAAAGAGCGGGCGGGGCCGCCCGCGGTCCCAGGGCAAGCGCCTCCCACGAACCCTACATCGCCGCCTTGAACATCGCTGCGTAGTCGTCCGGGCCCGCCTTGCGCGGGTTGCCGAAGTTTGCGAGGTCGCCGATCGCGTAGGGGATGAGATCGGGAACGCGATTTTCGGTGAGACCCATCGCGCCCAAACCCTTCGGCAGCCCGATCTCCGCGTTCAAGCCTTCGATAGCCTTCGCGAGATCGGCGTTGGGGTTGAGGCCCATGGACGAGCGCAGGCGCTCGTACTTCTCCGCCGCATGCCCGTCGTGATAGCGCAGCACCGTCGGCAGAAATACCGCGTTCAGCGTGCCATGATGCAGCTTGAGGTCGGGCAAACGCCCCGCCGCGTGGCTCATCGCGTGCACGGCGCCCAAGCCCTTCACGAACGCCATCGCGCCCTCGGTCGAGGCCATCATCATGTGCCAGCGCGCGTCGCGATCCTTCGGGTTCTGCACCGCTTGGCGGATCCAGCGCCACGAGCGCCACAGCCCGTCATAGCCCACGCCCTCGGCCGGCGGATTGACGGTCGGCGTCAGCACCGCCTCGATGCAGTGGGTCATTGCGTCCATGCCGGTCGCGGCGGTCAACAGCGGCGGCAAGCCCAGCGTCAGCTCCGGATCGCAGATCGCGACCTTCGGAATGATCTGCGGATTGGCGAACGTCATCTTCTGGCCGGAGTTCATGATGATGACGAAGCCGACCGAGACTTCTGAGCCCGTGCCCGCCGTCGTCGGGATCGCGATCACCGGCGCGACACCCTTGATGTTCTTCGCGCCGCCCTTCAGCGGATCGAACTGCGCCAGCGGCTCGCCCGAAACGGCCAGCAGCGCCACCGCCTTGCCCAAATCCATCGCCGAGCCGCCGCCGACGCACACGACGCCGTCGCAGCCTTCGGACTTGTAGAGC
Organism: uncultured Flavobacteriaceae bacterium; assembly: GCA_964647355.1. Lineage (GTDB taxonomy): Bacteria > Pseudomonadota > Alphaproteobacteria > Micropepsales > Micropepsaceae > SZUA-430. The sequence goes on along the minus strand of CAZYGK010000026.1, from coordinate 1,138 downwards.
GCAAAGGCTTTCAGCGTCGCCTCTTCGGTCGGGTTGCCCGGCGTCTCGTCGAACACGGGCCAGGCGGGCTTCGGCGTAATCGGGTGCAGCACCTGTTCGATCAACCCGGCCGCGACGACGCCCTTGTCGGTCGCGATCAGCGGCTTCTTCACGCCGAGCCGCGCGAGCTCGGAGCCAAGCACCTTCACGGCGCCGAAATCGAAATGCGTGGTCGTCAGATATTGCAGCACGGGCATGGGTGAGGGTCCTCGAGAACGGCGGTGAATGACGTTGCAGCGCAACATGACCGGACGCCCCCGCCGATGCAACAACGCGGATGGGGAAGGCGGGCTCTCTCCACCCGCCGGGGGGCGCATTCCGTTGACGCTCCGCCCGCCCGGACGGTAGCGGTAGGGACAAGGGACGCGATGGGCCCCAAGTCCCAAAGTCTACCGATCCACAACAGCCACGGTCGCGCTCCGCGATCAGCGGAACCGCCCGATGTCGCTCGAAGAACTCTACTACGTCTCCCAGATCGTCGCCGTCGTCGCGATCATCGGCTCGCTCGTCGCGATCTACTTCCAGCAGGTCCAGACCAACAAGATCGCCCGCGCTCAGATTTCTCAGGGCTTGTCGGGCAACTATCAAGGCGCCATGCGAGAGCTCATGACACCCGAACTCGCCCCCATCTTCCGCAAGGTGATGTTCGAGCCGGCGCCGCTGAGCCCCGTGGAAGCGACACAAATTCTCGTCTACTTCAATCTGACGGCTACTTCGTTCCAGGACGCGTTTCACGCTGAGCGTGACGGCATGGTGGATGACCGCCTGCTGCAGCAGTTCGCGCATAATTTTTGCTGGTATCTCACGGCACCCATTTTCATGACCGAATGGCGGCGTGCCGAGCGCATCGGCGCCTATGGCCCCGGCTTCGTCGCCTACGTGAACGCCCGCTTCGCAAAGCTCCACCCTGACCAAAGTGGGGGGGGGCGCGATTTGCCTTGGGGCGCGGCGCCCGAGCGCGTTACCATGTCTCACAACGGCATTTTGGAGTCGCGTGAAGATGTTGAAAGGATTGGGCATTGCAAGCGTGCTCGCGATCGCGTCGCTACACACCGCTGCTGCCGCCGATTGGGTTCGCTACGGCGACGCCGCGACGGGG
>CAZYGK010000025.1:16154-36397 GCA_964647355.1 uncultured Flavobacteriaceae bacterium | reverse complement strand
ATGATCCGCAAGATTGTCTCGATGCGCCGGCAGGACGCGCACAAACGCCGCGAGGAAGAAGAAATCCTTGACCTGTACATGTCCGCGCTCGGGATGATCTGAGAGTGGGCGTTATTGCCGACATGATCCGAAGCGGCGTCGACCCTGATTTGGTCGAGCGTGTTGCTATGGAGATGGTTGAAACCGCCCGGCATGGACTCCCGGTCAGAACCGCTCGGCAAGAACGAAACGCCCGCTATTACCAGAGTAACAAGAAGCGTCTTAATGCGTCTGAAACGTCTGAAAGCGTCTTAAACAAGACGCTTCAAGACGACATGGTTCCTTCCCCGCCTCCCCCAAAGATAACTAATCAAACCCCCTCCACCCCATCCTCCAAAACCACAGCGCGCGCAAAGCGCCGCACGGCTTTGGCTGAGGATGCGCAGCCAAGTGCGGTTGATGGTCGGGAGGCATTGGCGGCGGGACTTTCGGCGGAAGAATTCAGGTCCGAATGGCGCGGCTTCCGAGATTTCCACCGCTCGAAGGGCAACACGATGGCCGATTGGCCAGCCGCGTGGCGGACTTGGCTGCGCAATCGAAAACGGTTTGCGCCTTCACGGGCTAGTCCTGCAAACCGCCGCCCAACACTCGCAGAACGCTTCGCCCAATTCGACCACGACGAACCGGACCAGCCCCATGAACAACCTTCCCACAACGGCCCGACAATCGACGGTCAGCTTGCGACCAGCGGCGATGACAGAATCCGAGCGGTGGCGGATGATCCGCTTCACGAATGCGTTGGAGCGGATGCCGGATGGCCGTTGGCAGCTACCGGATACTCACGCGGTTTCGGGTGAGGATCGCAACTGGCTTGTTGCGCGGCGTGAGACGTTGGAACGGTCGTTTGTCCGCTGTTCCGAGCGTGTCGTTGCATGGTTGGTGCTGGCGATGTTTCTGCGCTTCCCATCGTCGGCTAATGCGGCAGACCAGGGTGAGCGTGACAGGCTCTACGTCGCTGAGCTTCGACAGTTTCCGCAATGGGCTCTCGAGGCCGCGCTTGGCAAGGTTCGCGGGGCCTTTGCGCCGTCGCTGCCCGATCTTGTCGCGGCGGTTACGGATGAGCTTGGCGGCGTTAATGCCGAACTGGCGAGCCTGAATCGCGTCCTGTGCGCGGACGTGTACCACGTGCCTGATGACGCCGAGAAAGCGCGCGTGGAAGCGGCATACCGCGATCTTCTGGAAAAGCTGGAATGGTCAGCGCCTGCTGATCTGAGGCCGCGCAAGGACCGTCAATTGACGCGGCAGGAAGCGTTGCAGATCGTTGACGAAATGAAGATTGAGCCGATCACGTTGCCGCCAATGTCCGACGAACTGCGCGGGCTGGTGATGCGCGATGCGGCTGAGTGAGGTCCCCGCACAGGCTACGGCATAGAGAGGCGAGATGAGCGCGCGAACATTCTCAGGCCATATCGATTGGCAGTTCGGCCATGCTTGGGTGTGGATGCTCGGCTACGGCATCCAGATCAGGGCTCCGTGGCGACGGAAGCTATTCAGCGAGCGTTATGGCCTAGAGCGCGGCGTCTATCGCGTCGGATTTGGCTGGCGAGTTTGTTTCAAGCGTTTACGCAACATCGGCACTTAGGAGCCCATCATGTCCAAGAAACCGAAGGTGATAAAGGCGTGGGGCGTGTTCGATGAGTACGGCAATTTGATTGTGGTCCGGCATAACCGCAACGATGCGCGATACTGTAAAATAAGGTCAGATGCGGTGCAGCGTATCGAAATCCGCCGCGTTCCCAACGCACAAAACCGCAAGAGCGCGTGAATGCACTGGATCGTAGCTCAGGTCAGAGACGTGAACCGGATAGCAGCGGCGCGCAATATCTGGAATGCGCTCGGCGTCGATCTGCCTGACGCTGTGACCTATCCAGAGTTCGTTCGCTTCGACGGCGAGGGGCCATGCGTCTACGTCCCTCGCATCGAGAGGCCCCGCAAGAGACATGAACGCTTCCTGCTCGATGAGGCCCCCAGGTACGTCAACATCATGCCGGGGTACCTGTTCGTGCATTGCGAGGCGTCTGCGCAGGCGTGGGAGGCGTGTCGATACGCAACTGGTGTCTCAGGCCTGCTCGGGTACGGCGATGGCGCCGAGAAGGCCCCGGACCGCATTCCAGACGACTGGATATGGGACATGCGCTTGCGCGAGCTCGCGGGCGAATGGAACGAGCTTCGAGCAATGGTCGAGCGCATCCGGCAGAAGGAGCGTGATCGGCAGAACAAGCGCAAGCGCAGATTTCGAGGGCTGGAGAGTTTGCGCGAGGTCAAGCAGGAAATTATAGGCGCTTGACATGCCTAACCCTACGGGTTAGTGTGGCGTACTGATTTGCGTTTTGGCCCCGTGGCTATAGCCATAATAGCCGATCCGATCTGGAAGGTCCGGGGGAAGCGCCCGCGCTGGCTTTCTGCTGGCGATGGCGGCGCATTGTCCAAGTTTCGAGGGTAGACGTGCAGCGGCAAGTATGCACTTGAGTTAGCAAATGCGCGATGTTATAGATTCCGGCGACAGGCCGGCGACAGAACTACTAGAGATTGAAATCACGCCCGAGATGATCGAGGTGGGCACCCGCATTGCCGCAAAATATTGCGAGTCTAACTCTCTGCTTTTTTGGGAGGAAACGGCGCGAGAGATTTACGTTGCGATGACCGCAGCCCGATCAGGGAGTCGCAAAAGCGATTGATGTTTTGAATCGTATCGCGGGTTTTTGTGACGGCGTGGTTCACTTCTGCTGAGGTAATCTTGTTTGCCGGCCCGTTTGGGCGTTGTTCGTGATACACATCGTCTGTGCCCCACTCGACAGTCCACCAAGCGTGTACGAGTTCATGGCGGCGCTCAAATCTGGCCCGCGCTCTTTTCAGAACCGTCCTCGCGCCTGCAAGGTGGGACGGGTGGTGCCGCAATTGAATAGCTGCGACGTTAGAGATGACGTCGAGTCTGGCGATAGATTGCTTTGGTGCGAAAAATATCCCCATCGCCAGTTCGTAGTCACATTCAAGCATGTGCTGCAACATGGCGCAGAGGTAGGATTCCAGGTTAGATATCTCGATTGAAAGCATCCCCAGCGCCTTAACGAGGTCGGGGTGAGCCTCAAGGGATGAATGATAAAAGGCTGGACGTTTGACCAAGGCAAATGATCCTGAGCGGGACATTGCGGAGCGGGAGGAGGCGACCTTGCGTCGGCTTCTCTCGACACCGCCGCAACCGAAGGCAAAGCCAAAGGAAGGCGAGCCCACCAAGAAGCGCGGCAGGCCGCCGAAGTCTGAGAAGCCAGCTAAAGGCTAGGCAATCCAACTCGTGTTCGCTCGTGTCGGCCTCGATACCCGTTTCGATATGCGCAGCTTCTCGTTGCAGCGGTTGCACGTGAATTCGTCAAGGGAGTCCGCATGTACCGTTTGCTGGAGAAACGCCTTCTTGCCGTCTGTGTAGCAATTTGCACAAAGGCGATGGATTGGTTCTCCATTGGCCATGTCAGGCTTCAGCACGTAGCAGAAAATAGCGGGACCAATCTCGGTAAGTTGGTAGCGCTGCTTCTCTGTTTCCCATGCTTCGAGTTGAGCCACGCGTTTTTTAAGCTCGCCTTCCGACTCAACCAGTTCCGCCTGCGCCGACTGTGCGGAGAGGATACGTTCCTGAAGTTCTATGATGGCCGCGTTGAGACGGGTTCGGTCATCAATGTCCTTCAGTCCCTTCGTAATATCGAACGCAGCCTTCAAGGCGGCAATGCCGCCAAAGACCTCAGCGACCATGCTTCTTCCTCCACCGCATGAAGTGGCGGATAGCCTGCTTCAACGTTTTTGGTTCAACGAGGCTGATTATAAGTGAGTCGCTTGCCTTCGATACCGAGCAACGCAAGATGTGCACGTTCATTATCTTCGACGCCAAGGCCAGAGCGGTTGTTGTATCTAAAATCGAACTCTTTCAAATACCTGTGCAAGTGGGCCTCGGACACTGAATGATAGGTGCCGGTGATCCCGCGCTTGAGGATCGAATAGAAGTTTTCAGCCGTGTTGATGTGAACGAAACCGGCCATGCGGGCGTACTCGTTGGCCGAATGGTTCACGGTGTTGTGGCTGGCGAACTCCTTGCCGATCCGGGGATAGATTTTCGCTTCGTCGGACATGAGCGCGGATGCGCGGTTGGCGTTGGTGACAACGACTTCCCGCACTGTCTTGGCGGTCACATCGGCAACGTGCTTGGAGTGAACCTTGCCGCCACGCTCGACAAGCGACACAACCGCCTTTTTAGGCGCAGGCTCACGATGGGCGCGGTTCTTGGCCTTGCCGCCGACATAGGTTTCGTCAACCTCGACGGTCTTGTTAGCGCCGCCGAGCCCGCCCGTTGCCTTGTGGCTATCGTCTCCCATCGCTTCACGAATGCGATGGCAAAGGAACCACGCTGTACGGTAGGAGCCGAGCCCGAGATTACGCATCAGTTGATGCGCGCTGATGCCTTTCTTGCTCGACGCCATCAAATGGATCGCGAGCAACCACTTGTGTAGCGGAACGTGCGACCGCTCCATGACCGTGCCCGTGCGGCAAGTGAACTTGTCCCGGCAATCGTTGCACAGGAACATACCGGCCTGCGTCTTCCCGCCCATGCGACGAACGTTGAGCGACCCGCACAGCGGGCAGTTCACTTCTCCGTTGGGCCACCGGGACGCTTCAATGTGGGCGCGAGCGGCGTCCTCATTGGTGAAGCGCGGGGAAGTCAGGTCGGTTTTCATGGGAAAGTATCTCCAATGCGGAAATACTCGCCTATGCTTCATGCTAAGTCAAGTGCATAATTGCCCGTGCAGCGCGGAATGCGAACTCGCGCATCGCGTGACGGGCGCAACGGCATGTCGCCTGCCCCTCGATCCCCTTTCGGCCTTCGCGCCGTCCACCCGCACCCTCCCGGTGCATCCTGAAACCATTATCCAGCTATGCTGATTTTTGGTTTCGACCCTACCTGTTGAACTAGGCCGGGCTCGGAAGGGTCCGGCCATTTTCGGGATGAGATATGGCAAGCCCGTTTCTTTGGAGCCCTGTAGCTCCTGACAATCAGCAGCAAGGGACGCCAAGCCCATTCGCCGGCCGTAATGACTTCGCCGGCCCGAACATTTTCCACCAGCCTGCAATTCAGCAGTACGGCGGATACCAGCCGCAGTCCGTGTACGACATGCCGCAAGGCCAGACGAGCCGGCAGCAGGCGCAACAGCCGCAGCAGCCGAACATCTTTCACCAGACCGCGCCTCAGCAGCAGAATGCGCAGCCTGTCCAGAACGGCATACCGCAACCGAATGGCGGCCAGTCCCTATCCGGCCTCGGTCAGTCAATCTCCGCCCCGCAATATGGCCAGTATGCGCCTCTCGCGTCCATGCAGGGGCCGGGCGGAATGCTGCCCGACATAAACCAGTCTCAGGCAATCAGCATGGGCAGCGGGCAGATGTACAACCCGTGGCAGCAGCCGTTGTACTGGCCGGGCGGGTTCTGAATGCCTGCGCTCGGCAATCCGCGCCATGAACGCTTCGCCCAGGAATTGGCGAAGGGCAAGACGGCGGACGAAGCGTATGAAACTGCCGGATATAAGCCGAACCGTGGTAACGCGACGACGCTTAAAGCGAACCAAAGCATTTCAGACCGCGTTGCCGAGATCGTGGAGCGGGCGTCAACTCGTGTTGAGATCACGCTTGCCCGGCTGATGGAAATGGCGACGACCGTCTACGACCGCGCGCTAGAGCAGGGGCAGAACGCCGCCGCGATCTCAGCCGTCAAGGAGCTTGGCGTCTTGTCCGGCCATCGCGTCGAGCGCCGCGAGAACACCAACCGCAATCTTGATGACCTATCAGACAGCGATCTCCTCAATATCGCCCGCGCAGGCGGCATTGGCGCTGCTGCAAAGGCGGCAGGCGAGACGAAGCCTCACTGAGTTCGCCCGCTCGCAGGGTTTGGAGCCCGCGCCTCATCATCAACTGCTGATTGATGAGCTAGAGCGGCTAGAGACAGGGGATAATGATTTCCTCCTGGTCGAAATGCCTCCGGGGTCCGCCAAGTCCACCTATGTCAACTGGCTTTTCCCGGCATGGCATGTGGCGCGAAACAGCGGGACGAACGTTCTGACGGCCTCGCATTCGAGCGAGCTTGCGGAACGGTGGGGCAGGCGAACGCGCAACCTGTTGCAGGCGTCGAGCAATCTGCTGGCGGTGAACGTGTCGGCGGACAGCGGAGCGGCCTATCGCTGGGCGACGACGGCAGGATGCGAATATTACGCGGTCGGTGTCGGCGTCGGCATCATGGGATTTCGTGCCGATCTCGGGATTATCGATGACCCGTTCGGATCGCGTGAGGATGCGGAAAGCAAGCGCATCCGCGACAAGATTTGGGAATGGTACGTCAATGACTTTTCCTCCCGCCTCAAGCCGGGGGCAAAGCGCGTCATCATGCACCAGCGGTTTCATGAGGACGACCTTGCAGGCCGCGTCGTCAAGCAATTGGAAGCTCTCGGCAGGCCCTATCGTCGGATCAAGATCAGGGCCGAGGCTGTAGAGGACGATCCGCTCGGCAGGAAGCCCGGCGAAATGCTGTGGGACGACCCGGCAGGTTACGATTACGGGCGGTTCCTGAGAGACCGCAAGTTGGAAAGCGATGCGCGCACATGGTCCGCGCTCTACCAGCAGGAGCCGACGCCCGAGGAAGGCGACTACTTCCGGCGCGAGTGGATTGTCCCGGTCGAGAAGATGCCAAAGGCGTCCGACCTCCGCGTGTATGGCGGGTCGGATTACGCCGTGACCTCGCAGGGCGGTGATTACACGGTTCACGCTGTGATCGGGCTCGATGCGGATGAGAATCCGTATCTGCTGGATATTTGGCGTCGGCAGGCGTCGTCCGATGTGTGGGTCGATGCGTGGTGCGATCTTGTGAAGCGCCACCGCCCGCTCGAATGGGCTGAGGAACAGGGGCAGATCAAGTCTGGCGTCGGGCCGTTTCTCGACAAGGTTGCGCGCGAACGCGGCGCATATTGCGTAAGGACGCAGTTCCCCACGCGCGGCGACAAGGCTGTGAGAGCGCAATCGATTCGTGGACGCATGGCGATGCGCGGGCTTCGAATTCCTGCCTTTGCGCCTTGGCGGAATGAGTTTGAAGCGGAGTTGCTGCGCTTCCCGGCAGGCCTGCATGACGATCAGGTGGACGCCATCGGCTTGGTCGGTCAGTTGCTGGACAAGACTGTTGGAGCCTCTCGCAAGGCCAAAGAGCCGAAAGACACGATGGGCGACTATCGCGCGATAGATCGCAGCGCAGACAGAGACGCAGCCTCCGGGCTGACGCTTTAAGGGGATTTCAACATGGCTGGTGGGTACAACACGGGACAGGCGACTGTCGGAACAACTGCGACTATGATTGCGGCGGCGCGTCCGGGGCGCAAGGATATCGTGATTATCAATCACGGTACGGCAGATGTTTTTGTTGGCGGCGCTGTGGTCACGACCGGCACTGGCGCATTGCTGATTGGCGTCAAGGGCGCCGGTCTATCGATCACATCTGAGGGCCCTGTGTACGGCGTTGTCGGCAGTGGAACGCAGCCTGTCTCTTACGTGGAGACGCTATAATGTCGAGCGTCTTTGTCCCTCCTGATATTCAGACTGTCACCAATGCCGCAGCAGCGGCGCTCGCGTCGGAGAATATATGTGCACAGATCGCGGCCGGACTGTCGTCATCGCCATATGCGTACATGCTCGACGGCGTGTCTCCTGCCGCAATCATGTCTGCGCCAAAAGGGTTGTTCACGCTCAACGGCGCGCAAGTGCCGCTTTCCTCGCTGCTCTCTTTTTCCAGCGGCCAGAAATACACGGTCGGCCCTGACGGCAATTACATGCTCAACGCCGCGAATGGTCCTGCTTGGGACTGGTCCTCCGGCCGGCGCAGGCTGCTGATCGAGGGGATTGGATCGCAAAACTATTGGCTGCATCCCGAGGATGCGACGCTGTGGTACGGCGTCGCAGGCAGCCCAAATATTGGAACGCCGGTCAGTGCCGCGAACGGCCTGTTAGGGCTGTTCAATCTCGTAACGATCACGGCGAGCGGCGAGTACGGCGGACCCGCTGCCGGTCAGGGGCTGACGACCTCCCCCGGAGACGTGCTTACGTTCACGATTGCGATGCAGGGAACTGCCGATCTGACGACGCACGACATCGGAATGTACGACACCAACAACGCATGGGGGCTCTCGGCGAATTCGGTCGCGAGTATTCTGAGCGGGCCCGGAGCTGTAACGCGCAACAACGGAGCCCTGTTCAGTGTGAGCGGCCTCCAAATCGGCGTAACGACGTTTGTGCGGATCACCAGAACATTTGTCAGTGGCGACGGCGCGGGCACTCCTTTGACGTATCCGCGTTCGGCCAGCAACATTGCCGCTGCCGGACAAACCTACAAATGGGGGATGCCGCAGTTCGAACGCGGCTACGGCTCGTCCTACATCCCGAACAATTCGGCCCGCCCCGCCGACATCGTGACGGCTGCATCGGGGCTGCTCGCGCTGCTGACGGGGGCGAATGCGACGCTGGTTATTCGCGGCAAGCGCCTCGGCGCCAACCCCGCTAGCTCGGTCGACCCGCTGATCGGATCAACCAATCGTAGCGCGAGCGTGGAAGCCGGGCTTTACAATGCTTTCGCAGTCAGCGCCGCTATCGACGTTCTGTCCGCCGCACCGACAGCTACGCCGATAAGCGATGTCGGGGTCGCGGTCTCATGGACCGCAGGGCAGCGGAAAATGGCGGTCAATGGCGGCGCTGTCGCTAAGGACAATTTCGCGTTGTTTTCCGCAAGCGATAGTGGGCTGCAGTTGTTCCGTGGCGCGGATGGCTATGCCAACGGCTATTTGGATGAGCTTTCGCTCTGGCCGATTTATGCGAGCGACGCCGGTCTCGGCGCGCACGCGCGCGTCTACGCATAAGGGGCGACGACCATGCAGATCATCTCCAAAATCTTCGCCTCTGACGCCGCCGTTCTCGCTGCGCTCAAAGCCGCCTCGCCCCTGCTCGTCTCGACCGACAAGGAGGGTGTGGATCATGTCGTCGCCTGCGGTCTCGATGCCAATGGAGCGCGGTTCGACGTTGTTCTGACGCCGCTCACCACGCCCGGCGTCGGGACCATCCCCGGTCCGAAAATGCCGGACGGCTCTGACGGCCCGCCGCTCCCCGTGCCTGCGACGCTCACAGCAGAGGTCCAGGTCGATCTCTACTGGCAGGGCACAAGCCCGCCGACGCTCGCAGGCGGTCGCGCCGCCGATGCGCCTGCGGTCGATTTCGCGCCGCCTGTCGCGCCCGAGCCCACGACGCCCGACGAAGTGCCGCTGTGGTCGCTGCGCGCCGCCACCAAGGAGGCGGGCAAGTTCGCTGCAATCGACGCCTTCGTAGAAAGCCACCACGACGACATGCCCGCAATCTGGGAAGCTTGGAACATGGGCAACGTCGTGTCGCGCACGTCAACGCTGGTCGCCTCCTTCGCGCCGCAGTTCCAGATCGACGCCGCCGAACGCGATGCTCTGATGCGCAGGGCTGCGGAGATTTCGGCGGCGGCGTGACCAAAGACACATGATGCAATCCGCTTCAGCCGTGGAATATCCCGGCAAGACCGATCCGCTAGGAACGCCCGAAGTAGACGAAGGTCTCGACCTCGTTCAACTGCGCAAGCAGTTCACCGATTATGCAACGGTGAAGATGAACGAGATTGACGAGATACGGCGCTCCAATCGCTATTACCACGGTCAGCAATGGTCGGACGATCAACTCAAGGTTCTCAAGGCGCGCGGTCAGCCCGAGATCACGTTCAACCGCACGGCGCGCAAGATCAATGGCGTCGTCGGCGTCGTGCAGAAACTCAGGAACGACCCGAAGGCCTTCCCTCGCTCGGAGCGCTCTGCGGCCGGCGCTGACCTCGCAACGGCGGTCATGCGTTATGTGCTCGACACCTCGCTGTGGAAGGATATCGAGGCTGATGGGGTCCTCGATGCCGCCAAGGGCGCATTCGGCGTCTGCGAACTGACGCTTGACGACGGGGACTTTCAAGACCCTGACGTTGGCCTGCGCTACGTCGATCCGGTCACGTATTTCTACGATCCTCGGTCTATCCGTCCCGACTTCTCCGATGTGCGCTATGACGGCGTGTCTCGTTGGGTGTCGGAGGACGAGCTTGACGAAATGTTCCCCGGCTCGGGCGACAAGATAGCGCAGGATTCGTCTGGCTACGAGACGACGCAGCACGACTATGATCGGCAATATCTGTGGATCAACGAGCGCAAGAAGATCAGGCTTGTCGAGCATTGGTACAAGCATGACGGAAAGTGGAAGTTCTGCATCTATGCGAACTGGACCGTGCTGACCCGAGGTGAAAGCCCGTTCTGGACCAAGATAGGAAATGTCTGGCAGACCCGCTCGCGCTACATCAAGTTCGCCTGCGCGGTAGACGAGTTCGGGGACCGTTACGGCTTCGTCCGCAACATGAAGGGCCCGCAGGACGCGATCAACCAGCATCGCTCCAAGGCCATGCACATCATGAACACGCGACAGGTTTTCGCCCGTCGCGGCGTGTTTGCCGATGTGGAGCGCGCGAGGAAGGAAGTCGCTCGTCCGGACGGCTTTATCGAGTATGACGGGAACAAGGAAGATTTCTCGATCGAGCAGCCTGCGCAGGAATTCCTGCAACAGACGCAGTATTTTCAGGATGCGAAAGAGGAAATCGAGAACTACGGCCCGTCGCCCGCTATCGTAGGGACGAACGTCAACCAGCGTTCGGGCCGCGCGTTGGCGATGATGCAGCAGAACGGCATTGCCGAACTTGGCCCGTTCCTGAAGAACTATCGTACGTGGAAATTCGAGGTCTACCGCTCAATCTGGTGCACCGTGCAGCGGACATGGCAGGCCGAACGCTATATCCGCGTGACCGACGATCAGGAAATGGCGCAGTTCATTCAGGTCAACGGCATGCAGATCGGCCCGGATGGAATGCCGCAACTGATCAACCATATCGCATCGCTCGATGTGGATATCATTCTGGACGAAGGCCCGGATACGACCAACGTCATGGGCGACGCCTTCGACATTCTGTCGTCCCTCGCTCAACAGCGTGTGCCGATTCCGCCGCAAGTGTTCCTTGAACTTTCTCCCTTGCCCAAGACGGTTAAGGACAAAATCAACGGCCTACTCAATCAGCCGCCGTCGCCACAGCAGCAGCAGACGCAGCAATTGCAGATGCAGGGCATGGCCGCGAAGGTCGCGGACACGCAAGCCGGCGCGATGAAGAAGCAGGCCGAGACGCAGAAGATCATGCAGGAAGCCCATCTCGCCCCGATGCAGGCGATGCACGAGATGACGCAGGACCGCAACGAGACGGCCTTGCGGGCTCATCAGGCAGTCAGGGACGAGCGCGAGAGCGTAGCAGGGAATGTGCGCGACGATATCGATCGCAGGCATTCCCAAGGCCTCGATATGCTGGACATTGGCCTACGCGCTCAGGATCAGGCGCATTCGCAGGCTATGCAGCGGGCCTCGTTCCGCGACGGCATTGATGCAAGGCGTGAGCAGGCGCAGCAGCCTTCCGCCGAATAACGGTTCGTCCGTCCCACGATACGGGGCCGGTTCCGGTGTGTCCGTCAACAGATCGCATCGCCATCGTCCGGGCGTTAGCGGGCGCTTCGTCCTCTCGACGTTACAGAGAAAGCACTGACACATGATGACGGAACAGACTGGCGGGCCGGATGGCTCGCTTGAACACGACGACACGTTTGACAAGTTCGCTCCGCTCGACATGGGCGGCGGCGAAGCTCTGGCGGAAACGCCAGTCGAACAGCCCTCGCAGGAAGCGCAGGCAGAAGCCACGGCGGAAACGCCAGCCGAAGCCGCACAGCCTCCCGCTCAGCCCGTAGCCGCTCAGCAGCCCGCGCAGGAGGACGCCCATCGCGTTCCCCTTCGCGAACTTCTGGACGAGCGGGACAAGCGACAGGCCCTACAGCGCCAGATCGAGGACTTGCGTCGGCAAATCCAGCCCAAGGAAGCCCCCAAGGCTCCCGAGTTCTGGGAACAGCCGGAAGGCAACATCGACCATCGTGTGCAGCAGGCCGTCCAGCCTCTGTATCAGGAACTGGTCATGCAACGCGAACAGTTTTCGCGCGCCATTGCCGAAGCTCGGCATGGGCCGGAAAAGGTCGCGGAAGCCTTCAAGGATTTGGAAGCCCGCGTTCAGGCAGGCGATCCAACCGCGCGCTTCGACTATCAGCGTGTCATGGCCCAAGGCAATCAGTACGACGCTCTTGTGCAGCTTCACCAGCAGCGCAAGGCATTGTCTGAGATCGGCAACGATCCCGCAGCCTATCGAGAGAAGCTGTCGCAGGATTTGCTCAACGATCCTGCCTTCCTCGCCAAGGCGCTGGAAGCCGCACAGGTCCGGGCCAAGTCGTCTCCTTCCGCCGTCACCTACGCCGCCCCCAAGGCAAAGGGCCTGCCGTCGATTTCAAATATCGGCGCGGCTGGCTCTGTCGGCGGGGGCCTCCCTGATCGCAGCGACGACGACAACTTCGATCACTACGCGTCGCGCTGAAGCCTCCAAGGAATTGAGAGATGGCTTTCACGACTGCCGGTAGCAATACCGAACTCATCAAGTATGCCCGCGATGTGTGGGCGCGCGGTTACATCCGCGAAAACCGTCTGGTCAAGTACCAGGGGACGGGCGTCAATTCCATCATCCGTCTGGTCAAAGACCTTGCGGCTGACGGCAAGCAGATCAATGTCCCGTTGGTCGATATTCTCAACGGTTCCGGCAAGGGCACTGGCACTCTGGTCGGCAACGAAGAGGGCATCGACAACTACGGCTGCTCGATGTGGGCCGACTGGCTGCGCCATGCCGTGGCGTGGGACAAGGCGACAAACAAGGACAACACGCTGAACTTCAAGTCGCTCGGCGTCCCGATGCTCAACCAGTGGTACAAGCGCAAGCTCAAGGAAGAGACCATCGACGCGATGCTCAGCATCCCGACGAATACTGTTCCGACCGGCTTCCGTGGAACGACCGGCGCACGCATCAACGGCATCAAGTGGGCGGACGCGACCGCTGCGAACAAGAATGCATGGGTGACCGCCAACAGCGACCGCGTTGTGTTCGGTTCGCAATTGTCGAACTACTCGACCACGGCGGCGACCGCGCTCGGCAACATCGACACGACCAATGACCGCATGTCGGCCAATGTCGTCTCGCTGATGAAGCGCGTGGCGATGAATACGACCTCGAACAAGATCACTCCCGTGACCGTGGGTGAGGACATGCAGGAAATGTATGTCATGTTCGTGGGCTCGCGTTCCATGCGCGATCTCCGCAACGACTCCACCATCTCGGCTGCGATGCGCGAAATGATCGTCAAGTCGGAGAAGGGATTTGCAAATCCCCTGTTCCGCAACGGCGACATTTGGTGGGACAACGTTCTGATCACGGAAATTCCCGAGATTGACGAACGTCTGACCCTCTCGGCTGTTGGCGCGTCGTCCTCGGACGTTGTTCCGGCGCTTCTGTGCGGCGCTTCGTCCCTGGCTCTGGTCACAGGCCAGATGCCGCGCCCGACGCAGCGCAACGAGACGGATTACGAGTTCCTGACCGGCCTCGGCATCGAGGGCCAGTACGGCATTGGCAAGGTTGCCAAGATTCCGGCTGGCGGCTCGGCGCTCAAGGACTGGGGGGTTGTCACAGGATTCATGTCCTCAGTCGCTGACGCCTAAGAAATCTCTAGGAGCTGATGGCATTTCGTGATATAAAGTGTGACCGAGTGTTACACGGAGTCACGGAATGCCTAAGCCTCGCAAGATTGATGCGGAGATTGTCCGAGCCCTTCTGTATTACTCGCCCGAAACTGGCGAACTGAAATGGAAGGAACGAACGGAGGATTGGTTTCCCGGAACAGTGGGGCGCACGCCATCGCATGCTTGCAGGCAATGGAATGCGACCCACGCTGGTAAGAAGCCGGGCGCAGTCGATTCATGGGGGCATACACAGATAAGGCTTTTTGGGCGTCTGTACGGAGCCCATCGCCTTATCTGGCTTCTCATGACGGGAAAGTGGCCTAAGAACCAAATCGACCACATTGACTGCGACCCATCCAACAATCGTTGGAACAATCTCCGCCCCGCCACGAATACTGAAAATGTCCGCAACCAGCGCGCTCCGCGCAGCAACAGTAGCGGCGTTAAAGGCGTCTCGTGGTCCAAGGAAAAGCGCAAGTGGGTAGCGTACATCACGGCTAACCGCCGCCGTATCCACTTGGGTCAATTCGAAAACATCGAAGACGCAGAAGCAGCATATGCAAAGGCGTCAAAGAAGCATCACGGCGAATATGGCCGTACATCCCGAAAGGAATAAACATCATGGCAGATCGCACCATCTGGTCCACGGCGACGCCGACCGTGGGCAAGGGATTTTCCCGACAGATTCAGGCGTTCGGCGGGTCGTTCTCGATTGCGACGGGCGACCTCGCACTGAACAAGACCGTCTCGCTGTTCAAGGTCCCGGCCAACATGACCGTGACCAATGTCGTTGGCTACGTCACCGACATGGATACGAACGGCTCTCCCGCTGTCGTATTCTCGATTGGCGATAGCGGCTCGGCTTCGCGCGTGATCTCGTCCTCGTCCTCGGCGCAGGCTGGCGGTTCTCCCACGATCAACGCATCCGCGATCCTCGGCTACCAGTTCACCGCCGAAACGGAAATCGTGTGGACCACGGCAACGGCGTCCGCGACCGCTGCGGCGGGAACCCTCGTTCTTCACATTCACGGCTACATCGACTGACCATGGCTGCTTTCGTCACATATCTCGCGCCGGAAGGCGACGACACCGAAGTGACTTGGCTCGGCTACACGTTTTCGGACTGTGAGCCGCTACGGGTCACGAATGATGTTCTCATTGAGAAGGCGCGGCACAACCGCTTCTTTGACGTGGAGGATGTGGCGGAAGCGACTCAGGCGGTCGAAGTTGTCGAGAAGCGCAAGCTGGGGCGGACCCGCAAGGTTGCCGTCCCGGTTGTCGAGCCTGCCCCCGTAGAGAGCGACAATGCCGAAGTCGGCGCGTGATCTCTATAATCGCTCGCTGGAACTTCTCGGCGTCGCGGCGGCGGGGCAAGCCCCGTCAGCCGAGGACTGGCAGGCCATGCGCGATGCGCTTGGCCCACTCCTCGAGGAACTGCGCGCGACCGAAGCGGCCAACATCACCCTGACGGCGGGGAATGAAAGCGCGACCGACATTCCAGACGAATGTTTCGGCCCGCTGGCGATCCTGCTGGCAAATGAAGCCGCCCCTTCGTTCGGCATTCCGGCCCTGACCGGGACGGACAGGGAAACCAAACTCATCCGTCCCTTGCGGGCCACGACCTATGGCAACCCGCAGTATTTCACGCAGGACGTGAGCTACTTCTGATGAAGCAGGCGGCAATCAAATTCGCGGCGAACTCATCGCCGGGCGAACGCTCGCAACTATCTGGCGCGCGGCTCATCAATGCGATTGTCGAAAAGCTCGGGACGGAACAGGTCATCGTCAAGCGCGCTCCGGGCCTCAGCCGGTTCTCCAATTCCACGGGCGGCTTCTCGCATTGTCGGGGGATCATCGGCGTCAACGAGACGACCGCGCTTGTCGTCTATAACGAATATGTCGAACGTGTTTCGACGGGAACAGGAACGCCGCTCCATGCGGTCATGGGGCTGCTATCCGGTAGCGATACGGTGACGCTGGCGAAGAACAATGCGTCCCCGCCAGACATTGTGTGCGTCTCTCCGGTCAATGGACCATATGTCCTTTCGACCACCGTTGCGCCATTGGGATACCCGGACGCGGACGTTGAGTTCCCGAACTCCGTCTGCTTTCTCGATGGCTATTTCTTCTTCTCGTATCGGACGGGCAAGTGCCTCGCGTCGGGGCTGAACACGACCGCAATCAACCCGCTCGATTTCGTTCTGATGGAATCGAACTCTGGCGGAATGTATCGCGTCGTTCCGTTCAACGAGTCGCTTTACATGTGCGGCCCGGACGGCATGGAACAATGGGTCAATAATGCCAACCCGACCGGCTTTCCGTTCACGCGGACTGCGGTCATTCCGTCTGGTCTTGCCGGGACCAATGCAATCGCAGGCTTTGAAAGTGGGTTCACAAAGACGCTGATCTATGTGGGGACCACGAACATGGTCTACCAGCTGAACGGCGTTACTCCGGTTCGCATCTCGACGCATGACATTGAACGGGATTTGCAGAACCTTGCGGACAAGACGACGCTGCGCTGTTTCGTGGCGATGAATAACGGCCATGCCTTCTGGGTGATGAAGGCTCCGGAATGGACATGGGTTTTCGACCTTCTGACTTCATCCTGGCAGGAGCGGCAGTCGTATCAGTCCGCGACGTGGAGGGCAGAAACGTCAGCGCATGTGTTCGGGGATTGGCTGTTGGGCGACGAGACGGGCGGCAAGCTCTATCGCCTCGATAACATGGCCTATGACGAGGACGGTTTGCCGCTGGTCTATGACGTGACCAGCCTGCCGGTTGATGAGTTCCCGCAAAGGCAGACGGTGGCAAGGGCGGATTTCGCCTTGGCCTCGGGAACGGGACGGGCGAACGGGTCTACTCAGCAGATCGTTGATCCGTCTGTGTGGATTTCATGGAGCGACGATAGCGGCGCGACGTATGGCCCGCCTGTTGAAAGAAAGATCGGCCAGCAGGGCGAGTACGGCCAGCGCATTTACGTGAACCGTTGCGGGCGCACGCGGGCGCTCGGGCGCCAGTGGAATATCAAGGTTAGCGATCCTGTTTACGCAGGCATTCAGGGCGGCGTGATGCAGGACAGCGTACAGGCGATGTTCTGATGGCCGCGACGCGGAAACTTCTCCCGCTCCCGCCTCCGAACGTCCCTGTTGTCGAGCAGGACGGCAAGACACTCACGAAAGAATGGCGCGCATTTCTTGTCGCGCTTCTCGCTGCAATCGCTGAATTGCAGACGCTTCTCTAAGGAACACGACCGTGGGCATCTTCGGGAATAATAGTGGAGGCAACAACGCCTCCAATTACGGCCTGATGATCAACGCGCTGAACACTCAGGCCGCGTATGACAACCTGAACAAGTGGCACGATGTGGCCCGCAAGGACCTCACGGACCACAACTACTATCAGCCGTATTATGATAGCGGAACGCAGTCTCTCGAAATGCTACGCAACTCGCTCGGGTTGAACGGGCAGTCTGGCCATGATGCGGCGTTGCAGGCATTCCAGGGCTTCAACCCCGGTTTCCAAGCCGCGCTGGATATGGGCGTTACGGCCCGCGACCGTTCTGCTGCTGCAAGAGGAATGCTCGGGTCCGGCAATCAGGCGATGGCGTTGACAAAATACGCGAACGACCTTGCTAACCAGAACTATGGCGACTGGCAGTCGAAGATCGGCGGCCTGACGCAGTTGGGCATGGGCGCGGCGCAAGGCATGACGGGCCAGCAGAACCAGCTTGCCAACCTCGACATGGGCTTGGGCAATTCGCTCTCTGGCCTTTATCAGAACATGGGAAGCCAAGCGGCCAAGATGGGTTATGACGGCCAGATGGCCGACGCTGCGGCCAACATGATGGGGCAGAAGAATTTGCTCGGCGCGATCATGGGCGGGCTCAACCTTGCGACTGGCGGCCTCGGCGGCATGGGCAACCTGTTCTCAGGCGTTGCTGGCAATAACGGGTTGCTTGCGCAGGCATTTGGCCCAAAGAGCGGAGCCATCTGGTAATGAGCTACGTCCCCGATGCCAATATGTATGGCATGTTGTCGGACCTCGGGAAAAACCTGTGGGGCGGCATCAGGGAATACCAGCAGAAGCAATTGCTGTCCGAACTCGGACAGAGCCTCATGGGCGGCGATTATAACGGCGCTGCGCAGAAGGCTCTTGCTGCCGGCGATATGGGGACGGGGCTCAAGCTGCTCGAATTGGGGCAGCAGAAGCAGAACGCGGCTGCGCTGCCGGGGCTGTTGCAGGGGCCTCAGTTCGGAGCGAGCGCTTCGCCTGCCGCTACTGCGCCACAGCAAACTGGAGATGGGTCGGGGGGCGACTATTTCAAGAAACTCGCTCAGGTCGAGAGCGGTGGCAATCCGAATGCCGTGAGCCCGACCGGCGCGCGCGGCATTTATCAGTTCATTCCTTCGACGTGGCGACAGTATGCGGGCGCGGGCGCAGACATAAACGACCCGCAGGCGCAGAACGCTGCTGTTCAAAGGCTGACGGCTGACAACCGCACGGCCTTGACGCAGGCGCTTGGGCGCGAACCTACCGCTGGCGAATTGTATCTGGCGCATCAGCAGGGCGCAGGCGGCGCAATCAAACTCTTGTCCAATCCCGGCGCGACGCCGGCAGAGTTGGGGCTTGCGCGCAACGTCGCGGTGAACGGCGGCAATCCGAATGCGCCTGCCGCTCAATTCGTGCAGAAGTGGACCAGTAAGTTTGATGGCGTCGGCTCGCCATTTGGCATGGCGGGGCGTGAGCAGACTGTGCTTCCGACCGCTGTAGCGAATGCGCAGCCGCGCCCCGCTCAGGTAGCGCAGGCGGCCTCGGAAGACGACGGCGAGGAAGACAAGCCCGCCGCTGGCGCGCAGACCGCACAAGGCGCTGCTCCCGCCGTTCCCAATCCCGCACAGCCGAAAGCCGCCGCAAACTCCGATGGCGATAACGCCGCGAAGATTGCTGCGCTCCGAAACTATCAGGCGACCTTGACGACGGCTCTTGCAACGCAGACAGCGCCGGGGCCGAAAGCGGCTATCGAAGCGCGCTTGCAACAGGTCAAGGATCAGCTAGCCGAACTGAAGCCGGACAAGGAAAAATATCAGATCATCCGCAATGATGATGGGTCTATCACGGCGGTTAACAAGACCGACCCTTCGCAGTTCCAGAACATCACGGTTGGCAAGCCTAAGTCTCAAATGGAATACGAGACGCGCAAGACGCTCGCTGATGACATGCAGTTGATCGGTTCTGCGCGTACCGGCTTCCTCGCCAACGGAAAGATACCGGACCAGATTCGTGTCCTCCGCCGTGGCGACAAGGCGATAGGCCCGACGGGCGAAACGATTGCAGAGAACGGCGGCAGGGATAATAGCTCCATCTCGGATCAGAATGCGGACTTTCTCGCAGAACGTGTCCTTGCTGGCGACAAGCAAGCTCTAGTCGGCCTTGGTCGCGGCGCGCAGGGTGCGGCTGACCTTGCCAAGGTTCAAAGCGTCGTTGCTCAGAAGGCTAAAGATCGCGGCATTAGCGCCAGCGACATGCTTTACAATCAGGCCAAGAACGTTGGCCTCGCCCAACAGGAACGCACGTTCGGCGGCCAGATTGCGGCGATGGCGACGGCTTCGGTTGAAGCGCAGGGTGCGTTGAATATCGCCCGCACGGCCTCTGGCGAGTTCAAGCGGCCCGACTTCAAGCCGATGGCCCAGCTTTACGTGAAGTACGAAGACGCGGTGAACAGCCCGCAATTGTCCAAGTTCGCGGCTGCGAACATGACGGTTGCGAACACGATGGCCCGCGCGATCAACCCGAAGGGTACGCCCACGGTCGAGGACAAGAAGCACTTTTACGAACTGCTTTCCACGGCCAAGAGCGATCAGGCTTACAACGCGACGCTCGATCAGTTCGACGCGGAAATCAATCTTGCGCATCAGTCCCCGACGTATGCGCAGAAGATGCTTGAGAACATCCGCAAGGGACGCCCGACTGAAGAAGGCATACCGGCGCAGTTTTTGGGCAAGGGGCATGGCTCGTCAGCGCCCGCTCATGGCTCCCCATCGCCTGCCGCGCTCCCCTCTGGCAAGACCAAGAGCGGCGTAACGTGGAGCATTGAATAATGCCCACGCTCAACATTGGCGGTCAAAAGGTCAAGGTAGACGATAGCTTTCTGCAACTCTCCCCGGAGGACCAGAACGCGACCGTTGATGAGATTGCCAAGGGCCTCACTGCGAAACGTTCCGGCACGATTGGCGAGACGGTAGACGCTGCTGTTCGCGGGGCTGCGAATGCTCTCACCTTCGGCTTTGCGGATCGTATCGCAGCAGGGCTTGGCGCTGCGACCGGCATCGGCGGCGATCAGGGCGAGTACGCCAAGAACCTTGAGAAGCAGCGGGCGATAGACGAGGCCAATCTCAAGGAACATCCCTACGCGACCATCGGCGGCAATCTGGCGGGCGGTCTTGC
>CAZYGK010000025.1:0-16054 GCA_964647355.1 uncultured Flavobacteriaceae bacterium | reverse complement strand
GCCAAGGCGGGTTCTGTCGGGCTCGACCAATACACTAACCGCTATGCGGTCCAGCAGGGTCAGCCAGTAGTCAATGCCGACCTTGGCGGAGATGCGACGAAGCGCCTCGCGCGCACGGCCTCTAATATGTCCGACGACGCGCAGCGCACGTTGGGAAACGTGGTCAACGAGCGCTTTGAGACGCAAGGCCCCCGCATCACCGAGTTTCTGAACGACCTCGGGGGCGGCAATTCGGTACGCACGTTGGACAACCTGAAAGAGCAGGCGAGCGCGGCGCTTCGTCCGCTTTACAAGCGCGCCTATTCGGAAGGGGATCGTCCGCTCTGGACCCCTGAGTTGGAGCGGCTGGCCGGGAGCCCCGACGTTCTCAGCGCCATGAAGTCCGCCGTCCAGACGGGCAAGAGTCGCGCTATCACTGACGGCTACGGGGCCTTTAACCCCGGCGTCAAGATTTCCGACGATGGCGTTATCTCGTTCATGCAAGGGAAGAACGGCGCTCCTGCTTATCCGAATCTGCAATATTGGGATTATGTCAAACGCGAACTGGACGATGCTGCTGGCGCTGCTGTCAGGGCAGGGCGGAACGAGGAAGCCGCCCGGCTGACCTCTCAGGCCAAGGCGCTGCGCGGGGAACTCGACAAGGAAGTTCCTGCATATGGCGCGGCGCGTGGTGTGGCTGCTACGGCATTCGGGGCAGAGGATGCTTTGGACGCCGGCGCAAAGTTCGCCAGCGCCAGAGGGGCCAATCGGGAATACGCGAAGACCATATCCGAAATGTCGGACCCTGAAAAGAAGCTGTTTACCCACGGCTTTCTGTCCGAAGTCCAGAACAAGATTGGCGAAACGCGCGATAGGCAGAACGTCGTCAATTCCATCTTCGCCAGTCCTGCCGCCCGGCAACGGATCGAAATGGTTGTCGGGCAAAACAACTACGCCCGCGTTGAACGCTTTCTGCGCGCCGAAACGATTATGGACCAGCTTCGCACGGCGGTTCAGGGCAACTCGACCACGGCTCGGCAACTTGCCGATATGGCGGCGATCCCCGGCCTTGTCGGGGCGGGGACGTTCGCAGGCACGGGCGATTTCAAGGATGCAGGCATAGCGGCAACCGCTGCTGGCGCGCTCAAGCATGGATCGTCAAAGATCAATACCAATGTCATGCGCCATGTCGGCGATCTTCTGGCCTCGAATGACCCCGCGAAGATCGTCCAAGCGATGCAGACGATCAAAGCCAGCAAACCCCTCCAAGAGACGCTGCGACCGTTCGCCGGACGTCTCTCGACGGCCATCATCGCCAATGACGCCGAACGCCGGAAGGCTTCCTATCAATGACCGCTTCCAACATCTTCGACCCTCGCCCGACGACCTACTACGACGAAAACGGACAACTCGCGTCCGGGGCAAAGGCGTTCTTCTTCGAGGCCAACACCAACACGCCGCTGACGGTCTACGAAGATCAGGGCTTGACCACGCCCCATGCCTTTCCTGTGGTGGCGAACTCGCGCGGCGTTCTACCGGTCGTCTACCTCCCGTACACGGATTACCGCGTCCTCATCCGCTCTGCGACCGACATTACGATCTACGACGCGCCCTACATTCCGAACCAAGCCCCTCCTTCATCGGGTGGCGGGCTTGTCGTCACGGCGACGCAAATCTTCCGCACGGGATTTGCCTTGTGGGCTCCTTGCACGGGTCCGCTGGACGGCTTTGTTCGCATGAACGGGCGCACGATTGGCAATCTGTCCTCTGGCGCCACCGAATATGCGGGCGACACCGCGAAGGATTTGTATTCCTGGCTATGGGGCAAGGTGTCCGACACCTATGCGCCGGTCTCGACAGGACGCGGATCGTCCGCCGACGCCGATTGGGACGCAAACAAAACCATTGTCGTTCCATCGATGCAGGGGCGCGGTCCTGTCGGCGCAGACGACATGGGCGGTTCTGCCGCCAACGTCATTCAGGTCTCAACCACGGCTTCCGTAACCAATGGATCGACAACCGCTACCGTGTCGAGTGCGACCGGGCTTGCGCGCGGGATGAAGTGTGTTGTTGATGGAGCATATGCCGTCACGATTTCCGCGATCAGCGGAACGACGCTGACGCTTGCCGCGAATTATTCCGGCCCAACGAATGCCGCCGCGACGTTCCGGGCCTCGTTCTTTCAGGACGCGCAGGCCCCAGGCTCTGCTGGCGGTTCTCAGACCATCACACAGACCAAGGCCGAAATGCCTGCGCACGATCACGACTGGAACGATCCGCAGCACGATCACGATATAGCGTTTGCGACCTTGTACAGCAGCGGCGCGACGGCTGGCAGCGTCAACGGTTCTGCTGGAACCGGGGCAAAGACATCCAAGTCGTCAACCGGCATCACGCACAACTCAGCCGGTCAGGGGCTTCCTACGCAGTTGGTTCAGCCCGGCATGATCGGCACGTTCTACATCAAACTGTGAGCGAGCGAGCATGGCGACGCTTGTCGAATATTTCCGCAGACAGTCCAACAAGGCGAACTGGTCATATCAGGACCAGCTTTGCGGTCGTGACGGAATCCCACTCTGGACAACCGATACCGATGGGATCGGCGTATGCCTCATGGCTGTAGACCGGCGCGGCTGCATTGCATTCGAGGCAAGCTCATCCGATGGCACTGGGCAACTTACCTTGCAGCCGAATGGCGTCATTGTCGTTGATGTCCATCCGTCCACTCTGAATGCTCTGAGCGACGGTCTATACGACATTCATGCCACGATTTCTTCTGATGATTTCACGGTGAACCGCGTTTACGGGCGGCTCCCGATCTATAATGGGTTCGCGCCGAGCACGCGACCAACGTCGCCAAAGGTGACGAAGATAACCACGGGTCAGGTCATCATAACGACTATTGAAACGCTGATAGTCCCAGACAGATTTGGACGCATTGAGGTAACGGTCATCAACGATGGGGATACGCCGATTTATATAGGCCCGCATGGCGTCAACGCATCTACTGGCGTGATGCTCGCGGGTGTCAAAGGCGCTCATATCACTTTCGAAACGGAGTTGGCGCTCTACGGTGTAGTTGCGTCTGGAAGCTCTACCGTTTCATTCGTTGAGACATACTGACGGGAGGCGTCAATTGACGAAGTTCTTTTTCGATGAACGCTTCCCCACGCGGATCGTCGCAACCGCTCCCGCGACTGTTTCAAAGTCAGGAACGACGTACACCATCGGCGTTGACACAAGCGCGATTGTCGGCGGTGACGTTGATGTATGGCAAGTCCGCGCCGCATTGCAGGCAACAAGCGCAAGCGCATTCCACACCTATGAAGCATCGCTTGGTGGCGATTTGTCTGACTCTCGCCGGAACCGATGGGAAGGCGGCGGGCGCTCATCACTCAATGACGGACTGTCCGACGATATCAAGTCAACACTGAGTTGGACGCCAACGCAGATGACGAATCTCTACACGCTGGCCGCGACGATTACCGGCTAATCTTCAAGGGAAAATCAGAATGAAGATTGTAAAGTGGCTCGCGCCGCTCGCGCTGGCGCTTGGGATTTCGTCGGCCAATGCGCAGACGTGGACGAAGCTCAATAGCGGCATTGCTCGCAATGTCACGCCAAATCAAATCGGCGTCGATATAGGAACTTCGTCACCGAGCTTCGTGGCCATCGGGACGATTGTCAGCGGTGCATTTTCGCTCAACGGCCCAACTGCGACCATAAGAGGCGGCGTATATCAATCGTCTGCGCCAGCCACCAAGTTCGCAACCGGAATCGATACGAGCGGTAGCATCGTCTACACGCAGCCGCAGTTCAATGATCTATCCAACGTTTCAACGCAGCTTTTCGGCACGGCGAACGCATGGACCGCAAAGCAGACATACGGCGCAGGAACGTATGTAGGTACGGCTAACTACACAGGATCAATCGCTACATCTTCAATTGTCGGCGTTGTCGGGTCAAGCGGGTCGCCCAACCTGTCTCAGGATGCTGTAGCTGTTTGGCAAAAGACGACTGGGGTAACCGCGACAAGCGGGGTCAATGCGACAACCTATTCCTCAATTTTCAAGACGACGACTGGCGCTAATACACACGCAACATCTGGCTTCGATGAAGCGCAGGATAATGTTGGCGGAGCCAACAGCTTCATTGAAGGTCGGCGCTCTCATGCCGTGCTGACAGGCGGCAGCAATGGTTCCGCGTACGGCGCTGTCTTGGTCGCAGGGACGGCGGGTGGAATCGGATACCAATATCTGATTGGAGCCGAGGCGGAGGCGGCAAATCAATCCGGCTCGGACGCGCCGATATGGTCATCTTTCAACGTCAACGCATTCTCCGCCGGATTTGTTGCTACATCAAAGAACGGCGGGACAGGCAATAAGACCGATATCGCGTTTGTCACCAATCCATACTCTGCCGCCCCGTTCAGAACTGGCTATGGCTGCTATGGCGATGACGGAGGCGGACGCAAGGGCGTCGATCATACTTGCTACGCCGTGACTGGTTCCGTCCCGTACGGGCTTGATCTTCGGCTAGGCACATTCTCAGGCGCTGCCATCAGGCTTCCAAATCTTGGTGTTGTGCGGTCACGAAATGCCGCGAATAACGCCGATCACAATATCCTCTATTACGATGGCTCAAATCAGGTTGTCATCGGCGCTGACGCCACCGCAATTGTCAACTCGCAGCCTGTCGTCAATGCGAGTTACCAGCGCGCTACATCGTTCATCGGAAACGGCTCTTCCCCGACCATAACTGGTTCCGGCTCTTGCACCCTGTCTACTCAGGTTGGCGGTTCGACGGTCGGTAAATTCACGGCCACAGCGGCCTGTGCTGCGGGGCAGACGTATACGATTTCCGGCCTACCTGGCTCTATCAACGGGTATGCCTGCGACGCGACAGATCACACGACCGCAGGCGTTGTTTTCCAGCAAACGTCCGACAGCACGACTTCTGCTGTTCTAACAGTTCGTACGACAGGCGTCGCGAATGGCGACGTGATCCAATTCAAATGCATGGGGTACTGATGAAGCGGATTTTTCTCGCAGCGGCCCTGTGCGCTGCGTCGCCGGTCGCTCACGCACAGTCCGCGCTCGAATGGGCGGCGCAGGGCATGGGTCCAACTCTGGCAGGAATTGCACATGTTGATCGCCGCTTCGCCCGCCGCGTCCTGCGCGCCGAAATCCGCCTCGATGGCATCTATGCGCCGCTAGCCGCCAAGGCGCGCGAGATCGAAAGCGCCTGCGGTTCGCGCGTCATCTCCGGCCTGCGTCACACGCGCGTCGCCGGCTCGCGGCGCTGGTCTCTGCATGCGTCTGGACACGCCGTCGATATGCAGGGCAACCCAGGCTGCATCTATGCGCGCCTGCGCGGCTGGAGCGGCGGCTATTCGACCGACTACGGTCGTGTCCGCCACGTCCACATCAGTCTCGGCGGGCGCGAGGACGGCATCCGCTTCGCCCGTCGCGGCGGGCGCACTCGCATCGCATGGAGGTAGGAATGCCCGAACTGTTCTATCCCCCGTGGCTGAAAGAGGCCGCGAAGAACCTCGGCGTCGCGGAAGGGCCGGGGGCGAAGGACAATCCGACTGTCCTCAAATACTACGCCGACGCTGGCTTTCCCGGCATCAAGCATGATGAAGTCGCATGGTGCGCGGCCTTCGTCGGCGCGATGCTCAAACGGGCGGGCTACAAGGCATCCGGTTCGCTCGCGGCGCGCTCTTACGAGACATACGGGACGAAGCTGCATCAGCCTGCGTTCGGCTGCATCGGTGTGAAGAAGCGCGCTGGCGGCGGTTGGGTCGGCCATGTCGGCTTCGTCGTCGCCTATAACGGTTCCCGCGTGTGGATGCTCGGGGGCAATCAGGGCGACAAGGTGAGCGTTGCGAACTTCCCCGTGGAGCAGTTCACCGCGTTCGTTGTCCCGAAAGGTACGGTTCTGTCTGCCCTTTCGCCTGTCCCGAAGGCCCCGCCTGCGAACATGAAGGTCGCGGCCGGCGTGGTGACCGAGGCTTGACCCGCATCGAATACGCCATAGCAGCGGCGGCGATCCTGCTGCTTGCCGTCGTTCTCTCAGGCTGCGCGCCGGCGCGTCTTGCGAAGCACTGCGTCACGCATCCGGCGTCCTGCAACTAATCCCGCACTCGCCGGGGAAGCGAGCAATTCAAGGAGCATATCGAAATGCAGACCATTCTTGCCGACATTCTCGCGTGGCTCCCCTACGCGATTTCTGCCGCAGCCGCTGCTGCCGCCGTTCTTCCGCAGGGCAGCGAAGGTTCGTGGTGGTACTCGGCCCGCAAGGCGATTGACTTCCTCGCCCTGAACTTCGGCAACGCGAAGAACACGCCGAAGTAATGTCCTGGCTCCTTGCGGTCATCAAGTTCGTCGCCACGCTGCTCGGGCTCTATCGACAGGAGTCCGAGCTAGCGGCCGGTCGGGCGGAACAGCGCGACGCGGACAACAGGGCGATGGACGAGGGCCGCAAGGCTGCGCGCGAGGTCCAGCAGCAGGCAACTGCGAAACACGCGCGAGACGATACCGACGACGCATTTGACCAAGACTTTTTTCGCAAGGACTGACGATGGAACTGACGTGCTTCGGCTTCCTTGTGTTCATGAAATGCAGCGCGACACACGGGCTCGCAGATCAGGCGAAGTTCTGCGACGTGGCCAGTCCGATCATGTTGAGCCACAGGGACACGCGCAAGACGAAGGAAGCGGCCGACCTTCACAACCGGACCGGCAAGCGCCTCTGCGGATGGGGCCGGAAATGACCGCAGACGACCGAGAGATAGGCCGACTGCAAGCCGATGCAGAAGCGAGACGGCAGGGCGAACACGACCTGTGGACCGCCAAACAGGAACAGGACGACAAGATCGCGGACCTGAAACAGCGCCTGACCGTCATCGAGACGGAGAAGGCTTTTGCCGGCTGGGTCGCGAAGGCGCTATGGACCGCGATAGGCGGCGGGGTCATGTGGTTCGCGCAGCACCTTGGCCTGCCGACGCCGAAATGACCGCTAGGCTTCCCATCCTATTCCTCATCCCGCCCCGTTAGAGATGCTTCCCCGATATCCACAGGGGCTATGCTTCCAGGATGCGGCGGGCGCGCTCATATCTGCCCAAAATGCTCCGTTCGCTTTCCGGCAATTGGGCGATGCGCTCCGGGTCTGAATTGTCGGCATTGTCCGCGAGCTTGATAGCGATCAGGCCGCGATCTCCCGTCGCCTTGATTTGTCTGATCCAGTCCATGTAGGTGACGCCTGCCGGGCGGGATAATTGCTCGACCAGCGCGACTGTCCGATCTGAGAAGCCGAATCTGCGCAAATCAGCGGCAGTTGTTGGCGTGTCCTCGATCACGTCATGCAGCATTGCCGCGCAACGCTCATCGTCGCTCACCCAATCCGGCAGGCGGCTTGTAACGCGCTCGCAATGACCGATGTACGGCTTTCCGCCTTTGTCCACCACGCCTTGAAACAGGGCATCTGCGAGAAGTCTAGCGTCGGTTATTTTGCTCATTTCCTCATCCCCACGTAAGGCCGTCAGGCGGGGAAGCCGCGCGAACATCCCGCGAACAGAATCCACGGATTTTCCACGTATCGAAAGCGCATGTTCCTGCTTCGTGCTGCGCCGAGATGCGCAGTTGGCTTTATGCAGAAATTGCATATAGCTGTGATTTCAATGGGTTGAATGGTGGGCGCGACAGGGATTGAACCTGTGACCCCTCCCGTGTGAAGGGCTGAGTAGCGATTCGGGCGCGCTTTGATTTCGCTCATACTTTGCTCCTAGCCCGCATCCGTTCCACGGATTTTCCACGGGTCGGGAGCATATCCGCCTTCCGCGCTTCCTCGCTCGCCTCCACATGCTCGTAGACGCGCGCTGAGGCTGGGTCTTTCCATCTGCCCGTCGCCACGAGCGCGGATGTGTCCAATCCAGCCTCCCGGCGCATCCATGCGGCGTAGGAGTGCCGGAACGCATGGAACGCTACGCCCTGCGGAATCGTAACGCCTGCGGACTTGCTCGCCTTGTCCAGCAATTCGTATAGCGCGCCGCACTTCACCAAGCCAAACACAGTCTTGTAGGCCCGGCGCTTGCCGATCGCCGGCTGATAATCGCGCGGCAGATTCGCCAGCGAGGCGACAATCTGCGGCGGCAGGTGGACCGCCTGCGGCTCGCCGTTCTTGGTGTCGCGCAGATAGGCATAGGACGCCGACAGGTCCACGTCGGCCCACGTCAGGCACAAAGCCTCAGACAGGCGCGGGCCGCAATACGTCAGGAATTGGAGCAACGCTGAAAACCGCTGGTTGAGCTTGTCGGCGGCGTCGAACAAGGCGAACGCCTGTTGCGGGCGCAGCCAGAACACCCGGGGCTTGCCGCGCCAGCCCTTCGGCCGCTTGATCTTGGTTTCGATCCCGGCGTGCTTGAGAACAGCACTGACGGGCGAATACACCTGCCGATTGCGCGTCGCAGGCGTGGCGTCGGGATAGAGCACGGCCGCCGCCTTGTTGATCGCGGCTTGGTCGATCTTTTCCAGCGGCAGGCTCCCGAAATGCTTGACCAGCGGGAGCGTGAACCTGGATTCGCCGCCCGCCTCCTCATATTCTAGGGCTGCACTCGCGAACGTCGGCGCGGATGGTCTGGAAAACTCACCACGCTCGATGTCTCTTTTGAGTTGGGCGAGCTTTTTTTCCGCAATGCGGCGTTCCGGCGTTCCTGTAGTTTGGTCAACGCGGACTCGTAGGTATGTCCCCCGGATCGACCAGTTCGGACTTTTGCCCGTGCGGGGCGGGGTGAGCTTGAGGGGCAAGGCAAGTCCTCGATCATGGCGGCAATATCGGCGTCGGTGAAAACGCGGCTTCGCCCGGCGAGCCGCCCGTGTGGCCGATCACGCAAGAAACCCTGCAACCATCGCCGTGAGACATGCAAATGCGCGGCGGCTTCGTCCAAGGTGAGCAACAGAGGAAGATTGTCCTTCATCACTCCCCCTCGCGGCAGATAGAGAGGCGGGCGGTCATTTCGGCCCTTCAGTCGAATAGACGCGCGCGCCTTGTTCGCTATCTGGCAAGCGCGTGATCTTCAATCCGTTCGGCCCCATGATTGTCTGGCCGACTTCCGGCGTTGGAAAAACGTCAAGTGTCAGAATCGTCCCGCGATCCAGGTCGCGCCGTTCGGCCCTTGGTTTCTGGTTGCTTGGCGACGTAACGAGGATAGCTCCTACGGCAATCAGAGCCATTCCAAAAATGATATTGAAAATATCAGGCATTTCCGCTCTCCTTCTTCGCCATGAGAATGGCGAGGGTGAGGGCCTTTGCGACCGAATGCGGCGGGCGCTGGTCAGCATCCACGAGCCATCCGCCGCAACCATCCTCGTGCGGCGTCAGCGGGAACTCGCGGCGCAACCGCTCGCCATGCACGGGCGAATTGTAGTCTGGCCCTATCGTCGCATCGTCGCTGACGCAGCACGTCCCGACACGCCACCACCATCCTGGAAGGACACGTTCCAGCAGCGCCACGGCGGTGGATAGATCGGTGGTCGGGCCACGCTCGCGCAGCATGGATACGAAGTCGCGCGGAAGTCCTCTCCATTCCCAAAGCCCGAACGGCTCTTTGCCGTAGACGCGCGGCTCATAGATGCACCATGCACCATTGATCTGCGACTGCTCGACTTTCGAGCCTTTCGGCGCGAGCAGAGCGCAGATAACCAGCGCATCCAACTCCCGCGACCCCGCCTCCGCCTCTCTTACGTGCGCAATGAGAGCGTCAAGCATGGGGAGGGGCTTTCGGTTGGTGTTCGCTTCGGCGTTCCTTCTGCCAGCGAACATATTTGCGGTCGCTGTCGCGAAAGTCAGACACGCCGGTCCCGCCGCAAATGCCGCATTGCTCGCGCCGGTAACCGTCCGAAACAAGCCACCCGTTCAGGCAATAGATTTTGCCCGTGCCTCCGCAGGTCTCGCACGTCTGCTTCTCGTCACGCATCGGGGCTCTCCGCTGTTCTCGGCCGAGGATCGCGATAGCCGTCAACGCGGCATCGTTGGCCGGGCAATAGGATGCTCGCGTTCGTCTTTGGGCGCAGTTCTTTGCAGCGGGGGCATTGGACGCCGAACTTCTTGCGCTGCTCTTTGCGATGCGCCTTCACGTCATTCCAGAAATCGCCCATGTCACCCATTGTCGGGGCTCTCCAAGGCTGTGCGGGCGCGGGCGAACTCATAAAATTCGCAGTCGCGGGTCTGATGCTCGCCAGTCATCAGCACACCTCATCGAAATAGCGATTGAGAAGATCGCTAGTGAACGGTGGCGCGTTACGCAGGATTGCGTTGGCGTCAGATTCCTCGCCATCGCACAGTGTGTTGAGAACATCGTCCGAAAGGCTTGACAAGAATATGTCTATGAGCATGAGTGGATCAGACGGCTGTTTTGCTATCCATGCTCCAAACTCTTTTCCCACCTGATCTTCAGGCCGGTCGCGGTTCACACCGCCGTTGGCGTAAGCAATCTCGCGGGCTGCACGCCAGATGCCGGGATATTGGCGTAGATCACCCATTGTCCTTCTCCCGACCATGGAGGGCTGTGCGGGCGCGGCGGAAGTCGCCAAACGACAAGATTGTGCCAATGTCGGTCGCGCTGTCTTCCTCATTGCGATAAGTGATCGTCAGCGGATCGTCATCCGTGAAGCCGCTTGTCTCAGCTTCAAGATATTCGGCGGCGTGAGCGAACGGCTTCAACCTCTCCCGAAGCGCAGCGGCTTCGGACTCGGCGGCTTCGGCGCGGGCGGTTGCCATGTTCGCGTAGTTCTGTGTCGCGGCGTAGATCGCGCGAGAGTCGCGTGGAAGAAGGCCGACGCTTGACCGCATGATGGACAAGTAAGTGGTCGGAGACGCCTCGTCCCCCATCGCAATGCGATCTTGAATATGCGCTTCAATGGTGCCGAATGCACTTTCCCACGCAGCTATCATCGCCCGCGCCTCGGATACCTCTCCTGCGAGGGAGCGAAGGCGGGCTGCGGCTTCCGGGCCGTCTGGATTTCTGTAGTGACGATCAATCGTTCCATCGTCGCAATGCCATTCACTGTGTTGCTCCAACCGCTTGCACAGTTCCTCATCCCCCACACTAACCCTCCCCTCTTGAGGGTGAGGGTGTTCCAACCCTGTAGCGGATCGCCCATCATCCCCCGCACTCGCCCCGGCTGTCACGCCGGGGCTGGTAGCATCGGGGTGTACTCGGGTCTCTGCACTGGCATCACCTCCTTTCGGTTGAATGACTCTTGCACGTGAAGTGTCGCCCTGCGCGAAGGCAAGAGCATCGTTGAGCCCGTTGATGCGCTGTCCCGGCGTCGCGCTCGCCCCTGCTAGGGAGGCGGTGGCGAGATCGAGGAGCGCAGGGAGGGCGTTGATCGTGGCGACGATGAGGGCGGCGTTTGCTTCCCACTGATCTTGCCGCTCAGTCTCTGCATTACCGACGACGCATAAGAGGCGTCCATCTGTTGCAGCGATGCGCGGTTGCCAGCCGTATTCACCATCGTTGAAATCGGCATCCCACGGCCCCGGCGTTGCCTTCTCGGCCAGCCCCCGCAGTTCCTCGATCATCTCTCGTGTGAGCGCGTCAGTCATTGTTGCCTCCGATGCTGGCGGCGAGTTCCTGGAATATGTTTCTCAGCATGGCCGCACCGGTACGGGCGTTGGATTCGTGGCAATCGACGTACATGCGATGCGCCTCCCCCGCCGCCGCTTCCAGCGTGAGGCGGATCACGGCGCGGGCGGCGGGCGCATACAAACGCCAGTTGTCTTCTGCGAATGCAGTCTGTTCGGGCGTCGGTGCTTCGTCGAGTATCGAGACGACGCCCAATGCGATTTTCCGCGCCCCATCCTCCACCAGCTTCTCAACGTCCATTGTCGCCTCCCGTGGGCTGGGCCGTATCGCGCGCTTTTCGCAGGAACCAGTCGCACATGCCCCATTCGCGCTTCGGCTCGAACGACATATACGACTGCCTGCGCTCGCTCGGCTTCGTCCCGCTTTCGTGGTGGCGGTAGCAGTCCTTCCGCGACGGACAGTCCTTCGACATGCACATGGAAATGTCAGGCATCATCCCATCCGTCCGAACTGAAACCCGTGCTGGTAGAAGCCGGTCATGAAAGGCGTCGCCACCCACATCGGCGGCAGCAGCGCCCAGAGCATCGTCACGCCGAGATCGTGGCGATAGTTGCGATCCGCCGACTCCTTGTCGCGCCGGTCGAATTGCAGATCGGCCAGCAGCGCGGGCCAAGTGACCAGCCACAGACAGAGGTAGATCGCGGCGAATATCGCGAGGCGGCTAGGCATCATCGCCCCCCGTGGGGAGAGAGCGGATAGCGATCTCTGGACCGAATACGCTGCCGAATTGGCCGGATTCGTTGCTTCCGGTGCAGGCGAAGCGGTGGTCGCTCGCGGCAGGGCAGCGCTTGTTCCCGCATGTCGGACAGGTGACGAAGCGCGACATAGTGACCGGATAACCGCGCTCGTCCTTCTCGTCCCGCAAGCACATGCGGCATATGCACCCGGCTTTCCGCGCACTCTCAATCGGCCTCCACCCCCCAGCATCGGAAGCCGGGAGAGAGGCGAGGGCGGCGGATGCGCGTCGGAGATCGCTCATAGGCACAAGCACGGAAGCGTTCGCAGACAGGTTCCCGTTAAACAGGGCTTCATGCGTGGCGCAAATTCTTGCGAGCGGCTCCAGCGCCTCTCTCACCTTATCCATGGGGGCTCTCCGGGGTGGCAGTCATCTGTATATCTCCCGTGGCGGCAGATGTGCCTTCGCAATGCGAGGCTGCTTCTTTGAGGATGCAAACCGCGAGACTTGATGGGCCTTGCTGGCTTACGCTGTACGCCAAGATGGCGGGCTTCCTGGCGCTCCACCTTCGCCATGACAGGCGCTTGCTTTCCGCTCTCGACCGCATGACAGGGAATGCACAGCAGAAGCCCGTCTTTCGCGGTCAGGCGCTTGCGCTTCTCATCCTCCGTTTTCATCGCGTCTTGCTTGACGTGGTGAATCTCGAAGCGGAGTACGATTGCGCCGCAGCCCTCACACCGGAAGCCAGTCGGGACTTGCGCCCGGCGTGCGATTTCCGCGCGAACGTCACGGGTAAACTCTTGACGGTTAGCCATGTGTGATACTCGCTACGGCTAGTTCATACTCGCGCTGCAATACGCCGATCACGTCTTGCAAAATGTCGGCCCGAAGCAATGCGTCCGCATCGAGAAAATCGACGGTCAACGTAGCATCGCCCGTGCCTGATCCGCGCTTGGCCCAAATCGTCCCGATGCGCTCGCCTTTGTGGCGGTCGAGACCTTCTGCCCATGCGGCTGCAAATCTGTCTTGGTTAGCCATTCTCCCGAAACTCCACACCGCGCTCAGCCCCGAAGGCCAGCACAAGCTCAATAAGGTTCGACATTTCCTCTTTGGTCATGTCGCTGGTCCGCATTCCGAGCGGGACGAATGAGCCCGGATCAATTCCAGGCACGACGCGGGCCTTGCGAAGCGAGGCAGACAGAACATCTTTCCAGTCCTCCGCACTCAGTTTCACGCCGTACCACTCGACTTGTTCCGCGATCTGCGACAGGAGCGACCACATGAGCGCGTTCTGATCCACAGAGCGCCGGGGCGACTTCGCCTCGATCCTGCTGCCCTTCGGCAGACCACGAGCCCATTTGCAAAGCTTGTCGCGGTCTGCGTCGGTCCAGAGTGTGAGTACGGCTCGTGACATGGGTCAGAACGGAATGTCCGGGTCTTGCCCGTCAAAACCACGCTCGCCACCGCCAGCCTGCCGCGCTGGCCTGCGATCCGACTGCTGTTCACGCGGAACGAACGCCTTGACCCATACTTCGCCCTTTTCATTCGGGAGCGGGAGCGCGTCGAGCTTGATGGAATACCCGTCGCCCTCTCGGTCCTTCATCATCGAACCGACACGAATCCAATAAGTCCCGCCGTCCTTCTTTGGGCGTCCGGAGCAAATGTCGTAACGGTTGCTCATGCTGCTTCCTTTTCAGATTTCGTCAGTTTGTCGCCGCGCGCGATGAAGGCCTTCCACAATGGTTGGAAATCAGGATCGTCCTTGCCTGCGAACAGGTGGCCGCGCATTTCGGAATCGTTCTTCCACCAGTCGCGTAGCTGCTGCGACGATTGGCATGCCGCGATTATGCCCAGCGACTGTTTGACATAGGCTTCTGCGGCTGTAGGGCCTGCCGGCGTATCGCAGACGTTGGCCTGTTCCTTGTCGTACAGGGCTAGGCCGAACGGGTTGCCGAACGTCATGAGACTGCGTTTCATCGCGTCAGTCTCGGCTTCCTTGATCGCGCTTTCGTGAGCTAGGCCAAGATCAACGTCGATACCGTGACCGGCTCCAATTCCCTCGCGCACGACGCCTTCGATGGTAACGCGGACCTTGGCGATATAGGACACGCCCCATCCGGGCTTGCCGGGGCGCTCAATATTGCCGTTGCGGTCGCGCCGCTCCCCGATCATGCGTTCGCGCTCTGACACGCAGCGAATGTCCATCGTCTCGCGCGTCCACGCGTCGAAACCGAATATCCGGTTGGCCTCGGCAATTGCCCACCATCCCTCGATGTAGCTGAGCTTGCGGCCT
This sequence comes from uncultured Flavobacteriaceae bacterium, assembly GCA_964647355.1. Lineage (GTDB taxonomy): Bacteria > Pseudomonadota > Alphaproteobacteria > Micropepsales > Micropepsaceae > SZUA-430. The sequence continues at coordinate 1,460 of CAZYGK010000025.1, read as the reverse complement.
GACTGTTCCCGCTGCCTGACGTGCGAACGGTCGAGCGGGGCCGACAGTTGTTGCATCTGTTCCGGGGTCATTTCGTCCTCACTGTCACACTCGGGGGCGCATTGTTCAGGCTTGCCCATTCCAGTGTTTCGCCTGCATCGAGCGCAGCGCGAATGGCGTCTTTGTCGAATGAGTAGACTTCCTTCATCCGAACGAAATGCGGATATGCCTCGCACATGCTCAGATCGGGCTCGACGGTCGTCACAAGGCTCGGCTTGTTCTGGCGAAGTGAAACCGTCATGTCGGGCGGCGTCAGCTTCGCAATGCCAGCCTCAGCCATAGCCCAAGCAACAGCGGCGCGCTTCGCTTCCGACCGGCGTTCAAGGCGCTGGCGTCGGGCGCGGTTGTCCGCCTCGATGCTCTTGATGGCTTCCGCGTCTGCTTCGTCATACTTGGCGCTGCGCAGAACGGCGGCGCAGGCGGATTGCAGATCGTCGCCAGCGGCCTGTAGCTGTTCCGCTAGGAAATCGGCATCATCTTCCGTCGCCGCGTCGCCAAAGCGCTCGACAAGCTCGGAAACGATGTTCGCTTTGTGGGATAGAGGCGCGTTCACTTGACCCTCCTTGCGCTTTCGATCCATGCGAAGGCATTGCGGAAGTAACCGCGCGCGGCTGTTTCCAATTCCAGGTCAGGAAGCAGCCCCTTGCCCCTGACCCGGCGACATGCCCGCGCCCTGCTACGACTTTCCTTCGCCAGTTCCACAAAGATGCTCGCGGCGGTCATTGCGAACCCCAATCGTCTGGCTTGTTGAAAGGCTCGTCATCGCGCGGCGCTATCGCAAAGATGCGCGTGACGATGAATGCCGCGAGTCCGGTGCAGATCACGAAGCCGATGGCGATAATCCCCCACGGCGGCGATATGCCGGGGCCAGCCGAAGGAAGCGCATCACGTACCCACGGCTGCGCTTCTGCGGCATACGCTTCCGGCGCATCGACAATCGACCACACAGCGCCAGCAATGAGCATCATGCCGAACGTACCTGCGATGCGAGCGAGAGGGGCAAGCCAGTCGAGAGCCGCCCGCCATGTCCGCCGCACCTTCCCGCGCCAGCCCGCATCCCGGCGCAGTTGCTTGGTCCGTAGATCGCGCATTCTCTCGCGCCAGAAGTGTACGGATCGCGTGTCGCCGCGCTTCTGTGCGGCGCGATGGGCCGCGATGGCTTCGGCTAGTTGAGTGTCGAGCGAGGTGCTACGCATTTGCGTCCTCGACAAATTCGCCCGTTGCGCTCAGCCTGTACCAGGTGTCCGGCTTTACGCCGTTCTCGCCAACCTTGCTCGCGCGCACGCGAAGTATCGTCGCGTAATCAGCATCGGAAATGCAGGCGAGCATGATAGCGCCAGACACCGGGGCCTTTGCGCGACCGGCGTATCCGCAAGCGACGGCGATGGAGTGCTTACCGTGAGTTTCGGCATGGCCACTGT
>CAZYGK010000024.1:0-37343 GCA_964647355.1 uncultured Flavobacteriaceae bacterium | reverse complement strand
CGGGCATGGGCGACCCGCGCTGCAAGATCATGATCGTGATGGGCAAGACCGACCCGTCGGCCGACAAGTACCGTCAGCAGAGCCAAATCCTGGTTGAGACAAACACGCCCGGCGTCAACGTCAAGCGCATGCTGCCGGTGTTCGGTTACGACGACGCGCCGCACGGCCACGCGGAGATCGTGTTCGAGAACGTCAAGGTTCCGGTTGAAAACCTGATCCTGGGCGAAGGCCGCGGTTTCGAAATCGCGCAAGGTCGCTTGGGCCCGGGCCGCATCCACCACTGCATGCGCACGATCGGCGCCGCCGAACGCGCGCTGGAACTGATGTGTAAGCGCTTGATGACGCGCGAAGCCTTCGGCAAGCGCATCGCCGAGCACTCTGTATGGGAGCAACGCGTCGCCGAAGCCCGCATCAACATCGATATGTGCCGCTTGTTGACGCTGAAAGCCGCCGACATGATGGACAAGGTCGGCAACAAGGTCGCCCGCACGGAAATCGCGATGATCAAGGTCGCGGCGCCGCGCATGGCCCTGAAGGTGATCGACGACGCCATCCAAGCCTGGGGCGGCGCCGGAGTCACGACGGATTCGGGGCTCGCCCGGCTCTACGCTGGTCAGCGCACGCTGCGCCTCGCCGACGGTCCGGACGAAGTGCACAACCGCACGATCGCAAGGCTGGAGTTTGGCAAATACTCGAACCAGCTGCGCATGGAAGCGGCGGAGTAGGGCAAGGCCGTAGCTCGTATTGACAGGGCGCGCTCGTCGAGCGCGCCCTTTCGTATTGGGTCGGGCCTTACAGTGATCGTCCTCACAGCGCCATCGGCTTGCATGCTTGCCCTGTGCAAACAATCACACGCCTTCTGCCGTCCCCCGCACGATATTTCCGCCCGAGGGAACAACACAAAACCCTTCTATGGAGGAACATATGAAGTCCGTTCTCTTGAAATCGGCCCTAAGCCTATGCCTCGGCGCTGCGGCGTTCGCCGCGCCCGCAATCGCGGGCGGACTTGTCGTTGCGCCAAAGCCCGATCTCTACTTTAGCGGCATCTGGCTTCAAGCCTGGGGCACCACGGCGGTTTTGACGGCCATCCCGCAGGGCAAGCGCTACCGGGTATGCTTCAAAGTGCGCAACGCGGGGATCGTTGCCAGCGGGGCCTATCGCGTAGCAGGCGGCGGCCTCGGCGTGCCTGCAAGCCCCTTCGCAGACTTCCCCGGTGTGCCGGCTGGTGGCACGCGCTCGGGCTGCATCGCCTACGCGACGACACCATCGCCGGGCGCTTATCGTCTAGCCGTCGAGGTCGATGCCGGACACGCGGTCGAGGAACTGCGCGAGGACAACAACGCTGCGATCCTGCCGGTCACAATACTGCCTCGTTGAATGCCGATGCGCGCGCCGGCTAAGCGGCGCGCGCCGCGCCTCCGGCGAGCGGCAACGCCACTTTCACTCTAGTGCCGCGGCCGACTTCGCTCTCGATCGCAAATTCGCCGCCGTGCAACTGCGTGAGCGATTTGACGAGCGCGAGGCCCAGCCCCGATCCGCCATGAGCGCGTGCCGGGTCGTTCGTGACTTGCTCGAACGGCCGCGCCAGCCGGGGCAGCATATCCGGCGGTATTCCGATACCCGTGTCTTGAACTGCAAGCCGCAACCAGCCGTCCTCGGCTGTGGCGCTCACCTCGATCGTCCCACCCGGATCCGTGAACTTGACCGCATTGGAGATCAGGTTGAGCAGAATCTGCTTGAATGCTCTGGGGTCGGCAGCGATCAGCGCGTCGGGCGGCGATACCGCGGTCGATATCGCGATCCGCCGGTTCTCCGCCCGCACGGATAGAAGTCGCGTCGTCGCTTCAATGACCTCGCGCGCCGAAAACTCTTCGATATGCAGATCGTGTTTGCCCGCTTCGATCTTCGACATGTCGAGTAGGTCGTTGATGAGATCGAGCAGGAGCGATCCCGACTCGTTGATCATCCGCGCATACTCGCTATAGCGGTCGTTCCCCAGCGGGCCGAACATCTCGCGCGAAATGATGTCTGAAAAGCCCATGATCGCGTTCAGCGGCGTTCTGAGCTCGTGGCTCATATTCGCAAGGAACCGCGACTTTGTGTGGCTCGCGAACTCCGCCCGTTCGCGCGCCGCCAGAAGCGCCTCTTCGAAGGCCTTGTGCTCGGAGACGTCCCGCGTGATCGAGATCGCGCCTACGTGCTGGCCGCTCGCATGGTCGAACACGAACCGCACACGTGTCTCCGACCAAACATAGTGTCCGTCGTTGTGCCGGGTGCGATAGGAAAGCGTCGCCGTCTTCCGGTTGTCGCGCGCCTCCAAGAGGATGCGTTGCACCATCGCAAGATCGTCCGCGTGCACACGCGAAAATGGGACTTCCGACATGTATTCTTCGGGCGAGCAGCCGAGCAGCCCGGTCACCGCCGGCGATACGAACAGCGGCGTGCCGTCCTTGTCGTGCCGGATGATCATATCGGTCGCTTCTTCCGCGACGAAGCGATACGCCGCCTCGCGTTCGCGGATGGTACGCTCCGCGGCAACCTCGGCGGTCACGTCGCGAACGACGCCAAGCACCGCGACGACCTTGCCCAAGGCGTCGCGTTCGACGTCGCCATAGGTATCGACGACGCGTTCGCCATACCCGACGTCGATGCGGCAGCGATAGTAGAATTGCTTGCCGTCGTTCACGCCCGAAGCGACGCCCAACGCGACGGCGACGCGATCTTCGGGACGAATGTGCTTCATCAAGTATTCGGTGGACGGTGGCGTCTTCGCGGGGTCGAGCCCGAGCAGCGCGAAGAACCCCGGCGACCAATGCGGCTCCGCCTCGTCAACCTGATGCCGCCAATAACCGAACTTTGCCGCCCGTTCGGCCAGCGCAAAATGCGCCCCAAGCTCGAGCAGCTGCACGGCCGGTTGATGCGCGGTCTGTTGCGACATGGCCTCTGGTTCACGCGACACGAACGCAGCGTACGGCTATTGCGTAAATTTGCGTTGAGTAACGATGCCTAAGCGCCGGTAAATGCGCCCGCTAACCTGCCGAGTGAGCCAGGCGCCAGGCATGTTCGGCAAGGAACTGGCAAGTATTTCCGAAGGTCGCCGCATTGGCGGAACTGGCATTGCCGTCGAGCCCGCGCTTGTAGACCCCTTGCGCGATCGAGGCGAGTCGGAACACCGAGAAGCTTAAGTAGAACGTCCAATTCTCGATCCGGTCGCGTCCGACGCGTGCGCAGTAATTCGCGACATAAGCCTGCTCGTTGGGAATGCCGCTCGCCGCGAAATCGACGCCCACAAGCCCGCCCTGGCGCGGGTTCTGCACGTGATAACCCATGCAGTTATAGGCGAGGTCGGCGAGCGGATGCCCGATCGTCGAGAGCTCCCAGTCGAGCACCGCGATCATCCGGGGCTCCGTCGGATGGAAGATCGTGTTCTCGAGCCGGTAGTCGCCGTGCGCGATCGAAACGCTGTCGTCGGCGGGGATATTCTTCGGCATCCAATCGATCAGACGCTCCATGTCCTCGATCTGATCGGTCTGCGCCGCCCGGTACTGCGTGATCCAGCGCGCGATCTGCCGGTCGAAATAGTTGCCGGGCCGGCCGAAATCGCCGAGCCCAACTTTCACGAAATCGACCTTGTGCAGCCGTGCCAAAACGTCGTTCATCGAGCCGTAAATCGCCGTGCGTTCGGCGGGCGCAACGCCCGGCAGCTGCGGATCGCGGAAAATGCGGCCGTCGAGGAAGTCCATCACATAGAACGCGGTCCCGACCACGCTCTCGTCCTCGCACAGCACATGCATCGTCGGCACCGGCACGTCGGTCGCCGCCAGCGCCTTCATAATCCGGTATTCCCGGTCGACCTGATGCGCGCTCTTGAGCAGCTGCCCAGGCGGCTTCTTGCGCATCACGAAGCGCCGCCCGCCCGCCGAGAGTAAGAACGTTGGGTTCGACTGCCCGCCGCCGAACTGCTGTACGCTCAACGGTCCTTCGAATCCCGCCATATGCGCTTGCAGATAACGCTCAAGCGCCGCCTCGTCGAAGCGGTGCGCCGCGCGAACGGGGCCGGGCTCAAAGCTCATGGGTTTACGTAGATCGTGCCGTTGCGCATCACGAATGAAACCCGCTCCATGACTTTGATGTCGCGCAATGGGTCTTGGGCCACGGCGATGATGTCGGCGGCCTTGCCCGCCTCGATCGTCCCGATCGTGCTCGAAAGCTGCAGGAGATCGGCGGCGTTCACCGTCGCCGCTTTCAGCGCCTCGGCGGGCGGCATGCCGGCGCCCACCATCAGTGCGAATTCCTTCGCATTCTGCCCGTGCACCGAAACGCCCGTGTCCGTTCCAAAGGCGATCTTCACGCCGCCCTCATAGGCGCGCTTGAACGCCGCTTGCATCAGCGGGCCCACCTGCAGCGATTTCTCGCGCTGCGCAGGCGTCAAAAAGTCGGACTTCTTCGCATGTTCCGCCACCGTCACGCCGGCGAGGATCGTCGGAACCAAATAGGCACCTTTCGCACGGAACAGCGAGATCGACTCAGGCGACACGTAAGATCCATGCTCGATCGAATCGACGCCTGCCCGAAGCGCAGCATTGATCCCGCCCGCGCCGTGCGCATGCGCCGCTACCCGCCGGCCGAGGCCGCGCGCCGTCTTCACGATTACGGCCAATTCCTCGTCCGTGAACTGCTGATCGACGCCAGCGGAGATGTTCGACAGTGCGCCGGCCGTCGCGACCAGCTTGATCACGTCCGCGCCCCGCGCCACCTGCAGCCGCACCGCACGCCGGCATGCATCCACGCCGTCGCACGAACCGGTCGAGGCGAAGAGCGCGTTGACCTCCTCCCGATAGCCGTAGGTCTGCGCGTGCCCGCCCGTGGGCGAGAGCGTGGACCCGGCCACGACCAGACGCGGCCCTGCGATCAAACCCTCGTTGATCGCCTTTTTCAGCGCAAAGATCGCCGACGACCGCTCGCCGAGATCGCGCACCGTCGTGAACCCGGCCCTGAGCGTGCGCAACGCGTAGGCCGCGCCTTTCAGCGCCACATACGGCTCCTCGCTCTCGACCTGCTCAAGCCGCGACTTCGCGTTGAGCTCGCTCAAGATGTGAACGTGGCAATCGATCAAGCCCGGCAGCACATATTGATTGCGCAGATCGACCAGCCGCTCGCCGGGCGAAAGCCGCACGAACCCCGGCACGACCTTCTCGATCTTGCCGTCCTTGACGTAGATCGTCTGCTCTTTCAGCGGCTCTTGCCCCGGCACCGCAAACAACGTGCCGGCATAAATCAACTTCGTATCGGCCGAAGCCGCCGCCGCGAACGCAAAGCTCGCCAGCGCAATCAGAATTCGCCGCATCAATCCTTCGCTCCCGCACGTTTCGCGTAAGTCCAGCCGAGTTCGGCGAGCGGCCTGACCGAGGCCGCCATCGTCGCCGCATGAGCGCTCGAAGCCGTCCCGTCACGCACGCGCCCCGCAATACCCTGCAAGATGCCCGCGATGCGGAAGAAGTTGTAGGCAAAGTAAAAGTCGAGCCCTTCGATGCCCGCGCGCCCCGTGCGCTTGCAGTACATCGCGACGTATTCCTCTTCCGTCGGAATGCCGAGCGCCTTCAAGTCGGCACCCGTCAAGCTCCCCGTGCCGCCACCGGTCCCGCCCGCCGGCATGCGCCACTGCATGATGTGATAGGTGAAATCGGCGAGCGGATCGCCGATAGTCGAAATCTCCCAATCGAGCACGGCCAAGACCTTGGGCTCGGTCGGATGCAGGATCATGTTGTCGAGCCGGTAGTCGCCGTGCACGATCGCATTGCGCTCGCCCGGCGGAATGTGCTGCGGCAGCCATTCCATCAGCTTGTTCATCGCCGGGATCGATTCCGTCTCCGATGCGACGTACTGCTTGCCCCAACGCGAAATCTGCCGCGCGAAGTAGCTGCCCGGCTTGCCGAAATCTTCAAGCCCGAGCTTCATGTAGTCAGTCTGGTGCAGCTTTGCGAGCGTCTCGTTCATCGCGTCGTAGATCGCGAAACGTTGCTTCGGCTCGAGCCCCGGCAGCTGCGGCTCCCAAATCACCCGCCCTTCGACGCACTCCATCACATAGAACATCGTCCCCGCGACGCTCTCGTCCGTACACAGCACGTGCGGCTTCGGCACCGGAAAGCCGGTCGGGTAAAGCGCTGAGATGATGCGGAACTCGCGGTCGACCGCGTGCGCCGACGGCAGCAGCTTGCCGGGCGGCTTGCGGCGCAATACGTACTTCGCCTTCGGCGTCACCAGCTGATAGGTCGGGTTCGACTGCCCGCCCTTGAACTGGCGCAGCGTCAACGGCCCCTCGAACCCCTTGATGTTCTCGCTGAGATAACGCTCCAGCTTCGGCACATCGAGCGCATGCTGCGGGGCAACATCCTTCGTGCCGCTAAACTGTTCCTGGCGGGAAGGCTGAGACATGGGTCTTTCCTCGGCGAATAGCTATCCGCGCCATTCATAACCAATCTGAGCGAGGAGGGAAGGGCGCCATCCATCTCTAAAGTCGTCATGGCCGGGCTTGACCCGGCCACCCAGGGAAAATTGCACCGCAGTGACGCCGCGATGAGCCGTCGTAGCGGCGATCCTGGGTGACCGGGTCAAGCCCGGCCATGATGACTTAAGTAAGTGCCCGCCAGCCGATGTCGCGGCGGCAGAAGCCTTCGGGCCATTCGATCAAATCGACCGCGCGGTAGGCTCGTGCTTGTGCCTCGGCAACGTCGCGCCCTAAAGCCGTAACGTTCAACACGCGCCCGCCATACGCAGTCACCGCGCCATCGATCACTCTAGTCCCGGCATGAAAGATCTCGACCCCCTCGACCGCCGCCGCCTTCTCAAGCCCGCGGATCACGGTGCCTTTCAGCGGCGCCTCCGGATAGCCCTTTGCCGCCATTACGACGGTGAGCGCCGTCTCGTCCCGCCAGCGCGCATCGACGGTCTTCAAAGCGCCGTCGGCCACCGCAAGCAACAATGGCACGATGTCGGACTTGAGCCGCATCATCAGCACCTGACACTCGGGATCGCCAAACCGCGCGTTGTATTCGATGAGCTTCGGTCCCTCAGACGTCAGCATCAGCCCCGCAAAGAACACACCCTTGAACGGCCGCCCGCGAGCCTTCATGGCGCGCACGGTGGGCATAATGATCCGCTCCAACGTCTGCTTCTCGATTGCAGGCGTGAACACCGCAGCCGGCGAGTACGCCCCCATGCCGCCGGTGTTCGGCCCTACGTCGCCGTCGCCGACGCGCTTGTGATCTTGCGCGCCCGCGAGCGGCAAGACGTTCTCGCCGTCGCACAGCACGAAATAGCTCACCTCTTCGCCCTGCAGAAACTCCTCGATGACGATGCTCTGACCTGACGTGCCGAACGCGCCGGAGAACATGCTGTCGATCGCAGCCGAAGCCTCAGCCCGCGTTGCCGCGATGATGACGCCTTTCCCCAGCGCCAAGCCGTCCGCCTTGATCACGACGGGCAGCGGATGATCGGCCGCATAGTCCTTCGCCGAAGCCGCATCCGTAAACCGCTTGAACCGCGCCGTTGGAATCCCCTCCGCCTCGCACAGCTCCTTCGTGAAGCCCTTCGACCATTCAAGTTCGGCGGCAGCCTTCGACGGACCGAAGTGCTTGATCCCCGCCGCCGCCAACCGATCCGCCAACCCGCCGGCTAGCGGATTGTCCGGCCCGATCACCACGAAGTCGATGCGCGTCTCGCGCGCGAACGCGATGATCTTGTCGAAGTCCATCGCATCGATCGCCACACACTCGGCGACCTTTGCAATCCCCCCGTTCCCCGGCGCGCAATAGAGCTTCGACGTCAGCGGCGACGCCGCAATCGCCCAGCACAAAGAATGCTCGCGCCCACCGGAACCAATGACGAGGATTTTCATGTCTCAACCCGACGCTTATCCGCTCTCTAGTTGTCATGGTCCGCCAACGCGGACCACCCACGACGTTGCCGCGCCCGAAAGAAATTCGTGGATGTCCGCCCTTTGCTCGCCCGGGAGCAAGGATCGGCAAGGCTCTGGTACGTTTTCCCCCTGAACGAGCCCGTACCGACAGCCGCGCTCGCGCGAGTTGGTTGGCGCCAGGCCTTGCACGCAATAGCTTGCCCCAAGAACAGAATCGTGGAGCGCCAACTATGTCCCTGCCCATCCGCCGCCTCGCGGCCGTCGCCGCCGTGGCGGCACTGCTTGCCGCGTGCCAAACGACGGACGGAGGCGGGCAGGGCGGATCCTGGTCGCGATTCCAGAGTTCCTACATCGAAGCGTCGTTCGAGCGCTCGCCGACGTTCGGAGCATCGCAAGGCCGTCACGAATACGACGGCTTGCTGCCCGATTGGTCCGAGGCCGGCCTGAAGGCGGAAGCCGCCTTCTACAAAGCCTCGATCGACAAGGCTGAAGCCTTCCAAAACTTGAGCGAGCCCGAGCGCTTCCAGCGCGATTACCTCGTCGCGAACGCGCGCAGCAATCTCTTCTGGCTCGAGACCGCGGATCAGCCGCACACGAACCCCGCCTACTACATGGGCGCATTGAGCCCCTCGATGTACACGACGCGCCCCTATGCACCGGCCGCGACGCGCCTCAAGGCCTACGTCAAATACTTGAACGCGGTGCCGAAAGCCACCGAACAAATCCGCGCCAACCTGAAAACGCCGCTCTCGCTCACCTTCGTCGACTACGGCAAAGCCTCCTTCGGCGGCCTCGCCCAGTACTACCAAGGCGACGGCAAGAAAGCGTTTGCCGAAGTCAAAGACGAAAAGCTGCAAGCCGAACTTGCCGCCGCCTCGAACACCGCCGCGAAGTCGATGGCCGATCTCGCCAAATGGGTGGAAGGCCAACGCCGCCACGCCCGCCACACGTTCCAACTCGGCGCCAAGCGCTTCGCGCAAATGGTCCACGACACGGAAATGGTCGACGTGCCGCTCGCCGAGCTTGAGCGCATCGGCCGCGCCGACCTGAAGCGCAATCAACACGCGTTGAAGGCCGCCTGCGCCGCCTACGCGCCGCGCGCGTCGATCCCGCAATGCGTTGCGCGCGCGGCGGCGGACAAGCCGCAAGGCGGCGCGGTCCAAGGTGCGCGCGACCAACTCGCGGGCCTGAAGAAGTTCATCGCCGACAACGACCTCGTGTCGATCCCGGGCACCGAAGAGGCGTTGGTCGAAGAAGCCCCGCCATTTGCGCGCCAGAACTTCGCCTACATCGACATCCCGGGTCCCTACGAAGCGAACCTGCCGTCCGTCTACTACATCGCGCCGCCCGATCCGTCCTGGCCGAAGAAGGTGCAAGACGACTTCGTCCCGGGCCAAGCCGAGTTGCTGTTCGTTTCCGTGCACGAAGTCTGGCCCGGCCACTTCCTGAACTTCCTGCACGCGAACCGCTCGAAAGATCAGTTCGGCCGCGTCTTTGTCGGTTACGCCTACGCCGAGGGCTGGGCGCACTACACCGAAGAAATGATGTGGGATGCCGGTCTGAACAAAGGCGACCACGCGACCCATATCGGCCAGCTCTCGAACGCACTGCGCCGCGACTGCCGCTATCTCTCGGCAATCCTGATGCACACCGGCCGCATGACGGTGGAAGGGTCGCGCCGCATGTTCGTGCAGCAGTGCTACCAAGACGAAGGCAACGCCCGGCAGCAAGCTGCGCGCGGCACCTACGATCCCGCGTATCTGAACTACACGATGGGCAAGCTCTTGATCCGCCGCCTGCGCGAAGATTGGATCGCGACGCGCGGCGGCAAGAAAGCGTGGAAGGAATTCCACGACAAATTCCTAAGCTACGGCGGTCCCCCGATCCCGCTCGTCCGCGCCCAAATGATGGGCGGCAAAGCGGACGCGGTGTTCTGACAGTACGCGTCGGCGCGCGGCGTGCAGCGATGCCGTCGCGTGAGGCAAGATACGGTGACAGAGTAAATTCGGGTCATCGTCCGTCCGGATTCCCCCCTCGCGCGAGCATTTGCGCCGCGCGGGAGAGCCGCGATTCCGCGCCACAACCGTCCGGAGAACCCGCGCCAACGCGTTTGTGTTAACGGCACAGATGCAACAGTCCTCTGCCCCGCCCGCATGATAAGCGGCGGGCCTGGGTCGGACCGCGTCGTCCGGCATGGGGGATGACATGAAAGCGAGATGGTTGTTGGCCGCATCGGCCGCCGCAGTGAGCTACGCGTGGTTCACGGCCGCAAACGCGAACCACTTCGAAGGCGTCTATATCGGTCTGCACGGCGGCATCGCATCGGCGAATGCGGACTATGTGTTCAATCAACCGTTGCTCGCGACCGTGGAGCCGCTCTCGTTTAGCGATGCAGCCGCGATGGGTGGCGCGCAACTCGGCGTACGCCTCGACATCGGCACCGATTGGACACTGGGTCTCGAAGCCGCGTACACCGGCGGCACCGTTGACGACGTGCTAACCTCGCTCGCCTTCGCCGATCGCTCGCGCTCGATCGAAGTTTCGGATCAAATCACGGTCACCGCCCAGCTCGGCCACTCGTGGGGCGATTGGCTGGTCTACATCAAAGGCGGCTACGCCAACGCGCAGATCGACACAAGCGCGAACGTCATCTCGACTGGCGTGCTCACAAGCACAAGCTCCGACCGGGAAGGCGGCTGGACCGTCGGTATCGGTGTCGACCGTCTGATCGCGCCGAACGTGACAGTGGGCCTCAGCTACGACTACAGCCACTATTCGGCGGACGACCGCCTGAACACGAACCTCCCCGCGTTCAGCACCGCGCACGTCCAAGACATGGACGTGGACGTCCACCTCGTCACCGCCCGCCTGAGCTGGCAGTTCTAGAGGGCGGCGATGCCGGAAGCTCTCCGGCGTCGGCTCACACGTCGCAATCGTAGGACGATGCCGCGACCTCGTTGAGCGTCTTGCCGACTTCGTAGAGCGAAAACTCGTCCTCGCAAAGCCCGCCGAAACCTTGCGTGTCGGGCGGCCAATCCACGAAGAGATAGCGCCGGTCGCCTACACGCAGACCGAACGCCGTCTCTAACGACCTGTGCCACTTCTTCGGGAACGCGATCGAAGCTTGCGTCTCGCCGTCACGATAGGTCAGCGTCACGCCGTCGGCATGCTGCGCGACGTCTACCTGTGCACTCTCGATCCGCGCGGGCGGCGCTTCGGTCCGCGACAGAAGCGCGAACCCGCCGCCGCTGACGCCGGTCTGAGACAGCGCCTCGCCGAAGTACATTGTGCTGGTATGCGCCGGCGGCTTGCTCTGATCGAATCCAAACCGGATCGTCCCTTCGTACGCGGCCACGCGAAGCGGCGCGATCCCTTGAGACGAAATGAGGTGATACGAACCGGCGCGAGCACCCGCAGGCGGTGCAAACGAAAACGTCTCTTCCGCAGCCCCCGAGATCTCCCAGATATTGCCGCGAAGATGCGCGAGATCGGCAGCGCTCAATCGCTCGAAATCGAACCGCGTGAAATGTGCTCGCGCCGCCGCCTGCCAATCCATCGCGATCGGCGCCTCGAAACGCACGACCTGCGTTGTCGCATCGAACCGCGCACCGACGAACCGCGGCGCCTCGTCGGCGCGCACGCACCACACAGGCAGCACCACGGCTGCCGCCACCAACAAACGAACGATCATACCCCACGGTGCCGCGAATCCCCTTCGAAATCGCTAATCCGCCATACGGCGAAGGCGTACTTCACCCGCGAGCGCGGCGCTCCAGGCCGCCCTTCTTGCAGACCGACTCGTTCGCTAAAGCCAAACCACCCTTCATTGAGCTCATTGAAGCCGCGTGATACTGAATCAGCTCCACGCTCTGGATTCGCCAATGGCCTCTGACCCTACGCCGAACACCGGCTTGTCCGGCACGCTGAAACTGGTCGCGATGTTTGCGGTGCTCGCGCTTGCGACCCTGGCCGGTCTGCTGGTGCTCGAAGTGATCCCGCGCGCGGCCTTTACCGAGCTGCTCGCCAAGCTGGTCCTGCTGGCATTGATTGTCGCGCTCGCGGTGTTCGCCATCGGCATGCTGATGCGCAGCGGTCGCAGCGGCTGACCTAAGGTAAGCGACGGCAAACCGGTTGCTCTTGCGTCGTGCGAAATGCGGCAGCTCTCTCAAGGCCAGCACAACGCGGCCACTTGCATAAGGCGTCAACGCTTGCCGGGCGAAATCATTGCGTGTCCCCGGAATTACCTCCCCGGAATTACGCTTACCTGGGACCGCCGGCTTCCAGCCGACCCTTATTCTGCCTATACTCGAACGCCATGATGAGTGACCATCCTCGCGACATAACGGCGACCATCTACCGCCTTATGACCACTGGCCAAATCGGCCCCATAGCATGCGGCCTGACACTCCGCGAGATCGTCGCGCACCTCGGTAAACCCGAAGGCACCATACCGCACTCACGAAAGGACCGGCGCCCGGCGGCATTAAAGTACGGTTGGACACAAATCTTCATCGAGCCCGAAGAGGAGCGCGTCTATCACATCGGCATTTACGCCTTTAAGCCCTTCGAAGAGCAGCAGCTGCTCGACATGGCGACCCAACAATTCCTAAGAGCACTAACCCCCGCCACGTTGTTCGCCCTACTCGGAGCGCATAACCCGCAACTCTACTCAGGCACCGCCGACTTGCGCAGCCCCGTGACGCCCGGCGACGACAACGACCTCCGCAACCTCCCACCCGAAACCGGCGACCTCCGCATCACAATCGCCGACACCGGCGAGGCGATCTTCGCAAGACACCGTTCGTCGAATGGGTGGGAGTTGGAGAAGGCCGGCTTCGCGCTTCCCGCACGTCCCGGCGTCCTGATGACCGAGTTGAAGCGGTAATTTGGGAAATGATAAATATTCTCCGAGCTACTTAGTCAGGTTTGACAGGCAACCAACGGATCCATTCGCCGAGGTTCCCCTCAAGCCAAACTCTCACGCGATCAGAAACCCAGTGGATTGAGTGCTCCCTGAAGATGTCGGCGTTCGGCGCGCGAGCGGAGATTCGGCGACAGGTAATCATGTCCCTATCCTTGCGGAGCCACGCCCGGGTTCACGCGCCACCCACGCCCCAAACGGTCAACCCGCACCGATCCGCATGTTCCGAAAATCGTTGTCCGTCGCCAGCATCGTCAGATCATGCCGCACGCACAACTGCGCAAACAACGCATCGATGGTACCGATCTGAATCCCCGCGCGCCGGCACCGGTTCCTGATATCCGCTGCCTCGATGTGGTCGTGCCGATCCGGCGAAATTAGGGGCAGGGCGGAGAACCTCTCCAGAATCTGCTGCCGCGCCTTGGGTCCCACCACGCCCTGCAGCAGTTCCTGCAAGACCAAGCCCGTCGTCACCACGGCCTCGCCGGTTTTGAGCGCGCGCACGAGCAAGCGACCTAACGCTTGTATCGACGAACAGCGTCAACGGCGGCTTCGCTCCGCCTTGTAGTCGTACGACGGATCCCATTCGAGCTTGCCCATCAGCTCGAGCAGGCGCTTCTGTCGGCGGCGGGCGACACATTCCTGCAGTGCTTTCGTGACTGCCGCCTTCTTCGTGCGCGCGCCGCTGACCTCCAGCGTCAACTCGACGAGCTTCGGGTTGAGAGCCAAGTTGGTTGCCATGTGTGAACCTCCACACACCACGCTACACAAAATCGACAACGAATCTGTGCGCTGCCAAATGGTGAATTTCCTTGACTTTTGCACTATTGTTCGCTATTTGTACTCAATGCGCCGGCTCACCGCAAAACCCCGCGTCACATCATTTGCGTCCACACGCCGAGGCGTCGGCGCGCAGCTGCGTCGCAGGCGTTCGCGCGACGGATTCCAGACGGCGCCCGCTGGGGTCCGCGCTGCCAACGCATCGGACCTAACGCCAACCGAACGCATTTCTAACGGATATCTAACGGCAAAACCCGCAGAGTTGAGCCAATCTAACGCATATAACGGATATGATTTTGCACTTTTCACGGCGCGGCGCTCAAAACCGCAGTCGTGCCAACGCCTTACCGCCGTTACGGTGCTTGCATGAGCTCCACGGATTCGCCCCCGCTGATTGCCCGCGTTGCGCCCGAAGGCGACGCGCGCGCCGCCAACGTCCCGGAATTCACGGTCAGCGAAATCTCCGCCGCCGTGAAGCAGTCGATCGAACGCGGCTTCGCCTTCGTGCGCGTGAAGGGTGAACTCTCCGGCGTGAAGCGCCACACCTCCGGCCACGTCTATCTCGACCTGAAGGACACCGGCGCCGTGCTTGCGGGCGTCATCTGGAAGGGCTCGATCCGGAACTTGCGCGTGCAGCCGGAAAACGGCCTCGAAGTCGTCGCCACCGGCCGCCTCACCACGTTCGGCGGCCAGTCGAAATACCAAATCGTCATCGAGCAGATGCAGCTCGCGGGCGTCGGCGCGCTGATGAAGCAGATCGAGGAGCGCCGCAAAAAACTCGCCGCCGAAGGCTTGTTCGCGGAGGAGCGCAAGAAGGCGCTGCCTTATCTGCCGCGCGTCATCGGCGTGATCACCTCGCCGACTGGCGCCGTCATCCGCGATATCCTGCACCGGCTGCAGGATCGCTTCCCGCGCCACGTCGTCGTCTGGCCCGTGGCGGTGCAAGGCGAACGCGCGGCCGCCGAAGTCACCGCCGCGATCAACGGCTTCAATGCGCTCAAACCCGGCGGCCCCGTGCCGCGTCCCGACGTTCTTATCGTCGCGCGCGGCGGCGGCTCGATCGAAGACCTGATGGCCTTCAATGATGAGGCGATGGTGCGCGCCGCGGCGGCAAGCGAGATCCCGCTCATCTCCGCGGTCGGCCACGAAACCGACACCACGCTGATCGACTTCGCCTCTGACCGCCGCGCGCCCACGCCGACCGCCGCCGCCGAAATGGCCGTCCCCGTGCGCAGCGAACTGGTGCACAAAGTGGTGGACCGCGCGCACCGGCTTGAGACCGGCCGCCTGCGCCTGTTCGACGGCGCGCGCCAGCGCCTGACCGACATCGCCCGCGCGCTGCCCCGCCGCGAACGCCTGCTCGAAAGCCCGCGTCAGCGTTTCGATCACGCCTCCGCGAAGCTGGGCAGCGCGCTGACGTTTCTCGTCCACCGCCAGCGCGCGCGGCTCGACCGCGCGGCGGCGCAGTTGACACCGGCGCCGCTCCTGCAAGTGGTCCGCAAAGATCACGAGAAGGTCACGACACTCGCCCACCGCATGCAACTCTCAATGCAGCGCCGCGTGAGCGACGCGTCGAACCGCCTAACCACAGGCGCAAAGCTGCTCGACACGCTGAGCTACCGCGCCACGCTGAACCGCGGTTTCGCGCTCGTCGCAAAGGCGGGCAAGGGCCTCGTCGAACGCGGCGCGGAGATCAAGGCAGGCGACAAGCTTGAGATCACCTTCGCCGACGGCACCGCGCCCGCGACCGCAACCGGCGGTGTCGTTAGCGGTGCCGCCGCGCCCGCCAGCCGGAAAAAGGCGAAAACCGCGGGCCAAGGAGACCTATTTTAGATGCGTGCCGTTACCGCTATCTTCGCGCCGGAAACGAAAGGCCGAACCGAATGAACATGATGGAGCGCGGCGTCGGCAAGCAAGCGACGCTGCAATATCTCGACGGCGAGTACCGGGTGCTGACCCAAGGCACCTACGTCGTCTGCGCGGTCACGGGCGTGCAGATCGCTCTCGAAGACCTGCGCTACTGGAACGTCGACCTGCAAGAGGCCTACGCGAACGCCGAAGTCGCGAACAAACGCTACGCCCAGACGCGCAAGAAGTAAGGTGAGCCGATGCTCGACCGCCGCCACGTTCTGACCGCAGGTTTGAGCTTCGCCACGCTCACAGCCGTGGGCGCCCGGGCGCGCGCGGAAAGCGCGCTGCGCGGCGAGTTCGTCCAGGGCACGCTGGTCCGTGGGCGTACCGAACCGGGCGCGAGCGTTCACCTCGACGGTAAGAAGCTCGGCGTCTCGGCTGCCGGCGACTTCGCCTTCGGCTTCGACGACAAGCGCAAAGACCCCGCCGAACTGCGCATCAAACTCAGCGGCGGCGCCGGCGAGACGAAGTCGATCCCCTGCGCGGCGCGCGACTTCAAGATCCAACGCATCAACGGCCTGCCGGACAAATACGTCGAACCGCCGGCCTCCGTGCTGAAGCGCATCGAACGCGACAACCGCCTGATCGGCGCTGCCCGCGCGCGCGACACCGACGAAGCTTGGTTCGCCGACGATTTTCTCTGGCCCGTGAAGGGCCCGGTCACCGGCGTCTACGGCAGCCGCCGCATCCTAAACGGCGTCGAGAAGCGCCCGCACTACGGCGTCGATATCGCGGTCGGCTCAGGCACGCCGATCAAGGCGCCCGTCGGCGCGATCGTTGCGATGGCCGATCCCGACCTCTATTTCACCGGCGGCACCGTGATCCTCGATCACGGCCACGGCGTCTCGACGAGCTACCTCCACATGTCGCGCATCGACGTGAAGGTTGGCGACCGCGTAGCGAAAGGCGCGACGATCGGCGCCGTGGGCGCCACCGGCCGCGCCACCGGCCCGCATCTCTGTTGGCGCCTGAATTGGTTCGCCGACCGCCTCGACGCAGCTCTCGTGGTGCCCAAGTCATGACCGACGCAAACCTGAAACGCTGGTACGACTACACGAAAACCCACGACCACAAGGCGCTCTGGGAAGTGCTCTCGCCCGACGCCGTGTTCGAAAGCCCCGTCGTCCATACGCCGCAAGTCGGGCGCGAGATCGTCTTCAAATACCTCGTCGGCGCCGACAAGGTATTGGGCGGCGCAGGCTTCAAATATACCGGCGAATGGAAAAGCGAAAACGGCGCGGTTCTGGAGTTCGTGAACGAGGTCCAAGGCATCAAGATCAACGGCGTCGACATCATCACCTGGAACGGCGACGGCAAGATCGCCCACTTCAAAGTGATGATCCGCCCGCTGAAAGCGGTGAACCTGCTGCACCAACTGATGGGCGCCGAACTCGCCAAAGCGGGCTAGGTCTTCGGCCACCGGCTGTGCAGCCATAGCCAGTTCGCCGGGTTCTCTCGGATCCGCTCTTCCAAGAACCGGTTGAGCGCGAGCGCCAGTTCGTAAGTATCCCGCGCCCGGTCGCCCGTATTGGGCAACGGAATCTCGGGGTAGACGGTGACCCGGAAATGCTGGTCCGGCAGCCGCACGCACCACACCGGCACGATCGGCGCTCCGTTCTTGAGCGAGAGCACCGGCGCCGTCGGCGATGTCATCGCCTCGCGCCCGAACAACGGAACGGAGATACCGTCATTGGCCTTCTGATCGACGAGCATCGCGATGAACGCGTTGTCTTTCAGCGTCTTGATGATCGAGCGGACGCCGTCGCCGCCCTTCGCGGCCATCGTCGGCAGCCCGATCTTGCGCCGCTCGGTGATCCAAGCGTCGACGTAAGGATTGTTCGGCGGCCGGTACACGAGCGTGCCCTTCTGCCCGACATCCGCGATGCAGCGCGGCATCACCTCCCAGTTTCCGCAATGCCCGGAAACGAAGAGCCCGCCCCGGCCCTTGGCGATCGCCGCAAGGGCGTGCTCCATGCCCACGATCTCGATCCGTGCACCGGGCTTCACCGCCCAGAACTTGTCGAGATGCGCATACTCGGCAAACGTGCGGCCGAGATTGTCCCACATCGCTCGGACATGGGCGTCGCGGGTCGCTTCGTCCATCTCCGGAAACGCGCGTGCCATCGCCTTCTGCGCCCGCCGCGTCACCGGGATCATGGGCCCGAGCTTGCGCGCCAGCCAGCCGCCGAGGTCGGACGCGCGCCTGAGGCCGAGCACGCGAAACAGCGACATCACGCTCCAAAAAAGCGCGTACTCCACCGCATACACCGCCCGCATCGCGAGCGTTGTCGGCGCGTAGACTTTCTTCAGTGCCTTTCGAGAGCCGGGGGCAGAAAGCGTGTCAGACATTGCTCGATCAATTTGTCGATTTGCGTCGAGGACTCAGGCTCGAACTTCGCCGCAACTTTAAGGCAGCTGATCCCGTCGCGAAAATCGGGGTCGAGGCGCAGCAGATCCTTCTCGGTCGTCAGCAGCATGGCGTCCTGTCGCGCCGCGATCTCGCGCAGGTCCGCCAGATCGTCCTCGGAGTAGGCGTAATGGTCCGCGTATTCGAACCGCGACGTGATGATCGCCCCGCAATCCTCGACGGTCGCGAAAAACTTCTTCGGCTCGCCGATTCCGGCGAACGCCACGACGCGCTTGTTCTTGAGCCGCACGCGCTCCTCCGGCAGCGGCTCCAGCACGGCGCGCAAAATCGGCTTCTCGACGGGCAGGAAAACGTGTCCCGTTCCCATGACGATCACGGCGTCGGCTCGTGTAAGCCCATCCTCCACGCGCTCGCGCAAGGGGCCGGCAGGAATAATGCAGCCGTTGCCGAAGCCCTTCGCAGCGTCGACCACGACGAACGAAAGGTCCTTGGCCAGGCTCGGGTTCTGGAACCCGTCGTCCATGACGACAACCTGCGTGCCGCGCGAGACCGCAAGCCGCGCGCCGGCGGGCCGGTCGGGAGAGACGATCGTCATCGCATGCTGCGATAGCATCAGCGGCTCGTCGCCGACGTCCTCTGCGGTGTCCTCCGCCGCGTCGACGACCATCGCGCCCGGGATGTCCGCGCCGTACCCGCGCGAGAGGAACGCGACGCGCAAGCCCCGCGCCTTCAACCGCGCGGCGATCTCGATCGCGATCGGTGTCTTGCCTGTGCCGCCTGCCGTCAGGTTGCCGACGCACACGACAGGCACGCTCGCCTTGAACGGCGTCACCATCGCCGCCCGCGTGCGCCCAACAAGCCCGTAAAGCCAGCCCAGAGGCTTCAGCACGAACGCGACGGTGTCGTTCGGGTTCTCGTACCAGAATTCAGGCGCGCGCATTCGCATCGAGCGACCTCAAATACGGAGCAAGAAATTCGAACGTACGCACCAGCGGTTCCTTTGATCCGGCGACGGCTTGAGCCGCCTGTCCTCGTTGCATCGTTTCGATGTCGTTGTCGAGCAGAAAGCGCGCCCGCTCGGTCAACTGATCGTTCGACGCCAAGACCTCCGCGCCGCCGCCCGCGACGAGAAGCTGAAAAATCTCGCGAAAATTCCCGACATGCGGACCGCTCAAAACTGCGGCGCCAAGCCGCGCCGGCTCCAGCGGATTTTGCCCGCCATGCGGCACGAACGACCCGCCCATCACCGCCAGCGGACAAAGCCGATAGAACACGCCGAGCTCGCCCAACGTGTCGGCGATGTAAAGCTCGGTCTCGGCGGTCGGCAGCTCGCCCTTCGATCGCCTCGCGACGCGGAACAGCCCCTCGAGCGATGCCGCAATCTGCGGCCCGCGCTGCGGATGGCGCGGTACGATGATGGTGAGAAGCCGCGGCACTTGCGACGAGAGATCGCGATGCGTGAACGCGGCCAGTTGCTCCTCGCCCTCATGCGTCGAAGCCCACAGCAACTTCGGCCGGCTCCCGATCGCGGAGCGAAGCGACGTCAACACGTCCGCATCGTACGGCAGAGGATCGCCCACGAGCTTCAAATTGCCGGGCACCTCGACATGCCGCGCGCCAAGCTTCTTGAGCTTGTCGGCAACATCGTCGTTCTGTGCGAGACAAATGTCGAAGGTCTCGAGCAGTTCGGCAGCAGCCCGCTTTGCACGGCTCCAATTGCGGAACGAACTCGCCGACATGCGCGCGTTGACGAGCGCAACCGGTATCCCTCGCTCGCGCGTTTCGTACAGCATGTTCGGCCAAAGCTCGGACTCGACCCAGAGCGCGAGGCTTGGCTTCCAATAGTCCAAGAACGCGCAAACCGCCGTCGGCGTATCGACCGGCACGAACTGATGGAACGCATTCGCCGGCAGCCGTTCGGCCATCATCCGCCCCGACGTCACGGTGCCCGTCGTGACCAGCACCGCCGCATCCGGCCGCAATCGCCCGAGTTCGCGGATCAAAGGCAGCACCGAAACGGACTCGCCGACGCTCGCCGCATGCACCCAGATCAGCGGCCCCTTCGGCCGCACGCGCCCCGGCCGCCCGAGCCGTTCGGGCAGGCGATCCTCGTCTTCCTTGCCCTGCGCCAAACGTTGCCGCAGCAAACGCGCCGCCAACGGCTCCGCAATGCTCGTCACCTTGCGGTATGTCGACAGCAGCTTGGAACGTTTCGCCATCACGCGACCGCTCCCTGCATAACGGGTTCCGGTTCGACGGTCGCGACCCCCATGATCGCATCCGCCTGGTGCGTGACCGCGGTCAACCCCGCCTCGACCGTCGCGCGTGCCGCTTCGAGCGCTGCACCCTCCGCATCGCGCGCCACGAAAATCGGCTCGCCCCACACGATGACGCCGCGCGAAAAGGGCAGGGGCAGAACGAAGCGATCCCACGTGTTGAACACGATCCGCGACTTCGCGCTAAAACTGCACGGCAAGATCGGCACGCCCGACACGCGCGCGACCGTCACGATCCCGTCCGTCGCCCGCATACGAGGGCCGCGCGGACCGTCAGGCGTAATGCCAACATACCCGTTCGCCTTCAGCGTCTTCAGCATCCCGCGTAAAGCAGCCGCTCCGCCGCGATCCTTGTTCGAGCCTGGCTTCGCCGCAGAGCCACGTACGGTGCCGTGCCCGAAATACCCGATCGCGCGCGCAATCAGCTCGCCGTCGCGATGCATCGAAATCAGCATTTGTATCTTCGACGTGGTCGGCCACATCGCGGGCAAGATCAGCATCCGCCCATGCCAGAACGAGATGATGAAGGGCTTGCCATCGCGCCACAACCGCTCCGCTTGGCCCGCATTGCGGATCTCCCAGCGGCCCGTTCGCCAGGCGATCCAGATGTACTGTGCCAGCACCCAGCAGCCGACGTTACGCAACGTGTCGGACTTGCGGATGCGCCGCCACAGATTGTCGAGCCAGCGCATCATTCCGCCACCGCCGCAGCCGGCGCACCGCGCACCTCGGCGCTGCGCGTCAGCCGCGCATAGAGCCCGTTGCGCGCCAAGAGTTCGCCGTGCGTCCCTTGTTCGACCACGCGACCGTGCTCAAGCACCACGATTTTGTCGGCATCCGCGATCGTGGAAAGCCGGTGCGCGATGACAAGCGTCGTGCGGTCTTTCATAAGCTCTGCCAGCGCCGCCTGCACAGCCCGCTCGCTCTCGTTGTCGAGCGCCGACGTTGCTTCGTCGAGCAGCAGGATCGGCGCATTCTTCAAAATAGCCCGCGCAATCGCAATCCGCTGCCGTTGACCGCCCGAAAGCCTCGCCCCCGCCTCGCCGACCTTCGTATCGTAGCCCTGCGGCTGCGCCATGATGAAGTCGTGCGCCGCCGCCGTGCGCGCCGCCGCCTCGATTTCCTCGCGCGTCGCGCCGGGCTTCCCGCAGCCGATATTGTCGGCGATCGACTCGTCGAACAAGAACGGCTCCTGTGTCACGAGCGCCATGGAATCGCGCAACGAGGCGACGGTCACGCAGCGAATGTCTTGCCCGTCAATCTCGATCGCGCCGCCCGTCACGTCGTAGAAGCGCAGCAACAGGTTCAGCATCGTGCTCTTGCCGCCGCCGGACGGTCCGACAAGTGCGATCGTCTTGCCTGCGGGCACATCCAGTGTGACGCCATCGAGTGTCGGCGCGGACGCGTTCGCATGCACGAACGACACGTTCTTGAACGCAATGCTGGCCCGCCGTTGCGTCGGCGCGAGCTTCAACACATCGCACGTCTTGTCGACCACTTCGCTCGGAGCGTCGAGCAGCGCGTAGGAGCGCTCCGCTGCGGCCGATCCTTCCGACAGCGCCGTCCAGAAATTCGAGAGCGAGCGGATCGACTGATAGGCGAGCATCATCGACGCCATGAACGAAGCCATGCTGCCTGTGTCGATGCTCAGCGCCGCCGCTGAATAGATCACGCCGGCAACGCCCGCACCCGCCAACACTTCGGCGGCCGGTGTCGCGGATGCGCGCGCTCGCGCGCCCTTGAACAGGTGCTTCATGCGAGCGCCGATAATCTCGGTCCCGCGCGCGATCGCATGCTCTTCCATGCGATAGGCCTTCACCACGCGCCGGCCGTCGAGCGTTTCCGACAGATGGGTGGCGAGGTCGCCGGTGGACTCCATTCCCTTGATCGCAGCCTTGTTCGTCTTGCGGCCCAGGTTCAGCGTGTAGAGCGCAGCAATCGGCAACACCGAAGCCAACACCGCCGCCAGCCGCCAATCTTGAATAAACATCACGGCCATCAGCGCCAGGATCGTGAAGACGTCCCGAATGGCGCCCTGCATCGAACGCGTCACGCTCTCGCGGATCAACGTCGCGTCGTTCAGAAACTTCGCCGCGAACTGCCCGGAGTGCACCTGGTTCAACCGCGCTAGGTCATAGTGCGTGACCTTCGCGAACATCTTGACCTGCAGATCGTTGATGACCCCAAGACTGACCCGCGCAAGCAACGTGCCGCTGAAATAGGCGATCACCGCCTTTGCAGCCATGATCGCGAACAACCCGCCGCTGATCCACTTCGCAAGCTCCATGTCGATTGCTTGCCCGGGTGCGTGCACGAACAGCCCATTGATGACGTCTTTGATCCAGTACGCGAGCAGGCCGGTCAGCCCCGCCTCCGCCAGCATCAGCACCACGATGACGGCGACCAGTGGCCAATATGGACGCACGAAATCGCGCGCCAGCCGAACTAACGGCCGCTCATTCGCCGAACCTGATGTAGGACCCGTCGTTGCCACGCTTGTTTCAGCCCTGCTGCCGCCCCGAAGATCGTCTGGAAGGCGAGGGCGAAATTATCATGCAATCAGGGGGTTAACTACAACCGGTCGCGGCAGATGGTTACTTGCCACGCCCCGGTTTTGCGCCCTTTCCACCGCTCTTTGCGGCTGGCTTTTTCGGCTGCTTCACCTTCGCCATCGCCTCGCGCGCGAACGCAGCCGTTTCCTCCGGCTGGAGCAGGTCGTGCAGGTGCACCACGAAGTAGCGCATGTGCGCGTTGTCGACGGTCGCCTGCGCCGCCGATTTCCAGGCATCGCGAGCCTGCGCGAAGTTCGGATAGACCCCAACGAAATGAACCCTCGAAAGGTCGCGAAACTCGACCTTGTTGAGCGCCGTAAGCTCCCCGCCAAACACCAAATGCAAAAGCTGCTTCGCCATGTTCCACCCGCACCAAGAGGGCCCGCGTGATGACGCACCGAACCCATTGCCGTCAAGAGCGCAGTCTGGGAGCGCGGGCGTCCCGCCCGCCCTTCTTTCACCACAGTAGAGCGTTGGAATGGTTGGACCAGAAGGATTTCTCCATGGCGCCTCCGACGTGGCACTCGCGCGGTTATCTTCCTCACTGGGAGGCCGGGGAAGTCGCGCAGTCGATTACGTTTCGTCTCGCCGACAGTCTCCCTGGAGCTGTGCTGGATCAGCTTCGCGACGAACTGACGCGATTTGCCGACGAAGCCCAAACCCTAAAGCGCCGCATCCGGATTGCAGGAGCATTGGATCGCGGGAAGGGCTCGGCCGTACTTCGCAATCCGAGCATCGCTGCAATCGTCGAAGATGCGCTGCTCCACTTCGACGCGCAGCGCTATCGCTTACACGCTTGGTGCGTGATGCCAAACCACGTTCATGTGCTAGTGACCCCGCTATCAAATTGGTCGCTTTCCCAAATCACACATGCGTGGAAGTCGTTCACAGCCAAGAAGGCCAATGCCGCGCTCGGAAAGATGGGCGCATTCTGGGCACCCGAGTACTACGACCGCGCCATCCGCGACGAGGCGCACTACGCGATAGCCGTCGACTACATCATCACGAATCCGGTCAAGGCGCAGCTGTGTGAGAGACCGGATCAGTGGCGGTTCTCGAGCGCTTGGTCAGGGCGCACGCTGTAAAGAAAGAGCGGGCGGGACGCCCGCGCTCCCAGGCTGCGCTCAGGATCATCGCTTCGACCGGTGCACTTGCAACGCGAGAGAAGGTGCACCTACCAACTTTGCTCGCTGCAACGCAGTCTGGGAGTGCGGGCGTCCCGCCAACCGTCAAGGCAAGCTCAAAGGCCCCGTCCGTTCTAGAATCGCAGCATGCAGGGCGGGCCCGGCACAGATCAGGCTGCGGTGATGCGGCACCGGCTGATTGTAGGCAAGCGGCGCGCCCGAATGCAGCGTCGCAAGGCCGCCCGCTTCCTGCACGATCAACGTGGCCGCCGCCGAGTCCCACTCGTGTTTCGACGACAGCGCCATCATCGCGTCGTACGTCCCGTTCGCAACCAGCGCCATGCGGTACGCGATCGACGCGCGCTTCCCCACATCCATCGCTGGCCAAGGCCGTGGCCAGGCAGGATGCTTGATCACGTCTTGCGCCACCAGCATGCGGCAACCTTCTAGCTCGGCGCGCGCCGTGACCTTGATCGCAGCACCGTTCAGCGTCGCGCCACCGCCGCGCACCGCTGCGAACATCTCCTCGGTCAGCGGATTGTAGATCGCAGCCGCAACCGGCGCGCCAGCTTCGACGACTGCCGCGCAAATCGTGAACTCCGGCTTGCGCTTGATGAAGGCAAGCGTTCCGTCGATCGGGTCCACCACGAACACGCGCGCCTTCGAAAGCCGCTCGGTGTTGTCCGCACTCTCCTCCGACAACCAGCCATAGTCGGACCGCGCCGCACAAAGCCGCTCGCGCAAAAACGCATCTACCGCGAGGTCCGTCTCGGTAACGGGGTTGCCCTTCGACTTTTCCCAACTCTTCGAAACGCCCTCAAAGCCGGCGCGCGCAATCGCGCCCGCCTCGCGAACGGTGGCGACAATCAACGCCTGATCTTCTGCAAACGATCCCATCCGCTCAACTATGTCATGGTTCGCGACCGTTGTCCCCGAAGCCTTAGCGAGAGTTCGACTTGGGCAAGGTCGATCGCAGCTGCCCCTCGTAGTCGCGCTTGCCGAGCGGCACGCCCCGCGAGCGCAGGATGTCGTAGGCAGTGACGGCGTGGAAATGAAAGTTGGGCAGCAATGAAGAGAGAAGGAAAGTCTCCGACGTGAATGCGTGTTGTCGCGGTGCCCAAGGCTTCCAGGTGTGATCATTTTCACCAAGCGGGCGAGAGAGGGTGATGATCAGCGCCTTGCCGGCCCAACTATTGACCTCGGCAGGTGTGAGCGCCTCCAACGCCGTCATCGCCTCGTCTACCAACGCCTGAAGCCTGGCGAAGGGCATCGCTCCGATCAGCGCCGGCGGAGCGAAGACGCCGGTCTTCACCGCCTCAAGCCCCCACACGGCATGATGCGTCAGAGCTTCGATCTGGAAGTGAAACGGTGCCATGTCGGCGATCAGACGCGCCTCCACGAAGCCGTCCGGGTCGGCCCCGGTCTCGGCGCAGTGCTGCGCGGCGCGCTGAAGGAAGCCCGCGACGGCCCTGGTGGTCTGCAAGAAGGTAGGCACGCTGAGGTCGTAGAACGATATCGCCATCATCGCCGCTTGGTTGCCAGTGAGCGAATGCACCCTGTGTTGGATTCCGTCCGCTAACTCCCCGCAATCGTCATCCCCTCGATCCGCAGAGTCGGCGCGTTGGTGCCGTACTTGAAGATGAGGTCGTTCGCCGGCCGGATGCGCGCGAACATGTCGTTCAGATTGGACGCAATCGTGATCTCGCTGACCGGATATGTGATCTTGCCGTTCTCGATCCAGAACCCCGCGGCGCCGCGGCTATAGTCGCCGGTGACGCCGTTCACGCCCATACCGATAAGCTCGGTCACGTAAAAGCCTTCCTTGATGTCAGCGATCAGCTGCTCCGGCGTTTCCTTACCCGGTACCAGATAAAGGTTCGAGGTCGAAGGCGAGGGCGGTCCGCCCGTGCCGCGCGCCGCGTGACCCGTCGACGTTAGCTTCAGCTGCCGCGCCGTCGCGCTGTCGAGCAGCCAGGTTTGCAACACGCCGTCTTCGACCAAGTTCATCGCGCGGTTCGCAACGCCTTCGCCGTCGAACGGCTTCGAACGCACGCCGCGCACGAGATGCGGATCGTCCACGATGCGCGTGCCTTCCGGAAACACGCGCTGTCCCATCTTCGACTTGAGGAACGACGTCCCGCGCGCGATCGACACGCCGTTGATGGCGCCGGCCAAATGGCCGACGATGCTGTTCGAAACGCGCGGATCGAACACGACGGGCACCGCCTGCGACTTCACCTTGCGCGGATTGAGCCGCTTTAGCGTACGCTCGGCGGCACTCCGCCCAACCTTTTGCGGATCACCGAGATCGGCCAAGTGGTGTGCTGACGAGAAGTCGTAGTCGCGCTCCATCCCCGTGCCTTCGCCCGCAAGCACGCTCACCGACACCGACACGCTGGTCGACGCATAGGCGCCCGCAAAGCCTTCGCTGGTCGCAAGCGCAACCGCGCCGCGGCCCCAGCCCGCGCTGCCGCCTTCGCTGTTCGTGATCCCCGGCACTTCGCGCGCGGCAGCCTCGCAATTGCGCGCGAGCTCCACCAAGCGCTCGGACGAAGGCTCGGCCTTGTCCTCAAGATCGAGCTCGGGCCACGTCTTGGCGAGCAGCTCGCGCGGCGCGAGACTGCAATAGGGATCCTCGGGCGTCGTGCGCGCCATGGCAACCGCGCGTTCCGCGAGCTGATCGAGCGCCCGCGCCGACAGATCGCTCGAAGACACCGCCGCCTGTTGCCGCCCGATGAAGACGCGCAAGCCCAAATCGCTCGACTCCGAACGATCCACCTCTTCCAATTTTCCGAGCCGGTAAGCGACCCCCGATGAAATCGAGTCGAACACGACCGCATCCGCCGCGTCGGCACCAAGCTTCTTCGCCTTCGCAATCAAGTCGGTGAGCAAATTCAACCGGTCGGTCATCGAAGCATCCCTGTGAAGTGGCGGCGAATGAACCCTCGGGGGCCGCGCCCGTCAAGGCTGAGCACCTTGCACGTTTCCGCCAAAACTGGTCCCCTCGTCGGCGTAACCTGGGACGAAACCGGCGTGGCGCAAGGCTTCGCACTCTTTGAGACGGCTATCGGCACCTGCGCCATCGCGTGGGGGCCGAACGGCATCGTAGGCACGAGCCTGCCCTCGAAGAATGCCGCAGCAAGCCGCGCGTTCTTAAAGAAGCGCCTGCCCGACGCCACCGAAGCGCCACCGCCGCCCGCCGTGCAAACCGTGATCGACGACATCGTCGCCTTGCTTCAGGGCGAAAAGCGCGATCTGAAAAGCGCGCCCCTCGACTACACGGGCCTGGCCGACTTTCACCGCCGCGCCTTCGACCTCGCCCGCACGATTCTTCCCGGCGAAGTCATCACCTACGGCGAGTTCGCGAAACGCCTCGGCGACCCCGGCGCCGCGCGCGCTGTCGGCCAAGCGATGGGCGCAAACCCGTTCCCGATCATCGTCCCCTGCCATCGCGTGCTCGCAAGCGGCGGAAAAACCGGCGGCTTCTCCGCCCCCTTGGGGCTCGAGACGAAAATGAAGATGCTGACGATCGAACGCGCCAAGCTCGACGACAAGCCGTCCCTCTTCGACGACCTGCCGCTCGCCGCAAAGCCGCGCCGGAAGCTCTAAGGGCTCACCCGCCAAACCTTGGTCCGCCTCACCTCGCGATCCTCAAGTTCCCGCGTCGTCTGCACGTCGTACACCGCAAGCTCGGTCATACCCTTTGGCAGATAGTTGCGCCCCGGATCGCCGACGAGCACCAGCGCGCCGCGACGGGCCAGTACCTTAAGCCAGTCGAACACCTTCGCCGACATCTCGCGCTCATAACAAACGTCGCCGGCGAGCACCGTGTCCCAACCGTCGTCGCGGCCGATCAAATCCTCATGCGACGACGTCAGTGCGACGCCGTTCGCCGCGGCGTTCAGCGTCGCGGCCGCGATCGCAAACGCGTCGATCTCGTTCGCGACAACCTCGCGCGCGCCAGCCTTCATCGCGGCGATCGCCGAGACGCCCGACCCGGTCGCGAAATCGAGCACGCGTTTGCCGCGCACCGTCTCGGGATTGTCGAGCACCCAGCGCGACAGAGCCTGACCGCCCGCCCACGCAAACGCCCAGAACGGCGGCGGGATGCCCTCGGCTGCGAGTTCTTCTTCCGTCTTGCGCCAGATCGGCACGATCTCGGTTGCGAGATGCAGCACGACCTCCGGCACCAGAGGCGGTCGGAGAAGCTCGGTGTTCGCGCGAATGAACGCGGCGGGATCCTTCACGCCTAGTTGCCCGCGCGTGGCGTGATGTTGAAGGCATCGCCGTCGCCGGGATTTGCGCCGCCGCCACCACGATGCGCGCCATCCACGAGCTTCGAAGTCGCAAGGCGCAGCACGGTCAGATAGTCCGGCTGAAGTTCCATCTTCGGCCCGTAACCCTTCGCGAGCAACAAGCGGTGAAAGCGCGGCAGGTTATAGCAAGGCACCCACATCAAAAGGTGATGCTCGACGTGGTAGTTGACCCAATACGGCGCCACGAGCGCGCGCCACAGTAAGTTCGCTTTCGTCGTGCGTGCATTGCGGAACGGGTCGTCGTTGTCCGGCACGACCGCATGCTCGGCGATGTTACGCACCCGCGTGATCAGCGGAAACCAGACGAAGAACGGCACGACCCAAAGCAGGAAGTAGACGTACCAATAGCCGAGCGCGGTCAGTGCAACGAGCAACGCCAGATTCACCGCGATCGGTCCGCCGAGTCGGTTAAGCCCCTTCTTCACGCCGTCGAAGAACGTGCCGCCCTTGACCGTGAAGGCGTTGCGGAACTGCGCGGTGCGTTGCTTGAACACGGTCTGTCCGGTGAGGTCGCGGATCGACTTGCGCCGGAAACTCTCGCGCGTGATCGGAAACGGCGCCGAGAGCACGAGATCGGGATCGTTCGCCTGCTGCGTATAGCGGTGATGCTTCAGATGATACGTACGATAATTGTTGAGATCGCTGATCACCGGCCACGCCAGGAACCACTGCCCAAGCGCCTCGTTCAACGCCCTATTGTTCGTCAGCACGCCGTGCGCGGCGTCGTGCATGAGGATCGCAAGTCCCAGTTGCCGCGCGCCGACGACGACAATGCCGAGGCCAAGCGTGAGCGGGTTCGGCCACCAGATGAACAGCGCCCACGCTGCGGCGATGACGCCCCACGCATGCGCCACGCACCAAATCCCCCGCAGGTCGGAGCGCTTGCGAATGGTCGCAAGTTCGTCGGGCGTCAGGAACTTGGCGGCGGCAAGCGTCATGCCGTCAGCCTACCACGGCAACGCAAGTCCCGCAGCCTTCAGAATGACCGCCGCCATCGTAAGCATCGCGAGCACCTGAACGAGATAACAGATGAACCGTAGCGTCACCGCCAGCCGCGTTCCTGAGGCGACATGGATCAGCGATTGGGCGATGCGCGCGTAAAGCACAAGGCTCGGCAAAACCTCGAACGCGAAGCCCTGCACCTGCAGATACATTCCCGAAAGCACCAGCGCGCCGAAGAACGGCAGGTTCTCGGTCACGTTCAGATGCGCGCGGTTCAACCGCCAATAGCCGGGGCTTCCGTGCGGCGTACCGGACGGGAAGTCGCCTGGCCCTTTGCCTTGCGTGACGACTTGCACCAGCCGCGTCATGCCGATGGCGACAACGAGCAAAAGGCCCCACGCCGCAAACAGCACCAACGCCACGAGCGGCGGCACGATCGGTAGTCCGGTCATCGTCAAGGTTCCCTCAGCCGGTGATGATTCCGGCCAGGATAGCCCCGAACATGATCAACCCCAAATCGCGGTTCGACTTGAAGACCGAAAGGCAGTTCGCACTATCCTTAATGTCGAGGTGGATGATCTGCCACGCCATGTGCGCGGCGACGAGTGCAAGGCCTGCGACGTAACCCCAGCCCAACCCCGCGACGACGCCCGCCCCCCAGAATAACAGCCACGCGAGAATATAGAACCCCGCCAACCACGGCTTCGTCTGCGCGTCGAGCAAGCGCGCCGTCGAGCGCACGCCGATCACCGCGTCGTCTTCCTTGTCTTGGTGCGCGTAGATCGTGTCGTAGCCGAGCGTCCAGAAGATGCAGCCGAAGAAGAGCAGCATCGGCGCGACCGCGAGGCCGCCCATCATCGCGCTCCACCCCAGCATCGCGCCCCAGTTGAACGTGAGTCCGAGGAACGCCTGCGGCCAATCCGTATAGCGCTTCATGAACGGATAGATCGCGACCGGGATCAACGACAGTGCGCCTAAGATCAACGAGAAGCGATTGAGCATCAGCAAGATCGTGAGCCCAACCAAAAGCTGGCCGATCAAGAAAGCGATCGCCATCGGCAGCGTCACCTGGCCCGACGGGATCGGCCGGCCTGCCGTGCGCTCCACGCGCGCGTCGATATCGCGGTCCACAATGTCGTTGTAGGTGCAGCCCGCGCCGCGCATGACTGTCGCCCCGGCCGCGAACAGGACCATCATCCAAATCGTATAAGCAACGAGCCCGAACGAGAGCGGCCACTGCTCCGCCGCCATCAAGATGCTCCACCAGCACGGCAGGAGCAGCAGCCAGATGCCGATCGGCCGGTCCGCCCGCGCGAGCCTGAAATAGGGCCCGAAGGCCGGCGGGACGAAACGATCCACCCACGTTGTGGGGGCGGCATCGGCGGGTCTTGCAATCGGATCGGTTATGCTCATGGGTTCCGTGTGTTAAGTGGAACATCGCCCCGCCACAAGAGTAAGCTATGCCGCAACGCACCAAAGACCTCGCCGACGAAGGCGGCCTCACGCGCGTTTACGTGCAAGATCCTTTGATCGCCGGGGCGCGCATCGAACTCGACGACGCGCCGAGCCATCACGTGGCCGTCGTGCTCAGGGCCGTCGAAGGCGATGCGCTGCACCTCTTCAACGGCAAGGACGGCGAATGGCGCGCCGTCATCGCGCGCATCGCCAAGGGCGCGGTCACCGTCGTGGTCGAGCGCCAGTCGGAACCGCACCGCAGCGTGCCGGATCTCCACCTCCTCGCGGCACCCGTGAAACGCACGCCGTTCGACTATCTGGTACAAAAGGCGACTGAGCTTGGCGTTGCCAGCATCCGCCCGGTGATCACCCGCCGCACGATCGTCGACCGCGTCAACGAGGATCGCATGCGCGCGAACGCGATCGGCGCCGCCGAACAATCGGGCCGCCTCGACGTGCCCGCGATCGAAGTGCCGGTTCAGCTGCAGAAGCTGCTGCACGCTTGGCCCGCCGACCGCCGCATTATGTTTTGCGACGAAGCGGGCGACGCGCTGCCTGCTGCCGAAGCGCTGGCGAAGGCAGGCAGGGGCCCATGGGCGATCCTCACAGGGCCCGAAGGCGGCTTCGATCCGGCCGAGCGCGAAATAATCCGTACACTGAGTGTCGTAGTCCCCGTCACGCTCGGCCCGCGCATTATGCGTGCCGACACGGCCGCTCTCGCCGCGATCACGATTTGGCAATCTACGCTGGGCGACTGGGGTTAATCCTTTCACCCCTTGCGCGAGTGGGGTTTAGCACCCTACATGAAGGCATTGTCATTGAGGTGCCTTCATGTCCGTCCCGCAAGCAGGCGGCGGCCCCATTTCGTCAAAGGCCGATCTCATCGAGTTTCTGTCGAAGGGCGCCAAGCCGAAGAGCGAATGGCGTATCGGGACGGAGCACGAAAAGTTCGGCTACGACCTGAGGACGCTGCAGCCGCTTCCCTACGAAGGCAAGCCCGGCATCCGCGCGATGCTGGAGGGCCTGGAGCGCTTCGGCGGCTGGGAGCCGATCAAGGAAGGCGCGAACATCATCGGCCTGAAGCATACCGGCGGGGGCGCGATCAGTCTCGAACCTGGCGGTCAGCTCGAACTCTCCGGCGCACCGCTGAAGAGCATTCACGAGACGTGCGCCGAGTCGAACGAGCACCTCGACCAAGTGAGCCAAGTCGCTAAAGAGATCGGAGCGGGCTTCCTCGGCTTGGGCTACCACCCGACCGCGCGCCTCGACGACGTGCCCGTGATGCCGAAGGGCAGATACGGCATCATGAGGAACTACATGCCGCGCGTCGGCGGCTTGGGTCTCGAGATGATGTTCCGCACCTGCACGATTCAGGTGAATCTCGACTTCTCGTCCGAAGCCGACATGGTCAAGAAGTTCCGCGTCGGCCTGGCGCTCCAGCCGATCGCCACCGCGATGTTTGCCGCCTCGCCGTTCCGCGAAGGCCGCCCGAACGGCTTCCTCTCGTACCGCAGCCACGTCTGGACCGACGTCGACAACGCGCGCTCCGGCATGCTGCCCTTCGTGTTCGAAGACGGAATGAGCTTCGAGCGCTATGTCGACTACGCGCTCGACGTGCCGATGTACTTCGTCTACCGCGACGGCAAGTACCTGAACACGGCCGGCCAATCGTTCCGCGACTTCCTCGCGCGCAAACTCCCGGGCCTCGAACACGTCGAACCCACGATGTCCGACTGGGCCGATCACCTGACGACGATCTTCCCCGAAGTGCGGCTGAAGAAGTTCTTGGAGATGCGCGGCGCCGACGGCGGCCTTTGGCGCCGGATCTGCGCACTGCCCGCGCTCTGGACCGGCATCTACTACGATCAAACGGCGCTCGATGCCGCGTGGGACATCTGCAAGGACTGGACGGCCGAGGAGCGCAGCGCTTTGCGCGAAGCCGTGCCGAAGCTCGGCCTCAAGAC
Source organism: uncultured Flavobacteriaceae bacterium (assembly GCA_964647355.1). GTDB lineage: Bacteria > Pseudomonadota > Alphaproteobacteria > Micropepsales > Micropepsaceae > SZUA-430. The sequence continues at coordinate 4,816 of CAZYGK010000024.1, read as the reverse complement.
GCCGTTCCGCAGCACGACGGTCCAGGCGATCGCACTCAGGATGCTAGAAATCTCGCGCGCCGGCCTGCGCACGCGCGCCCAGACCGACTCGATCGGCGGCACCGAGGAAGGTTTCATCGAACCGCTGTTCCAGATCGTCCAAAGCGGCAAAACCCGCGCCGAAGAACTCCTCGAACGCTTCCACGGCCCCTGGGGCCGCGACATCACCAAGATTTTCGCCGAGTTCTCGTACTGATTGGGTAAACGCGGCTAACCATACGCGCGCATCGCGGCGTGACTCGCGCACCGTTCCACGAAACAATGACGCTTCGAATGCGTTGGGGCCGGCGCGCGACTTGGCGCGCCGAACGTGGAAGCATGAACGAGCCGGAAATCAGATCGTCGGACAATGTCGCGCCAGGTCCGCAGGAGCCGCTTGCGCTCCCGCCGCCGGATGCAGCCGACGCTGCCGAGCCGGAAACCGCGTTCGATCGCGCCTTGATCTGGATCGAGCAGCAGCCGGTACCCGCAGCGTTTGCGATCTTCATCGCGCTCACCCTGCTGCACCTTCTCGTTCTGAACCTGGCGGGCGTCGCGAACGGCATCTTCGTCGGCAATGAACTGTTCATCGCCGCAGGCTCGAACGCCGTCGAGATCCTGCTCTTGGGCTTCGTTTCGTACAATGTCGTTCTGCCGACGCTCATCGGCACGGCTTGTGTGCGCGCCTACGACCAGTTGCGCCCCACGCTGAGCGTCGACAATGCAACTTATGGCGAAACGCGCGCCGGTCTGGTCGATGCGTTCGCCGTCGCGCGCATCGGTGCGGGCTGCTTTTGGGCGATCATTCTGGCAACCGCGTTCGGCAGCGTCTTGCGCAGCACCATCTCAGGCGACGGCTGGAGCGTCGCGCTGCAGACGATCTGGATGTACATCCGGCTCGCACTGACATTCGGGCTGCTGGGCTCCAGCATCACCTACGTTGCGCTGCTGCATCACCGGTTCCGCAAGGCGACCTCAAGCCAGCTGCGCATCGACCTGTTCGACTTGGGTGCGGTCCAACCGGTCGCAGGTTATGCCCGCCACGTCGCGCTGTTCTTGCTCGTTCTGTTGGCGCTGGCCGGTCCTTCGGTTTCGCAGCCCGATGCGATGTACGCGAGTTTGGTTTTGCTCCTGCTGGGCGTCCTGATGACGGTGGGCGCGGTCATCGGCGCGATGTGGGGCGCGCGCCGTGCCATCAGGGCGGCGAAAGGCGCTGCCACGCACGATCTGCAAATCTACGCTCGGGAACTTTGGCGCCGCGCGTATTTTGGCGGTCACCTGGGAGAGCCCGTCGGCATCCCGGCGTTGAGCGCCATGCTGAACGTGAAGAACGAGATCGCGAGAATCCCCGATTGGCCGGGCGGCTTCGCCGTGTTCGCCCGCATCGCGACGCTGGCGATCATCCCGATCCTGTCGTGGTTCGGCGGCCAGTTGCTGGCGCAGCTTTCGGCCGCGCTGAGCACCTGACCGCCGACTTACTTCGTTAAGCGAGGCCTTCCGCCTTCAGCGCTTCCTGCACCTTCGGACGCGCCGCGACGCGCGCCTGAAACGCGCGCAGGTTCGGATAGTCCTTGAGGTCGAACTTCACGAAGTTCGCCCAATTCGTCACCGTGAACAGATAGCCGTCGGCGACGGTGAACTGCGAACCGGTGAGATAGTCCTTGCCCTCAAGCTTCTCGTCCACATAGGCAAAGCGCTTCGCCAGGTTCTGGACAGCGAGCGCCTTCGCGGCATCTGGCGTCGCCGGATTGAACAGCGGCGAGAAGTTCTTGTGAATCTCCGTGCCGATATAGGTGAGCCACTCCTGCAGCTTGTAGCGCTCGGCCGTGCCGTTCGCCGGCGCGAGGTGCGAGCCGGGCTTCTGGTCGGCGATGTACTGCACGATCGCAGGGCCCTCAGTCAGCAAATAGCCGTCGTCGAGCTTCAGCGCGGGCACATAGCCCTTCGGATTGATCTTCCAATAATCCTCGCCGGACTTCGTCTTCTTCTCCTTCGTGTTCACCTGCTCAAGTTCGAAAGAAAGGCCCGCCTCGCGCAACGCGATGTGCGGCGAGAGCGAGCAGGCGCCGGGCGAAAAATACAATTTCATATGTAAGACCTCTTGGTTGCTAAGAAAAAGCGTGTCCGGCGGCCGCCGCCTCTGCAGCGGCCGTCGAGGGTGAGGCCGATATAGGGCGGAAGATTACCTTTTGTAACTACATGATTGATTGTTACCTGCATTTTCGAGTATCCGTCCGGTAACTTCGTAGGGGACTTCGCCATGGCGCTGAAAATGCGCAAGAACAACTCGCCGCCCGAGCCGATGTGCCCGATCCGCACCTGCATGAAGTTCTTAGGCGGGGCGTGGACGCCGAGCGTGGTTTGGTCCTTGGTCGGCGGCCCGCGCCGGTTCAGCGAATTGCGCACGGACATCCCCGCCGTCTCGGCAAAGGTGTTGAGCGCGCGTCTCAAGGAGCTTGAGTCGATCGGTATCATCGATCGCACGGTGCAGCCGACATCGCCGCCGTCGGTCGAATACGCGCTGACGGATTTGGGCCGCGAACTCATCCCGGCGCTCAAAGCAATCGCCTCCGTCGGCAACCGCTTGAAGCGCGTCGGCTAAACGGCGGCGAGCAGCAGCGCGACGCCGGCGACGATCAGGGCGATGCCGGCGATCTCCCGGCCCGATGTCGCCTGTCCGAACAACCGCCGCGATACGGCTTGTGCAAACAACACCTCGACGAGCCCGAGCGTGCGAACATTGGCGGCCGACGTGAGCGAAAAGCCCAAGAACCAGAACTGCGACGCGAACGCGCCCATGAAGCCCGCGAACAGAGACTGCCGCCAAAGCGCGAAACTCCTGCGCAAATTCACCGCGTCGAACACCGCCATCCAAACGCCGAGCATCAACGCTTGGCACCCGAGCGACCACGCGAGCGTGGTCGTCGCGCGCAGGAAATAAACGCCGTCGTCGAGCGAAAGGATGCCACCGCGAAACCCGACGGCGGCGAGCGCATAGAGCCCGCCCGAAGCAATCCCGAACAGGGCAGGGCGCAACGCCGCGCCGTCCCATTTCTCGCCGCGCTTCACCGCCAGTAAGAACACGCCCGCCGTCGCAACGCCGATCGCACCGGCCCGCATCAGCGTGAGTTCGTCGCCAAGCAGCACGAGCCCGAACAGCGCCACCTGCACCGCTTCCGTTTTCCCGAACGCGGTCGCCACCGAGAACGACCGGAGCTGCATCGCCGCGAGCAGCAACGCCGTTCCCGCAATCTGCGCAACGGCGCCCGCCGCGGTGAACGCGAGGAAGCGCAGATTGGGGTCGGGCGGCATCGCTCCCGCCGCAACCGCGACGATCGCCAGAAACACCAGCGCAAACGGAAACCCATAGAGGAACCGGACCTGCGTCGCCCCGATCGTCCCGAGCTGCGCGGTCAGCGAGCTCTGCATCGCATTGCGTGCGGTTTGCGCCGCCGCGGCTACTAAGGTGGCGAGAATCCAAAGCAAACCCGGCGATGCCCCTGAAGTTGCTGTCCTGGACACTGGAAAAAGTGACAGACGCACTCTGCCGCGAGATATACGGCGCGTGCTAGACCAATCCCACCGCCATCCCAAAGGAAAGGTTGAATATGACAGTCAATGCGTACCAGGCGACGGTTCCGGCCTTCGTGCAAATCCTAAACGCGCTTTCGGCAATCCTGACCAAGGCGCAAGCGCACGCCGAGGCGAAGAAGATCGACCCTGCCGTCTTCGTGAACGCGCGCATCGCGCCCGACATGTTCCCGCTTGCGCGCCAAGTGCAGATCGCGACCGATCACGCGAAGGGCGCCTCCGCCCGCCTCGCCGGCGTCGATGTGCCGAGCTATGCCGACACGGAAACGACCTTCGCCGAGCTGCAAGCCCGCATCGCAAAGACGCTCGACTTCATCAAAGGCTTGAAGCCCGCACAATTCGACGGCGGCTTCGACCGCAATGTGACGCTGAAAATCGCCGGACAGGAAATGACCTGGAAGGGCGGCGTCTATCTGCACCAATTCGCGCTGCCGAACTTCTACTTCCACGTCACCGCCGCCTACGCGATCCTACGCCACAACGGCGTCGAAATCGGCAAACGGGACTTCTTGGGCTCGTTCTAGACCCGAACGCCTGCCTCAACGTGTTGTGGGGCGCAATCCCCACAGCACGAAACCGCACGCAGCGATCATCGCAAGCGTCAAGCTGCCGAGCAGCGCCGAGACGATGCCTTCGGCAATGGGCGTGCCGACGGCACCTTGCCCCGCAATCGGCATCATCGCCGCCGCGCCCCAAGCCGCCGAAAGCAAAGTCGCGAGCCAGTTGGCGAACGTGCCGTAGAGGGCAAGCCAGAACGTGGCGGTGCCGGCCCACGCGGGCAGCGAAAGCTTCGGCCACAGCAATCCCAATATCATCAGCAGCATGCCGTTCATCACGCCCTCGAGATGGCTCGACAGCGCCATACGCTGGATCTGCATCAACGGCACCGCAAGCCCGGTGAGCAGGCCGACCAGAAACAGCAAAACGCCCGCGCGCATCAAAACGCGATCGGGTCCGCTCACGCCATGGACAACAGGCATCGCTTTCTCCGTTTGAGATCAGACGTCCAAGCGGTAGGCGTCGCCGTCGCGCACGATACGCCCCGCGGTCGGCGTGGCGAAATGCGTGCCGATGACGAGCGTCGGCGTGCCGGCGAGCCTTCCGAACACATCGCGCCGCGTCTTCGTCGACGCGGTCTGGTCGAAGTCGGCACTCGACGCCCATTCCGGATGCGCGAACTGGCACGGATGATGGATGAAGTCGCCGG